>JAZRQR010000148.1:0-15393 GCA_045650025.1 Eubacteriales bacterium
GACTGAAGGGGAGTTGCGGGCTAAAAGGCACGGTTATCTGTTTGGATGCTGCGCTTTCAATCCTAAGCTTGCGCATTCCCCTTCAGTCGCTGCGCGACAGCTTCCCCCCGGGGGACGCCTTTATCACACACTTCCGTGTCGTTTTGCTGCCCATTCTAAATGCCGGAATCCGTAAATCCTTTATTTTCCTACGCAAAAATGCGCGAAGATGCCGGCAACCACATCCTCGGATACGGCTCTGCCATCCACCTCAGCCAGCGCCGCTGCCGCTTGCTCAATATCCGGGCAGCAAAGATCGGCAGGAAGTCCCATGGCAAGTGCGCCCAGCGCTTGCTCCATGCGCTCCATGGCAACCAAAAGGGCGGCGTGCTGGCGTGCATTTGCCACCACCGCGTCGTGTCGCAGGTCGATCGCGCCATCGATAAACTGCTGCTCCACGACCTTGACAAGCGCATCATACCCCTTTCCCGTCTTGGCGGAGATGCCCACGGTGCAGCACACGCTGTCCGCAAGCTGCGCCTTGATCGCCTCGACCTGTGCGGGAGTTGCAATATCGGTCTTGTTGAGCACGCCGACCGCACAGCCGCTGTGCGCGCGCAGACGCGCCAGCAGATCCATATCCTGCTCGGTCAAAGGGGCACACGCATCAAACACGGCAAGCACCAGCTCGGCGCTCTCCAGATGCTCTAACGCGCGCTGCACGCCGATCTGCTCTACGTAATCGTCCGACTCGCGCAAGCCTGCCGTATCGTGCAATCGCACCGTCACGCGTCCCATGGCTGCCGTTTCGGTCAGCACGTCACGCGTTGTTCCTGCAATATCGGTCACAATTGCCGCTTCCCTGCCCACAATGCGGTTATACAGCGAGCTCTTGCCGCCGTTTGCCTTGCCGCAGATGACGGTGGGAATGCCCTCGGCAACCGCATGACCGGTTTTATACGTATTTGCCAACGCCTGTGTTTTGGTAAGTGCCAGCGTCAATGCCTCGGTCATTTGCTCGCGGCTCATGTCTGCCAGATCCTCATCCGGATAATCAATGCATGCAAACACGCTGGAGAGCACCAGGCAAAGGCTATCGTAGATCTCGCCGGTCTTGCTGCTCAGCTTGCCGCGCATACCGGCACCCGAAAGCAGCATTTGCTCGCGCGTGCCTGCCTCCAGCAAATTGCCCAGCGCCTCGGCAGCAGAAAGTCCCATTTTGCCATTGATAAACGCGCGCTTGGTAAACTCGCCCGCCTCGGCAGGACGCGCTCCCGCCGCTAAAATGCAGGTCAGCACGGTCTGCGTGACCAAAATGCCGCCGTGACAGGTGATCTCCACCGTGTCCTCGCCCGTAAACGAGCGCGGCGCGCGGAACACCACCGCCATACCGTCATCCACCTGCGTGCCGTCCGCATCCATAATGCGCCCGTACGCCATATAATTGACCGGCTGCTCGCCAAGCGTCTTGCCGCCCACGGGGAAAAAGACGCGCTCGGCAATTTCCACGGCTCTCTCACCGCTGATGCGCAACAGCGCCACGCCTCCCTTGCCGTACGGCGTACTGATCGCCGCTATGGTATCCGTAATCATACAAATCCCTCGATTTTACATATTCATTCATTTTCATTATAAACCATTTTTCGGGGTTTGTCAAGTTCGTTTGGCATAAGCAAAAAGGGCTGCCTTAGGGCAACCCTTTCACTTTATGCATTTTTCGTATTTTTTGCTTTTTTGAACACCAGGAATTTACCGATCAGGTAATTTGCCACAATGTTGGCAACCGACACCACGCCCATTGCAAACACCTCGATTGCAGCACCGCGGTATTGCGATACGTCCACGGTCAGAATCTCAATGGCTTCGGGCAAGATAGCGCTCAGCGCCAGCGTCAGTCCCAGATTGAGCAGCCACTCGAACAGCACAAAGGTGGCAAGTCTGCCGCCGAAAAACTCCGCCATCTGCACCCACACGTTCGCTTCCTTGTCCGCTTCCTGAAACACGAACGCGCGATTGGTAAAGAACGCGAACAGCACCGCGCAGATCCAGGAGATCACGCTGGCAACCGTGAACAGCACGGTATACTGCATGCTCAGCTCGTCCTGAATGGCAAAGATCGCCTTACCGGGCCACAGAATCCCAAAGCGCACGATCCAGCTCACGGCGGTGGTCAGCACGCCGAACACCAGATACATGACCGCTTCCTTGGTGGTCTTTTTTGCGTTATTTTCCATATTTCCTCTTACTTATTGATCTGATAGGTGGTTCCCTCACGGGTATCCAGCAGCGTGACGCCCTTGGAGAGCAGATACTGACGGATGCGGTCTGCCTCGGCAAAGTCCTTTGCCTTCTTGGCTGCCGCTCTTTGGTCGATCAGCGTCAGAATTTCTGCTACGAACGGATCCTGCATTGCCTGCTCGCGAGCCGCCTGCTCCTCGGCTTCCTTCTCCGCTCTGCGCTTGTCGGCGGTCTGTACCAGCTCCAGCGAAAGAACTGCATCAAAATCGTTCAGCAGCGCGCGCTTGGTGGCATCGTTGTACTTTGCCTTGAGCACGTCATATACCGCGGTGATTGCCAGCGCGGTGTTCAGATCGTTATCCAACGCCTTTGCAAAGGCAGCCTTGCCCTGGGCAAACGCCTCGGCATCTACCTCGCCCTCGGTCGAGAGCTGCATGATGCGCGCGATCACCTTTTCATACGCGACAACCGCGTTGTCAAGGTTCTCCCAGGAGAACACCAAGGACTTGCGGTAGTGCGACTGCAGGCAGAAGAAACGGTATGCCAAAGGATCATACCCCTTGCTCTCCAAGAGAGATACCGTCAAGAACTCGCCCTTGGACTTACTCATCTTGCCGCTGTCGGTGTTCAGGTGCAGCACGTGGAACCAGTAGTTGCACCACTTGTGACCCACGTACGCCTCGCTCTGCGCGATCTCGTTGGTGTGGTGGGGGAAGGCATTGTCAATACCGCCGCAATGGATATCCAGATACTCGCCAAGGTACTTCATGGAAATACCCGAGCACTCGATATGCCAGCCGGGATAGCCGATGCCCCAGGGGGACTCCCACTTGAGCTCCTGATCGTCAAACTTGGACTTGGTGAACCACAGCACAAAGTCTGCCTTGTTGCGCTTGTTCTCGTCCTTTTCTACACCCTCGCGAACGCCCTCTGCCAGATCTTCCTCGTTGAAATCGTTGAATACGTAGTATTTTTCCAGCTTGGACGTATCAAAATAGATGTTGCCGCCTGCCTCGTACGCGTAGTCCTTATCCAGAAGTGCCTGCACCAGATCAATAAACTCCTTGATGCAGCCGGTTGCGGGCTGTACGATGTCGGGCGTGCGGATATTGAGCTTTTTGCAATCTGCAAAAAACGCATCGGTATAGTATTGTGCGATCTCCATGACCGTTTTATGCTCGCGCTTTGCGCCCTTGAGCATCTTGTCCTCGCCCTCGTCGGCGTCGCTGGTCAGGTGACCGACGTCGGTAATGTTCATGACGCGCGTGACGTCATAGCCGGCGTAGCGCAGATACTTCTCCAGCACGTCCTCCATGATGTAGGTGCGCAGGTTACCGATATGCGCAAAGTGATACACGGTGGGTCCGCAGGTGTACATGCTGACCTTGCCGGGCACGTTGGGCACGAATTCCTCGCGCTTGTGAGAAAGAGAGTTATATAAAATCATAGTCGTATCCGTCCTTATCTGTGAATTTGCAGCATGCGCGCAAGGGTGCGTGCCGCGCCAAGAGTGTCTGCTGCCAGCTGCTCGCGCATCGGGTCATACATGGAAAGGTGCGAGGTCTTGGTTTCAAAATCCAGCACACCCTCATATCCCACAGCGCCAAGTCCGCAGGCAACGTCCGCCCAGTCGATCTGCCCCGTCAAGGGTACCAGATGCGCGTCACCTCCGTCGTTGTCGTGCAGGTGTACGAGTGCAAGCGTATCGCCCAGCAGCTTGATCTCATGGGATTGCGCAAGCCCCGCAGTATGCGCGTGACCGGTATCCCAGCAGGTTTTAATGCCAAGCTTTTTTGCAATTGCCACGATCTCCACGGCGCGACAGCCGTACAGGTGATCGTGCTCGCTTTCCTTGGTGCTTGCCATGTTCTCCACCGCAAGCGTCACGCCCAGCTTTTTGGCTTTTTCGCAAAGCGGAGAAAGATATGCGATGTTCTCGGCAAACCAAGCTTGCTTACAGGTACGCGAGGAATGACGGGCTATGGGGTGAATGACCGCTACGGGAATGCCCATCAGCGCAGCCGCCTCAATGCCGCGCGCCTGCTCACGTGCAAAACGCTGCATGGCAACCTGATCATCGGGAGAAGGCATATAGAAAGGCAGGTGGCATACGGGCAAGGTCATACCAAGGGCTTTGGCACGCGATGCGGCAGCGTACAGCACGCTTTGCCAAGCGTCGTCGAGCAGGCTGATATTCTCAAGCGACACGTCTGCGGCAGTAAAACCGCAATCATGCAAATTCTGCAAGGATGCAGAAAGCGAATAACGACCGTCGGGACACCAACCGTAAAAACGGGTCGGCACACACGGTGTAAATGGCTTCGTATGCATTACACTTCTCCTTTCCTTAGCCGTAAGGCTAAACTTCATCTTTATATTTTTATATTATAGCAAGTTTTTTGGGGTTTGTCAAGTTGTCCGTTGCCACACGCGAAAGTTTTTGATCACGTTTTGGGTCAACCTTTTTTCAGAAAAGCATTTCGCTGCACAAATTGCTGCACTCTCCTTGACATTGCGCACCCACTGCGCTATAATGAGTACATCAATTCTTACAAAGAGGTCTCTGATGAAAAAAATATTGACTTTTGCCATTTTGATAACGTTATGCACGCTTTGCAGCTGCGCATTCTCGCCAAGCGAGGACGCACAACTATACAGCCAAGGCTTGGTCTACCAAACGTTGGATGCCAACACCTGCGCCGTAGTAGGCTTGGGAACGTGCACGGACACCGAGCTTCGCATTCCCCCGATCTCACCCTCCGGTCAGACCGTGACCGAAATCGCAAGCAAGGCTTTTGCAAACTCTAAGATCACGGCAATCACGCTGCCCGAAAGCATCCAAAAAATCGGCAGTGATGCTTTTTTATATAGCAAGCTGGAACGCTTTGATTTTACCGGGGATCGACTGGAAATCGGCGGTGGTGCTTTTTCATATAGCAAGCTGCAACGCTTTGATTTTACCGGGGATCGACTGGAAATCGGCACGGGCGCATTCAGCAATTCCGCGCTGACCGAAGTCAATATCGGGGCTACCGTCACCATCGCAGCCAAGGCGTTTTGGGAGTGTAGCAAGCTGACAAGCGTCCACATCCAAACCTTGGAGGGAAATTTGAGTGAGGAATGCTTTTTGAATTGTACCAAGATGAACAGCTTTGAGATCGGCGCCGCAAATGGCAGCTATTCCATTGAAGCAAGCGCTTTTCGGAATTGTCAGTCTCTCAAGCAGGCACAATTTCCGCAGGGCATGACTGCCGTCCGTTATTCCGCTTTTCATTCTTGCAACCAGCTTTCCGCATTTGAATTTCAAGAAAGTCTGGTGGAGATCGAACCCAAAGCCTTTGAATATTGCACCATGCTTACCGAGGTCATTCTCCCCGATGGCTTACACACACTCGGCTTTTCAGCTTTTGACGAATGCAGTCTCCTCCACACATTAAAGCTCCCCTCCGGCATGACCGAAATTCCTTATTCCGCTTTCTCAAATTGCGCAAGTCTGAAGAGCGTAGAGTTTCCGCAAAGCCTGACTATCATTGGCGATAGTGCCTTTTACAGATGTATCGCCCTCAAGGACGTGGAGATCCCACCCTCGGTGACCGAAATCGGCAAGGTTGCTTTCTGCTCCACCGCAATCGAAGCCATTACTCTGCCGCAAGGGCTTACACGGCTTGGCGACGGTGCGTTTGCCAAGACAAATATCCAGACAGTCACCATTCCCGAAGGACTGGACACTATGGGAGAAGGCATGTTTTCGGGTTGCAAACGCTTGATCAGCGTAAGCATCCCCACACATTGGACCAAGATCCCCGCAAGAACCTTTGAGGGATGTACTTCCATGATGTCTGTTACTCTTCACGAAGGCATAAAAACCATTGGCGCGGCCGCTTTTCGCGATTGCACAAATCTTTGCGAGGTCACGCTCCCCTCTACGCTCAGTATCATAGAAGGCTCTGCTTTTTGCGGTTGCAGTAAGCTGCCCGGTATCACCATTCCGGATAACGTGGTGAAAATCGGAGATTGCGCCTTTGCCAAGTGCCCGCTGATCACAAGCATCTATCTGCCCGACCGAGTCGTTGAGTTGGGCTTCTCCGCTTTTGCGGATTGCTACAAGCTTTCACAGATCCGACTTGGTGACGGCATTATCAAAATCGGCGATACCACTTTCGCAAATTGCCGAATGCTTGAAAGCATTGAATTGCCAAAGTGGTTGGAATTCATCGGTGAAAACGCGTTTGACGGCTGTACAAAGCTGACCGAGATCGTCATCCCCGATCACGTTACCTACATTTCCTCCTACTCGTTTATGTCCTGCAAATCGCTGAAAAGTGTCGTGATCGGCAGTTCTGTTACCTACATAGGTCAGGAGGCATTTGACCAGTGCGCCGCCATTGAAAGCGTTGTATTGCCCCGAAGCCTTAAAACGATCGACTCGTTTGCCTTTGAGGGCGGTGAAATCACGAATGCCACCTTCTATTACTGTGGTAGCGAACAAGCATTCAACCAAATTGAGATCATCTATGGCAACGAGGCACTGACCAACGGAACCATCGTGTATAATTACACCCCCGAAGAGTAACCATAAAAACCGCCTGCGGCTTACAACAGCCACGGGCGGTTTTATGCTTGATCTGTGCGCACCCAGCTCTGTGCGCGTCCGATCTTGTCTCCCTCGGTCAAAAGTCCCGCGCCAACCAAAGCGCGCAGGGCGTAATACGTATCCCTGCCGCGAATGCCGGTTGCCGCCGCATATTGCTTGGCAGTCATGGTGTCGGGTAAGGTTTCGGGCAAAAATTGCAAATAATCCTCCCTCTTCTCCAGCACCACCGTGCCGCAAAGCGCGGTCGGGATCTTTTCATACCGCGAGGCTCTTGCCTTCTTCTCTTTTCCGTAGCCGTCCAGCAAGCGGTATTCCTCCACCTCCAAAAGCAGCAGCTCAAAGCGCAGCCTTGGGTTGGAAAGATGCTCGCGCAGCCAGAACAGCTCGCTGATCACGCTCGACGGCTTGGTTGTATGCGGTCTTGCCGACCGCTTTTGCACCGTGCCCGTAGCCGGATCGATCCAGTTGATATGCTTTCTGTACGGCACAGGCACCACCACCGTGACCACGTACGGCGTATGCTGCATATACCAGGCAATCTTGGCGCGCATGGGGTACATGCTGCCGGTCTGGATCTCCCAGATATTACTGCCGCGCAGCACGTCCGCCACGTACCCGTTGCCCTTGGTGTCCGCCTGCCCCAGCGCATCCTTGACGCGGATCTCATAACACGCCTCGTCCGCGCATACGTAATGCTTCAAAATGGCATGCATACGCTTTTCCGACAGCGTACCGATGCCGTCCTCCAGATGCACGCCGCGCGCTACGTAGGAAAGACAGATCTCGGCAAAGCGCAGCGCATCCGCGCGTGCAAGCGCATCGTCTTGTATGGGATTTTGCACCTTTTTCGCCATATTCTGCTCCTTTCCGCCGCGCATCAAGCGCGCTTGCTTGTTCAAACTAATTTTATCACAATTTCGCAATTTGTCAATACGCGTACAATTATTACAAAGCATGATTCGCTCACCTTGGGGCATGATAACCTTGGAACCATTCCACATTCACTCTACAAAGGACGAAAACTTCCATGAAATTCAAATGCAAACAAATCGCAAGCTTTTTTGCGCTTTCCATGGCACTTGCGCTGCTGCTGGGCGCGCTGGGTGTGCCGCTGCCTATCCTTTCGGCATCGGCTGCCCCTGCCACGGAGGTGCGGCTGTTGCCGGGCGGTATGCCGTTCGGTGTCAAGTTCTCCACCGAGGGCGTACTGGTGGTCGGCTTTTGCGACGTGGACGCAGAGGGCGGCAGTATCAATCCCGCCTATGCCGCGGGGCTGCGCACGCGTGACGTTATCACCACGCTGGGCGGTAAGCCGATTGCCGATGCCGCACAGTTTGGCAGTATGGTAGCCGAAGCAGGCTCCTCTCCGCTGACCCTGACCTACACCCGCGCAGGCAGATCCTACACCACCACGCTCACGCCTGCCAGATCGGTCTCCGAAAACCGCTACAAAACCGGGCTTTGGGTGCGTGACAGCGGTGCAGGCATTGGCACGGTGACCTATATTGACCCTGCCACGGGCGCTTTCGGCGGTCTTGGGCATGGCATTTGCGACCAGGAAAGCGGCACTCTGGTTGCCATGACGCGTGGCGTGGTCAATGACGTCACCATCAGCGGTGTGCAAAAGGGCGTCAGCGGCAAGCCCGGCGAGCTTAAGGGCTATTTCGGTACCGCCAAAACCGGCACGCTGCTGCAAAACACCGACTGCGGCGTGTTTGGCATCTTCTCGCAAAAGCCCATTTCAAGGCAAAGCACGCTCCCCATCGCCTACCGCGACCAGGTCAAGGAGGGCGCGGCGCACATTCTGTGCACGCTGGACAGCGGCGGCATATGCCAATACACCATCCGCATCTCGGACGTTGACAAAACCGCCACCGGCTCCAAGTGCTTTACCGTCAAGGTCACCGATCCTGCGCTGATCGAAAAGACCGGCGGCATCGTACAGGGCATGTCAGGCTCCCCCATCATCCAAAACGGCAAGCTGGTCGGCGCAATCACCCACGTGCTGATCAACGATCCCACCACGGGGTACGGCATTTTCATTGAAAATATGCTCTGTGCGGCAGCTGCACCGCTCAAAAGCGCGGCGTAACGCCACGTAAAAACCCCGCAGGAAGCTCCTGCGGGGTGTTTTTAGTCTTATTCGTAAGAGATCACGATTCTCTCCATGATGAATTCCTGCACCTTGCCGTACAGCGCGCTATCCTTGATAGCTTCATCGCCCATCTGCTCGCGGATGTACTCTGCGGTGTAGTTGTACTGCGAGTAATACTCTACCAGATAGTCAAGCTCTGCCTTGAATTCCTCGTCGGTGATCTCCTCCATGCCCTCCAGCTCGGCAATGGCATGCACGAGAATGCTGGACTTGACCGTTTCCTGACAGCTCTCGGTCAGAATCTTCTTCCAGTCGTCGCCCTTCTTAAGACCCATGTAATCAATGGCAAACTCGTCCAGCGAGGTGTAGCCGTAGTAGGTCTTGTACATAGCGTAGTAGTATTCAAACTCTTCGAGATAGGAGTTGTAGTAGTATTCCACCTCGCCCTCGGGGTAAGAGGTAAAGGTCAGCTTTTCCATCAGCTCCTGCATTGCCATGCCGTAAGCCGTCTGCTCAGCGGACTTGCGCGCGTTCTTTTCCATGCTCTCGCGCAGGGTCTTGAGGTAGTCTGCTACCAGAGCGCCCTGTTCGGTGCCGATCTCATTCTCGGTGGTATACTTGAGCGTATCCTTGACAAACGCGTCGGTCAGCTCGGGCACTTCATACTGCACCACGTACTCAACGACTACGTAGAAAATCACGTCCTGACCTGCAAGATCTGCATTGCCGTAGTTCTCGGGGAAGGTGACGTGCAACGCATAGGGGTTTTCCTTGCTGGTTTCTGCGGGGATCACGCCGATCAAGCCCTCTTCAAAGCCGGGGATAAAGGTGCCGGAGCCAATGCCCAGCTTATATGGGGTGCTGTCGTTCATGTTAGAGCCGCCGGAAAATTCCACACCGTCCTTCTCTCCACGGTAGTAGATGTGTGCCTGGTCACCAAAGCGAATGGGCTGGTCGGTCACCTTTTCGGTGCCGTTGGTTGCGGTTGCATACTGGTAAAGCATGCTGTTGAGCTGGGTCTGGAACACTTCGTCGGTCACCAGGTAATCCTTGCCCACGTTGATCTGGAATGCAGCGTACTGCTCCTTGCTCAACGAAACGAATGCGCTCATATCGTTGGCAAAATAATCGTAACGCACAACGGGCTCAGCCTGTGCCGCACCCGTGGTGGCACTCTCAGGAGCCTGGGTGTCCTCTGCCACCGTGCCGAAGACCTTGTCCAGCACGTTGTCGATCTGCTCGCGTCCACCGCCAAACTGACCGCAAGCGCAAAGCAGCATGCACGCCGCCAAAACGCCGCACAGCACGGCAGTTCTGATATACTTGTTCATAGAAAATCTCTCTTTCATATAATATTACCCCAATATCATACACCACAAGGGCAAAAAAGTCAATAGAAATAGGAGAAAGTTCAAAAAACAGTCACGATAGCGCGGCGGGCGGCGCGACTTGTACGAGAATTTTTCCTCCCCTTGACGCATCTTGCGTTTTGTGCTATACTGATACCAGAACGGAGGTGAGCGGCATGGCTCTTGAAGAGGTGCGCGTGGTGCACTACGACAGCATAGATTCCACCAATACCGAGGCACGGCGTCTGGCTGCGGCAGGCACGGCGGAGAACACCCTGCTGATTGCGCGTACGCAGACGGCAGGACGCGGGCGCATGGGGCGCAGCTTTTACTCGCCCGACGGCACGGGGCTTTACGCCACGCTGCTCTATTACCCGAATCGTCCCATCACTGAGCTGGGGGGACTGACCTGCGCGGTGGCGCTGGCAAGCGCCTTGGCGATCGAGCAGCTTTGCGGCATTGCCGTGCGCATCAAATGGGTCAACGACCTTTACCTGCACGAGCACAAGGTCTGCGGCATTCTGTGCGAATCGTTCGGCACGCCCCACGGCACGGCAATTGCCATTGGCGTGGGAATCAATCTGACCACGCGCGATTTCCCCGCCGAGCTGGAAAACATTGCAGGCAGCCTGCAAGCGGCACTTGACCCCGAGGAGCTGGCGCTTTGCATGTGCGACCACCTTTTCCCCTACCTGCAAAGCGGTGAGAACGCGCTCTGGCTGCCCGGCTACCGCGCGCGCTTTTTGCTTGAAGGGATGCACGTGGAATGCATTTCGGCAGGTGAGCGTTTCCCTGCCACCGTACAGGGCATTGACGACACGGGCGCTTTGCTTGTGCTTGCCGACGACGGCAAAAAACGCACTCTTTATGCGGGCGAGGTCAGCATCCGCGCGACAGATCCAAGCTCGCCATTTTATAAACCGTAAATCGGGAGGTATACCATGTTCAAAGAGATCACGCCTTACGAGATCAGCGACAACACCTTTCACGCCATTGACAAGGACTGGATGCTGATCACCGCCGCCAAGGACGGCACTCCCAACTCCATGACCGCATCCTGGGGCTGCCTTGGCATTCTGTGGAACAAGCCCATTGCCGTTTGCTTTGTGCGTCCGCAGCGCTACACGTACGAATTTTGCGAGAGTGCGGACACCCTTTCCCTCTCCTTTTTTGCCCCCGAATACCGCGACGCGCTACGCCTTTGCGGCACCAAGAGCGGACGCGATACAGACAAATACGCCGCAACCGGTCTGACCCCTGCCTTCCAGGGAGAGACCCCCTATCTTGCCCAGGCGCGCATGGTGCTGCTTTGCAAAAAGCTTTACGTGGACGACCTCAAAAAGCAGAATTTCCTTGACCCCGCGCTACTCAAAAACTACCCCATAGACGATTTTCACCGCGTGTATATCTGCGAGATCACCAAGGTGCTGGTAAAGGAATAAACCTTACGGCGGGAGCAAGCCCCCCGCCCTACGCCCCTCGTGTCATCCTGAGCGTAGAAAACATCCCGTGCGGATGTTTTCGGAGTCGAACTTTCAAAAATCTGCAACGAATTGCGGATTTTTGAAAGTCAAAACGCCAGAGGCGTTTTGAGGATCTACGAGGGGTAGGCTCGTGCCCGTAGATCCTGCGCTTCGCGCACCCTCCCTATGGTCGGGTTCGACTACGCAAACAATACTCAATTGTTTGCTCCGCTCAGGATGACACGGGCAATGATGCGGCGGGAGCAAGCCCCCCGCCCTACGCAATTAACAACAGGAGGCTCTTATCATGAAACTACTCATTGCATCCGACTTGCACGGCGGCGCGGATTCCTGCGCCAAGGTATGCGAAATTTTTAAAAAAACGAAAGCCGACACGCTGGTTTTGCTGGGTGACGTGCTGTATCACGGCCCACGCAACGACCTGCCTGCGGGATATGCGCCCAAGCAGGTGATCCCCATGCTCAACGCCCTTGCAGACCGCGTTGTCTGCGTGCGCGGCAACTGCGACGCAGAGGTGGACGGCATGGTACTGGATTTTGACGTTCTGAGTGCCGCCAAGACCATTTGCGACGGCGACCTGACCATGTATCTGCACCACGGTCACCATCCCCTTCCCGACCTTACGCCCGGCACGGTGGTGCTTTACGGGCACACGCACGTGGTGGAGCACCACGAGGAAAACGGGCTGTACGTGTTCAATCCGGGCTCTGTGACCATTCCCAAGGGCGGCAATCCCCCCACCTACATGCTCTACGAGAACCGCACCTTTACCGCGTTGGATTTCGACGGGAACCTCATCTTTGAAAAAAATGTATAACACAGCAAAAAACTGCGGAAAACCTCTTGATTTTTCGCAGTTTTTTTGATAAAATTTTTATGTATTTTAATAGGTAAGGATACGTCACGTACGTATTCCTTGACAAGGAGGACATTTATGAGCACAAGCAACGTTCGTCCCGAATCCATGGCACGAATCACCACCCCTGAGCTGGCGCAGGCTTTTATTGACGAGCAGGTAGCCGAGGTCCGCGCACAGGTAGGCGACAAAAAGGTATTGCTGGCGCTTTCCGGTGGTGTAGACAGCTCTGTCGTAGCCGCACTGCTGATCAAAGCGATCGGCAAGCAGCTGGTTTGCGTACACGTCAATCACGGTCTGATGCGCAAGGGCGAGAGTGAGCAGGTAGTGGACATCTTCGGCAAGGAGCTGGATGCCAACCTGATCTATATCGATGCAACCGACCGCTTCCTTGACCTGCTTGCAGGCGTGGCAGAGCCCGAAAAAAAGAGAAAGATCATTGGTGCGGAGTTTATCAACGTCTTTGCAGACGAGGCTTCCAAGCTGGAGGGCATTTCCTTCCTGGCACAGGGCACCATTTACCCCGATATTCTGGAGAGCATTAAGGCAGCGGAAGGCAAGAAGGCTGTTAAATCGCACCACAACGTAGGCGGTCTGCCCGAGGACCTGCAGTTTGAGCTGGTTGAGCCCATCAAGCTGCTGTTCAAGGACGAGGTCAGAGTGGTTGGTGAGGCACTTGGTCTGCCCCACAAGATGGTTTACCGTCAGCCCTTCCCCGGCCCCGGTCTGGGTGTTCGTTGCCTGGGTGCTATCACCCGCGACAGACTGCACGCACTGCGCGAGGCAGATGCGATTCTGCGTGAGGAATTTGACAACGCAGGTCTTGCAGAGAAGGTTTGGCAGTACTTCATTGCCGTTCCCGACATCAAGAGCGTTGGCGTAAAGGACGAGAGCCGTTACGAGGGATGGCCCGCAATCATCCGTGCCGTCAACACCAAGGACGCGATGACCGCTACCATTGAGGAGATCCCCTATGCCGTGCTGCATAAGATCACCGCGAGAATCACGGGCGAGGTCGAGGGCATCAACAGAGTTCTGTACGACCTGACTCCCAAGCCCACGGGAACCATTGAATGGGAATAATCCCAGCTGCACAATTGCATAAGGAAAGCTCAAAATTCCTTGAAATACAAGGAATTTTGAGCTTTTTTCGTTACTTATTACTATTGACTTTGCCAAACGTTTGTGCTACAATGAACGTATACAAGCGGCAACGTCTGCATAAGACTGCTGCAAGCCTACATTCCGGAAAGGAGGCTGTGCATTGAAGCGATTTCGCAAAATACTCAATTGGATCTTTGCTTTGACCTTGATATTCATGCTGATTGCGGTCATTGGCATGAAAGAAAATTCCTCCTACGTAAAAGACGACTTCCACGAGGATCTTTCCGACGGATGGACGCTGCTGCAGCCGGACGGCACCGAGGCGGACATCACCTTCCCCTACAATTATTCGGACGGTGCATCCGATATTCAGATCTCCCGTACCCTGCCCGACATTCCCAACCATGCGGTGCTGCAGATCATGTGCAATTACAGATCCATGACCGCGTACATAGATGGCGAGGAGATCTTCCACGCGTTGCCCTCCACCTTTGGCTTGATCAAAACCGACATGGGTCACTACGTGGCGCTGATTCCGCTGAGCGCCGAGCACAGCGGCAAGGAGATCGTTGTCCATATCACCGAGCGCACCTCAGGCTACCGCACCGAGATCCGCTCCATCGGCTTGACCTCCGCTGCGCAATTCGGATTTCAGATCCTTGAAGAAAACGCCGCTCACCTGATCTTTTCCTTGATCCTGATGATGTGCGCTGCCGTTACCCTTGGCACTTGGCTGGTGATCGGCTGGAGAAACGCCGTGCTCCCGGAGGAAAATTACCAAGCGCTATTGTGGATCAGCTTGTTCTCCGCCTCCATGGGCACGTGGTTCTTTACGGAATCCTACGTTTGGGCAATCTCCACCGGAGCCTTTGCGGCATCCGGTACGCTGACCTACCTCTCGCTTTCCTTAATGCCGCTTTCCCTGCTTGGCATTCTGAAAACCATCTGCACCGAAAGGCTTGCCTCTCTGCGCCGGATCGTGCTGATCGCCAAGATCATTGTGATTACGGAATGGATCCTGTTCTTCTTGGGACTTGTGGACTTTTCCGAAATGCTGATCCCGATCCACGCACAGATCGTGATCGCCGCAGGCATCTTTGCCGTATTCCTGGCATTCAGACAAAACCTCTTCTTAGTAGGCGGCATCTTCCGCTATAGCGCATGGGCTCTGCTTGGCATGCTGGTCATCACGGTGGTTGCGTATTTCCGCGGCGGCAACTGGCTTTTGGGCGCATTGGGCGCAGCAGCCATTGTGTTAGCTTCGGTCATGATCAGCACCTACGTCAGAATCAACCGCGCGATCAAGGAGGTTGTACAGACCACGCAATACAAGGAATACGCCTTGACCGACATTATGACAGGGCTCAAGAGTCGCTATGCCTATACCATATTTGAAGCCCAGCAAAAGACGGGCCCCGTTTCCAGCGACCTGCACCTGATCTTCCTGGACATTGACATGCTCAAGCAGACCAACGACACGCTTGGTCACGCAGCAGGCGACGAAATGATTGTGGCTGCCAGCGATTGCATCAAGAACGCTTTCAAAGATGCGGCAGATTGCTTCCGTATGGGCGGCGATGAATTTTTGGTTGCAACCACCGAAATGCCCGAGATCGTGCAAGAGCGGCTGGAGCTCTTTGACAAGCTGGTTGCCGAGTGGAGCGGTAAGTACGTGGACGGTCTCTCGGTTTCCT
>JAZRQR010000149.1:0-7703 GCA_045650025.1 Eubacteriales bacterium
TGATGCGGGATCTGCGATGTTAGTCTTTGAACTGTTCTTGATGTAACGGATTACGGAAATGCAATCTGTCCATGCGTAGGGGGCGACGTCATGCCGCATGCGGCGACCGCCCCGAGCAGGCACAAAGTAGTTTATTCGATACAGGGACAGTCGGGGACGCCTGTCCCTACAAAATGTAACAAAGGCTAAGCAGACGTTGAGAAGACCCATCGCAGATCCCGCTGCGCCACGACACGGGGGACAGTCCCGCAGTATCATGTCCTGCGGACACGACACAGGGGACAGTCCCCGGTATCATGGCTTGCGGTTTTGCTCCGCTTCTTGTCCGCTTGCGGACATTCCGCTCCGCAAAACTTCGACTCCGTCATTTTGCAACAAGTTACAAAATTCCTCCGCTCAGGATGACACTCGGGGGATGGTTTGCGCGGGCGCATATAGAATGCGCCCCTACGGACACTCGGGGGATGCGTGCAATAAAGCCGCGGCGTGCGCCGCGGCTTTATTATGGGTGCTTGTTAAATACATTTATGACTGTCGTGCAACGCAGCACCAATGACTGTACCGAACTGCGCGTTCTCGGGAATGATGAAGTTGACGCCGAACTGATCCAAACTCTCAAAGGTCTTGCGGATGGGCTCAATGGTCGACAGATTACCCGTCAGCACCACGTCCTTAACGCCGCAACCACGGGCGGCAAATACCGCCACCATTGCAATCGTTTCCGCCACCATATTGGCAACGCCCAGCGCAATGTCCTCGTTGGTCGCAATGTCGCTGACCTTGCCAAAGTTGGAAACGGTCAGGTTGTCCTTCATGTTTTCGTAAGTGCGGTTCTTGGAAATGTCGCTGATGCGTAAATCCACCTTGGAAATGTCGCCCCCGGCGCAAAGCTCCTCAATGTGCTCCACCGTGCCAACCCCCGTCAGCTTTTGCGTCAGACCCAGCAGCGTACCGCCGCCAACGCCCGTACCGCCTAAGTATTTGACCATGGTCGCATCGCCCACCTTCTTGGAGTGAATGAGCGCCGTGCCCGTGCCCATGCTGACCACAATTGCCTCATCCAAGCCGGACAGATAAAGACCGCCCAAGCCGATGCACTCAAATTCCGAGACGTTGTTGCAGGGCAGGGTGTAGATGGGCTGCGAGCGGAAGGAAGAGCCGCCGCCCGTCATCATGACCTTGTCCACGTCCGAAAGAGCCAGTCCGTTTTCCATGGTGAAGCGTCCAAACGCGCCGTATATCGAAGTAATGGGATCGGTTGCCTGCACGAACAGGGGCGCAATCAGCTCCTCGCCCTTGCCGGAGTGGCGGAAGCCTACGATCTTGGTAGTCGAGCCGCCTACGTCAATGCCGATGACCACGTTATTTTGTGCTTTGTTCTGCTGCATGATGAAAATTCCTTTCGTCAATTGCAAATAATCTTTATTACAGTATAGCATCATCTTGCAAAAAAATCAAGTATATGTTATAATGAATTGAAAAAATACGTAAGGGTATCTCCCAAGGAGCAGAAAAATGAACAACCAAAAGGACATTTTACGTGCAAAAAAGCTGTTTGTGTTTGACATGGACGGCACCATTTATCTTGGCAATCAGGTGTTTGACTTTGCCATTCGCTTTATCGATCATCTGCGCGCGAACGGGTATCGCGTGCTGTTCTTCACCAATAATGCCTCTCACACCACACAATTCTATATGGGCAAGCTCTCGCGCCTGGGCTTTTCGCCGCGCGAGGACGAGATCATGACCTCGGGGGATGTGACGGTGGAATTTTTAAAGCGCCATCGCCCCGGCAAGAGCGTCTATCTGGTAGGCACGCCCGAGCTGGTCGAGCATTTCAGCGCTTCGGGCATTCCCATGCTGACCGGCAGCGAAAAGAGCGCGGACATTGTGGTTACCAGCTTTGATACCACGCTGACCTACGAAAAGCTGGACAACGCCTGCCGTCTTGTGCGCGGAGGCGCGGAGTATCTCTCCACTCACCCCGATTTCAACTGTCCCACCGAGACCGGCTTTATTCCGGATAGCGGCGCAATTGCAGCCTTTGTCACCGCTTCGACCGGTGCTGTCCCCACCTATTTCGGCAAGCCCTACGTGCAGACCGTGGAAATGATCTGCGAGGCAACCGGCATGGAAAAGGACGATATTTGCATCTTTGGCGACCGACTCTACACCGATATTGCGCTGGGCAGACTGCACGGCGTGACCGCGATTTTGGTGCTGACCGGCGAGACGCAGCCCGCTGACGTGGATGCCGCACAGCCTGCGCAAAGACCCGATATGACCTTTGCTTCCTTGGCAGAGGTGGATGCTTTGATGTTTGAGTAAAGGAGAAAGAGCATGAAACATACCATTTGGCTGCGTGGCGCGCTGCTGGCACTGGCTGCGCTGATGACGCTTTCGGTCGTGGCTTGCAACCCCTCGGACGGGCAGGGCGAGCAGACCGAGGATACAACAACCGTAATCGAGGTTCCGTCCACGACCGAGACCGAGGCTCCCACCCAAACCGAATCGGAGACCGAAGCCGAAACCGAGCCCGAGAGCGAAACTGAAGCCGAAACCGAGCCTGACGACGGCATTCCGCTGGATCTCTTTACCATCGGCGGCGTCAATATCACCGAGTTTACGCTGGTCGTGCAGGAGAGCGGCGCGGCTTGCGTGCGCAACAGCGCGGATGAGCTGGTGCAGTACTTAGAGCAGGCAACCGGTTTCCGCATAGAGGAAAAGGCGTCCGAGCACGAGATCGTGATCGGCGTGACCGACCGCGACACGCCCGCTGTGACCGAGGCACGCGCCAAGGTGGAGCTGGACGGCTACACCATGCTGTACGATGGCGGCAAGCTGTACATTACGGGCAGCATGGACCGCGGCACGATGTACGGCGTGTACGATTTCTTGGAAATGTTTGTGGGCGTGCGCTTCTTTGCCGCCGACACCACGGTGGTGATCAATCAGGCGTCTGCCCAGATCCCCGAGGGATTTTCCAAGCTGCACAACCCCAGCTTTGAGCTGCGCGATACCTACTGGTACGATATGCGCTACAAGCAGGATTTTGCCAACCACTCCAAGGACAACAGCTTTTACGACAGCCAGACCCCCGTTGCCGAGATTGGCGGCGGCGTAGGCTATGCGGGCAGATTCGTGCATACCTTCAGCCTGCTGACCGGCGGCACCACCCACACGGGCAACGTGCAGCCCTGCCTGACCGACGAGGAGGTCTACCGGACCGTGCTTGCCAACGTGCGCGAGTGGCTGGATGACAACCCCGAGGCAACCATTATCTCGGTCTCGCAAAACGACTCGGATGCGGGCGTGGGCGGCTGTAATTGTAAGAATTGCAAAGCCATCAACGATGCGGAGGGCAGTGAAATGGGCTCGCTTCTGACCTTTGTCAACCGCATTGCAAACGATATTAAGGAAGATTATCCCGGTGTGTACGTGGATACGCTTGCATACCGCTATACCCGTAAGGCTCCCAAGACGGTGCGCCCTGCGGATAACGTCATCATTCGTCTGTGCTCCATCGAGTGCTGCTTTACGCACACGCTGCATGACGCGTCCTGCACAAGAAACAAGGAATTCTGCAAGGATATTGAGGAATGGAGCGCGATCTGCGACAACCTCTACATCTGGGACTACACCTACAACGCAGAAACATACTTCAGCTTTTTCCCCAACTTTGACGTGCTGCACGCAAACGTACAGTTCTACAAGGCGCACAACGTCAAGGGCGTGTTTTTAGAGGGGCAGCAGGTATCGGTTTCGGGTGAGTTTGCCGAGCTGCGTTCCTACCTTTTGGCAAAGCTGCTGTGGGATCCCGATATGACCGAGGAGCAGTATTACGCGTATATGGATGAGTTTATGCAGTACTACTACGGTCCCGGTTGGGTCAAGATCAAGGAATACATGACGCTGATGACCGCACATGCCATCAAGCGCAATTCTCACGTTGGTATTTTTGATAAGGGACTGAAGATGTACCCCTTCATCGATGCAAACGGTCAGCGCGACGTGACCTTTGGCAAGCAGATGAGAGCGTACTGGGAAGAGGCTCTGGAAATGGCAGTCACCGAGGAGCAAAAGGCGCACGTGGAAAAGTCCTCCATTCAGGCATATTATTTGTGCTGCCTGGACGGAAAGGGCACGGTAGAGCGCAGAAATAATCTTAAAAAGGTGTACGAGCTTTGCGAGAAATACGGAATTGAGTACTACAAGTACGTCATTCCCATGCCGGATTCTTCCAACTATAAGAATCTGGATAGTTTGGTGTAAACAAGTTGAAAGGAATTTTGTATGGCATTTGATGCTGGTATGCTGGCCTGCACGCTGCACGAGATCTGCAGCGTAGGGCAGGGCGGCAGAATCGAAAGGGTGCTGCAGCCCGAGAGAGACGAGATCGTGCTGCAAATGCGCACCACGCTTGGCGGCAAGCGGCTTTTGATCAATGCGGGCTCCAATAATCCGCGCATCGGCTTTACCGAGGTGCAAAAGGAGAATCCGCAGCAGCCGCCCATGTTCTGCATGCTGCTGCGCAAGCACTTGTCGGGCGCAAAGCTGTGTGCGGCAAGACAGCTGGGCTTTGAGCGCGTTTGTGAGCTGGAATTTGAAACGCGCGACGAAATGGGATTTACCTGCACGCGCTACCTGATCGCAGAGGTCATGGGTAAGTACAGTAATCTGATCTTTACCGATGGCGACCGCAAG
This sequence comes from Eubacteriales bacterium, assembly GCA_045650025.1. Lineage (GTDB taxonomy): Bacteria > Bacillota > Clostridia > Oscillospirales > CAG-272 > SVQP01. The sequence goes on from JAZRQR010000149.1 coordinate 4,705, forward strand.
ATCATGGCGGTGCTTAAGACGGTGGATTTCACCACCTCGTCCAAGCGCCAGGTGCTGCCGGGCATGACGTATGAGATGCCGCCCGCGCAGAACAAGTGCGATCCCACAGAAGAGAGCGCCGAGGCGTTTGCTGCGGCGTATGCGGGGGCTGACCCCGAGCAGCGCACCGACCGCTGGATCTTAGAGCGTTATATGGGCATTTCCGCCGCCGTGGCAAGGGAGATTGCCTATCGCGCGACAAGGCACACCGACACGCCTGTCAAATACTGCACGGCAGAGGAGCTGTGGCGCGCGTTTGATGCGATTATGGGTGCGGTACGCACGGGCACGTATGAGCCGACCATGGTGACCGACGGCACAAAGCCGGTGGAGTATGCGTTTGTTGCGCTGACGCATTACGGCGAGGACGTGCCGCGCCGCACCTATGAGAGCGCGGGGCTGATGCTGGATGAATTTTTTGCCTCGCGTGACCGCGAGAGCCGCATCAAGCAGCGCGCCTCGGACGTTTTGTCGCTGCTGACGCACGGTGAGAGCCGTATTACCAAAAAGCTGGAGGCACAGCGCGGCGAGCTTGCCGAGTGCGAGCAGGCGGAGCAGTTTAAAAAGTACGGTGATCTGATCATGGGCAATCTCTACGCCCTGGAAAAGGGCGCCAAGCGTGCCGAGCTTGTAGATTACGAGGATTGGAACGAGCAGGACGGCAGCTACGGCACCTGCATTGTCGAGCTGGACGAGCGTCTGACCCCCGTGGCAAACGGACAGAAATACTACAAAAAATACACCAAGCTGCGCAACGCCAAGGTGGAGCTGACCAAGCAGATTGAGCTTGGCGAGAATGAGCTGGCGTATTTGAATACCGTGTTTGACGCGCTGACCCGCGCCGAGACGCAGGCGGATCTGGACGAGATCCGCGAGGAGCTGTATCGCTTTGGCTATGCCTCGCGCATGAAGGGGTACGCAGCGCCCAAGAAAAATAAGAACCCCGTGGTCATGCAGTTTACCACCACCAACGGCTATCGCGTGCTGTGCGGCAAGAACAACGTGCAAAACGAGTACATTACGCACAAGGTGGCGGATCGCAACGACTGGTGGTCCCACGTCAAGGGCATGCCCGGCTCGCACGTGGTCATGCTGTGTGACGGGGAAGAGCCGCCTGCCCAGGATTTTACCGATGCAGCCGAGATCGCGGCGTATTATTCCAAGGCAACGGGCGAGCACGTCGCGGTGGACTACATTCAGGTGCGCCACGTCAAAAAGCCGCCTGCCGCCAAGCCCGGCTTGGTGATCTATCACACCAACTGGACGGCTTACGTCACGCCCGACGAGCAAAAGATCAAGCAGATGCGCAATAAATAAAAATAGAGCGAAACGGAAAATCCGTTTCGCTCTTGTTTTTTTTACTTCAGGGGAGTGACGAACACGACCTTTTCGATGACAACGTCCTCGACGGGCTTGTTCTGCGTGCTGGATTCGGGGCTGGTCTCAACCGCCGCGATCTTGTCAACCGTTGCCATGCCTGCCAGAACGTAACCGAATGCCGCATAGTTACCGTTGAGGTGAGCGGAGTCAGCGTCGCAGATGAAGAACTGGTTGGATGCGCTGTCGGGTGCGTTGGTTCTTGCCATGGAAATGACACCGCGCACGTGCTGGAGGTTGTTGGTGTGACCGTTGCTGGTAAATTCACCCTTGATCGAGCCAACCTTGTGCTCCGAGCCGTTGTTGGTGTAGCAAGCATCCTTTTCGCACATGCCGCCGCCCTGGATCATAAAGCCCTGGATGACGCGGTGGAAGATCTTATCCGAGTAGTGGCCCTCCTTGACCAGCTTCTGGAAGTTCTCAACCGTCTTGGGTGCTACGTCGGGACGCAGACGAATGATGATGTCGCCATAGCCCTTGACCGTGATCTTGACGTATTCGGTCACCTGGTCGGTTTCGGCAAAATCGAGAACGCCGTAAGAGTTGATCTCGCTCTTGACCTCGGTCATGTCCACGTTGACGGGCTCTGTCGTGGGTTCAAACGTGCCGGTTGCGACCATAATGGCAATCGCAATTGCGGCAACCACTGCCAGGCACAGGCCTACGGTGACCCAGGTGATAATGGTGTTGGTGTTGTCCTTTTTGGGCTGCACAGCGGTGCGTGCATGATAGCCCTTGTTGCTGTATTTTTTGCTCATGTATGCATACCTCGTTTCTTTTGTACCATAGTATTGTAACAGAAAGGGTGTTTGATGTCAAGAGTCAGCACTCGGAATTTGCATTTTGTACACATATATAATAAAAGGAGAGAACATGCAGGAGGAAAATATGAGTGCTGTGGCATCGCGGCTGGTCGTGGCTGTGTGCGCGTTGGCGCTGGCGTTTGTGCTTGGCAAATACGGCGTGCCTATTCTCATGCCGTTTTTGCTGGCGTGGCTGACCGTGTCGTTCGTGCGTCCCTTGGGCAAGCGGCTGTCGCGTGCCACGGCGCTGCGTCCCGGCGTGTGCTGCGTGACGGTGTTGCTGGTATTGCTGGCAGGCGCAGGCGGCGCGCTGTATCTGGGCGGCTATTATTTGTGGCGCGAGGCATCGGCGTTTTATGCCTGGCTGAACGCCAACGCGGAGTCGCTTGCCGAGGCGCTTGGCGGTTTGTTTGCCACCAAAGGGGAGGGGAGTGCCCTGCCTGCCTTTTTGCAGCGGTTTTTGGAGCTGCCCGTCATAGCGGATTTCTTTGGCGGATTGGATGCACTGGCGCAAACGCTGACCGGTGCGCTGCTGTCGCGCCTGGGCGAGGGGCTGACGGGAGCTGCGCTGCATGCCGCCACCTCGCTGCCCTCGGGCGTGCTTTCGGTGCTGGTGTACGGGCTTGCCTGCTTTTATCTGGCGCTGGACGGTGAGCGGCTGCGGGAATGCGTGCTTTGCGGCTTTGCGCCCGACAGGCGTGCGCGCGTGCAGGGAATATGCGATGCGGCGGGCAGGGCAGTGCACGCCTACTTGCGCGCGTATGGACTGCTGTTTTTGCT
>JAZRQR010000150.1:0-3578 GCA_045650025.1 Eubacteriales bacterium
TGCTTGACGGGCTTTTTTGAAAGTTTTTGATCGACCTTTTTTCAAAAAGGTCGCAGGGACTTGGGGCAGCGCCCCAAGTCGCGCCCGCAGGCGCGAAACTCCTAAAACGCTGTTTTTGGTTCTTTTTGCAGCTCTATGCTCAAAAAGAACGGAAACGGTTTTCTCACATAAACTCTCAACCATTATTTCAACGCAAAGGCATAGACCTTTGCATGCCCTTTGGTTTTGAAGATCAGGTTGATCGTGTAGTAGGGCTTGTCGATAGCAGAAATGTCGATCTCGTGGATTCTTCTCTCACCGTCACCCGTCAGCTTGAAGGGAACTTCTGCCCAAGAGCAGGGCGAGCCCTTGCGTTCGGGCGTTGTGCTCTCGCAGTAAACGCGGAAGCCCGCAACGCCTTCAATTTCGCCACCGTCAAACGCGGCATCCAGCAAAATCTTTTTGCATTCGCCTGCAGAAACGTAAATAAAGGGCGAGCGCAGCCATACGTCGCGTTTAAAATCAAAATCCAGACAATCCTGATTGCCATACCCCTTGTCCGTGGTGTTGAGGTAATAGAAGTTCTGACGATCCTTGCTAAAATCAAATTTTCTGTGATCCACCTTGGCATCCATCTCCAGTGCCGTTTGGCGAATGGAGTCCAGATCGCCTACGATCAGGGAAAAATGGAAGGTGTAAACGATGTTGTGGTCAAGAATGACGCTAGTGGTGGGGCTGACAGTTGCGGTCTGAAAATCCTTGGCACCGCCTATGCCCATGAGTTCCACCCCGCCTGCAAAGCCGCCTACCGCGCCGCAGGTGTGCGGATTGTAAACGCCCAAGCCGTAGTCGTGGTCATCCACCAGCGCAACCCAGCCCTCGGGATACAGCATAAACTCGGAGGGCCAGTTACGGTCACCGGTGTTCTTGCTGACGATCTCGGTCAGCTCTCCGCCCGTTCCGGGATGCTCGCCCACGTAGGAGATAATGCGGTAAAATTCGCCGTTGGTGTAAACAGCAGGGAGCTCCTGACCGCAAGCAGGGTACTGCGTTTTGTCGGAGCGATCGTTATTGATACGCGCGGTCACGTTGACGGTCTTGCCCTCCAGCGTGTACCAAAGCTCAAAGGAGCATTCGCCGGGCACGTTGTTGAGTGCCCATTGCATGGGAATGCACTTGACGTACAGCGTGTTGCCCTGTACCTTGTGCTCAAGCAGCTTGGCGCGGTTAAAGAAGCAATCTCCCGTTTGAATGGGATTCCAGCCGGTATGCGTCCAGTTTACTCCCATTTCGGTGCCCTCGGGATGAAAGGGAACGGGGCCGGAATAGAAGGAGAGCTGTACCTGTCTGCCCCAGTCGGCGCTGTTGATCAGATTGGGCTTGCCGTGCTCGGCAAGATAGGTGACCGTGCCGCCAAGCGCGGTGTTGATGCCGAATTTGATGTATTCGTTTTCAATATAAAAAACGTTGTCGTCCAGAATCTTGTGGTCTTCCGCCAGGGCGGTGTAGTGCGGGTTGCTTCCCATATGCAGACTCCTTTGCTGTGTGATTGCCAATACGCTTGTATTGTCTTGCTTCATTGTAACATATAACAGGGGGGAAGTCAAGCCCGATCGCGCCGGGAAAACAGAAAGAGGCGGAGTTTTACAGCTCCGCCTCTTGTGTTTTGGAAAAGGTATCAATAATCGCTGGTTCCAACGCCGCCCGAAACAATGGCAATGCCCGAGGAGGTGCCGATTCTGTCCGCGCCTGCCGCGATCATAGCCTGCGCTGCCTCAAAGGTCTTGACGCCGCCCGAAGCCTTGATGCAAACGTTCTCGGTCTTGTTTGCCTTCATAATGGCAATCGCCTCAACGGTAGCAGCACCGGGATTCACACCCGTGCAGGTCTTGACAAAGTGCGCGCCTGCCTTGCAGGAAAGCTGGGTTGCAATGGCGATCTCCTCGTCGGTGAGCAGTCCGGTCTCAATGATGACCTTGACAGTCTTGCCCTGTGCTGCAGCCACGACTGCCGCAATGTCAGCGCAAACGTAATCGAGGTCTCTGTCCTTGAGCTTGCCTACGTTGATGACCATGTCAAACTCGTCACAGCCGTCACGGTAAGCTGCCTTGGTCTCCTCGACCTTGATGGAGGTCACGTTCTTGCCAAGAGGGAAGCCGATGACCGTGCAAGTCATGACGTCGGTGTCCCCCAGCAGGCTGTGTGCAAGAGCTACGTCTGCGGGATTGACGCAAACGGACGCAAAATGATGCTCAGCTGCCTCGGCGCAAAGCTTGGTAATGTCAGCTGCGGTTGCAAAGGGCTTGAGATTGGTATGGTCAATATATTTGTTGATAGGCTTCATTCTTGGTTCTCCTTTGAGTGAATTTTTCCGCATTTAGTATAGCACATTCCGTAATATCTGTCAAGTTTCGTGTTGACAAAAAAAAGCAAATATGATATGATTAATACGTAAAACAAAATCATCATGGAGGATACTATGAAAAAACAGCTTTCCCTGATTCTGGCAGCGCTGCTGTGCCTTTCCATGCTTGCCGCAATGGTTGCATGCGATAAGGGTGAAGAGCCCGCTGACACGACCGAAGCTACCACCGAAGCTCCTACCGAGCAGGTTACCGAGGCTCCTACCGAGAAGGAAACCGAAACTCCTACCGAGGAAGCAACCACCGAAGAAGTTACCACCGACAACACCAGCGCACCCGTTGAGGGCGCTATCAACATCGGCACCGCAGAGGAGCTGATCGCGTGGGCAAACACCATCATTGAAGACGGCACTGATTACTTTGAGGTTACCGTCAACTTCACCGCTGACATTGATATGGCAGGCTACAACTGGATCCCTGTGGACGGTTCTTACCTGGATTGCGTGACCTTTGAGGGTAACGGCCACACCATCAAGAACCTGACCATTGCAGGTACCGATGAGGCAACTCCTTCCGCTGCACAGCCCGACTTCGCATTCGGCTTTGGCTTTATCCAGAACGCTGAGTACGACCTGACCTTCCAGAACCTCAACTTTGACAGCCCCAACATTACCGCTTGGGAGCGTCACATCGGCGTATTCGTTGGTCAAATTTACGGCGCTGCATGGGTATACTTTGAAAACTGCCACGTGACCAATGCTACCATCGACGGTTGGATGGATTATACCAACCAGGATAAGGAAAACGGCGGTCACAACATCGCGTTCCGCGCAGCAGGCTTTGTTGGAGGCAACTTTGGCGGCAACATCGAGTTTGTAAACTGCTCTGTTGTGAATGCAAAGATGAGCGCATTCCACAACCTGGCTGCATTCGTTGGTTACGATGCAACCGGTAACATCACCGCAGATAACTTCACCAACTGCCGTGCAGAGAACATTGAAATGACCTTCTCTTACTGCCTGTCCGATTCCTACACCGCAGACCAGCCCAGAAAGTTCGTCAGCGTATTCTTCAACGCAAACGACTGGGTTGACAACATCGACGATTTCGATGAGACCGATAACACCTTCAAGGATATCTACTTCATCGACTACACCGATCCCGATGCGGTTTACGAGCCCAACAACTTCCGTAGCTGGACCTACGAAGAGGCACATCCCTGATTGAACACACAAA
>JAZRQR010000151.1:0-2987 GCA_045650025.1 Eubacteriales bacterium
TGTTTTATCATTTATCGTTCGATCATCACCGCATCTCTTGCGGGCACGATGATTTCGCGTCCGTCCACGGTGCAGACTTGCGCCTCGTCACCGGGATTGACAAAAATTTGTGCACGGCTGCCGTCCTCGGCTTGCCATGCGGTGCTGTACACAGCGGGGAACGCAAACGCGCGACCATACCACTCCATGTGCGCAAGCACCTTGCCACACGTCACGGGCTTGGCAGGGATCATGCGTCCGTTACAGAGGTACTTCCCTGCGCCCTCGCGGTAGAAGCGGCAGAGGTTTGCCACCAGATCCAGCGCCTTTTCACGATCGGGCAGGCGAGAGAAATCGTGGTTACCCCAGTTGGTCATCAGCTGTCCGTCGGGAGTCATGACCAGCGTCATAAGGTCACCCGCGGCAAACGAGTAGCCCACGCGGTAATTCAGCGTATCCTGATCGCCCATAAACGGACAGGACACCTGATTGCCCATGAAATTGCGCAGATATTCGTGATAGAGGTATGCATACAGCGGCACGGGTGCACCGATGTGATAGTTGAGCTCAAAGCGGTTGTCGCTCATGAGCAAATTGCCCATAAACGGCTCGGCAGCCGCGCTCTCACAGCCCAGCAGCATGCCCTGCGCCTTACCGTTCCATTCGCCCAGCATGCGCTGCATGTTCTCGGTCATCCAAGCACCCGGCACGGGCGGGTGACCGTGCTCACGGCTATAGCAGAAATACTGACCGCCGCCATGGTTCTGGTCAAGGATCTGCGCGTAGTCAATGCCGCTTGCAAACAGCGGCTCATACGCCTTTGCCAGAATATCGTGTCCCACCTCGGAGGCGGGGCAAATATCATAGCCCTTGCGCTGTCCGGTGCAAATGCGGCTGATGGCAACCTTGCCGTCAGGTCCTGCGCACATGCCCGCGGTCAAGCCCTCGCGCTCGCAGGTCTCGGTGCAATCGTAATCGTCCACCAGGTTGCTCGAGAGCGTATAGCCAAAGCCCGAGCAGTACACGCCAAGCAGATCGCCCTTGGCATGCAGCGCTTCCTTGAACGCGGTAAAATTCTCAGTACCACCGTAAGGCGGCCACACGTAGGGCGGTGCCCAGGGTGCGGTGCCCTCCCAGTGCATCAAAAGCACCAGAAGACGGGTCTCGGCACGCGATTTGATCTGCTCCAGCAGCGGCAGCGCGTTGGTATAGGGAAAGAGCGCGTTGGGGCTCATTTCGTCCATGTCGTGCACGCCGCGCACGCAATAGGTCACCACCAAGGGACTCTCGGTATACCAGGCGGGCAGGTCGGGATTATCCTTGCTCTTTTTGACGCGGGGCGGTGGCGCGGACTCGAACCAATCACGGTACACCTCGGCAGCAGACTCCCAGCGACCGTTCACGGCACGCCACACAATATCGTAATCCATGACAAAATCCTGTCCGAACTCCACGCCGCAGAACAGGCGCATCTGCATGGTGATGCCGCCGTTCTCGGCATAAAAGTCAATGCCCTTGACGCCGCGCGAAGCATCGTGCGCGCCCATGTACAGCCCTGCGTCCTCCCAGAGGTACGCCTGCATTTGCGAGCAGATCATGTTGGGAAACACACCGTAGCAGCCAAGGCTGGGGTATTCCGCCTCCCAATGGCGGAAATCGGTTTGATTGCGGTGGTCGTTGTTGGAGATCAGCGCGCCCTCGTTATAGGGGTACAGAACGGTACCACCGTTGCCCTGTGCATTGTTCTCGCACAACGCGGGCAGCGTCAGGAGCGGAAAATCCAGCCACTCGACCATGTGCCCCGCGTCCAATCCGCGCACCTCGGCGCGCCAGGCAGCACTTCCCTGCTTGTTTGTCAGGTGCACCTGCACGCAAAGCCCCGGGAGCGCAAAGCCCGCATAGGTAGCGCCGTCCTCGGTCAGCGTGCAAACGGTGGCGTCGTGCACACCGTACACGGTGGCATTGCCTGCAAGGTCACGCACGCGCAGCGCAAACAGCGCGGTGGGGGCATGCAGGCGCTCTTTACCGTCAAGGATCAGCGAGGCGACCTGACCCGAGGCGAAATCCACGTGCAAAATCATATGTTCCAAAGCGAGTGTTGTCATAAAATCCTCCGCAATGATGTATTGTTCTCATTATACCACACGCCTGCCCGCTTTGTCTACCTTTTTGCCGATATTGACAGGCAGATCTTTGTGTGATATAATAAAGCCAACTCACCAAGGGAGGCACACATGACCAACAAGCAACGCAGAGACGCCGAAATGGCTTACATATACGACCGCGAGCTGGCGCAGGATATGCGACAGAGCCGCATACTGCTGAATACGCTCAACAAGGCGGACTACACCGACTACTCCACCATTCGCCAGACGGTCAAGGAGCTGCTGGGCGGCTCGGACGATTCGACCATGATCAATCCGCCCTTTTACTGCGACTACGGCAAGAATATTTTTGTTGGCAAAAACTTTTTTGCCAACTTTAACTGCACCATTCTGGACGTGGCACGCGTTACGATTGGCGATAACTGCTTCCTTGCCCCCGGCGTGGGCATTTACACGGCAGGGCACCCCATTCATCCCGACGTGCGGGGCGCAGGACCCGAATACGGCATTGGGATTACGATTGGCAATAACGTGTGGATCGGCGCGCAAAGCGTCATCTGCCCCGGCGTGCACATCGGCTCGGGCGTGGTGATTGGCGCGGGCAGCGTGGTCACGCACGACATTCCCGACATGGTGGTAGCCGCAGGTAACCCCTGCCGCATCATTCGTTCTATCACGGACGAGGACCGACAGTATTACTTCAAAAAGCGCCCGCTCGACCCCGAAATGCTGGCGCTGATCGAAAAAAAGGACTGAACCCCAAGGCGTGATACTCTTAACGGAGTATCACGCCAGTTTTATTCGCCTACGGCGAGTTCTATTGCTTTGCAGTGTTATTCGTCTTATGACGAGTGATATTCGCTACGCGAGTTTAGAGGCGAATAAAATATCACGAAAGCCATA
>JAZRQR010000152.1:0-48231 GCA_045650025.1 Eubacteriales bacterium
AGTCGTAGCCCCACACCTTGGTGATGAGGGTCTCGCGCGTGAGGGCGACGTCCTTATTTTTGATGAGATAGAAGAGCAGATCGTATTCCTTCGGAGAAAGATCGGCGCGTTTTTCGTCGATATAGACGATGCGGGCGGTGAAATCGACCTTCAGTCCCTCCAGGGTGAAGACGTCCCGCGCGGTATCGGTCGGTTTATCCGAGGTCTTCGTGCGTTTCATGATCGCTTCGATGCGGAGCACCAGCTCCTTGCCCGAAAAGGGCTTGACCACGTAGTCGTCGATGCCGAGGCGAAAGCCGTTGATCTTGTCGTATTCCTCGCCGCGTGCGGAGAGCATGATAATGGGCGTTTCGGTGATCTTGCGGATCTCGCGGCAAGCAGAAAAGCCGTCCAGCTCGGGCATCATGATGTCCATGATGATCATGTCGTACGCATTCTCGCGGCACTTGTACACCGCGTCCATGCCGTCGGTCGCCTCGGTAACGCGATGCCCTTCAAACTCGGCGTACTTGCGGATAATGGCGCGGATTCTGGACTCATCGTCCACAACTAAAATGTGATACATGCCAACCTCCATGCCGCCCATGGCGGCTCAAACAGATTCAAAAGTCCGGATACTTTTCAATATACAATTATATAAAATCTTTGTGACCGTTATATGAAGATATCATAAAAAGTCGTTGAATTTCGAAAAATGTACGTCTTTGCTTAAACTTGACAATTCTGCTTTTCCCTGCTATAATGAAATTGCAAAATCAGCCGAAATGCTTGGACGCGGAATAACGGTAATGAATTTCTAAGAAAGGAAAAGGCTTTATGAACCAAAACACATATATTGCAATTTATCCACCAACCACAAAATTTGCATGGGGAGAAGTTGTTAAGCCTATTTATGATGAAAATCAAATTCCTTTATGTCCGGTGTGCAAGCAGTTTCTTTCGGGAATGAAGTGGGTTGGCGAGAAGACCCTTGAATTAAGGGGAAGAAAAAATATTCCGGATTTTTTATTCACCTACGGAACCGCAACCCCTTTTGTAATATCCGAAAAAGCATTGACAGTATTGAAAGAAAATGGCATAAAAGGGATTATAGATGCGGAAAAAGTTGATAAGGTTATCGTAAAAAAGGTACCTGTTGATCAGACCTTCTATATCTTGACATTGACGCGCTGTATCTTGCCTATTGATTATACACGTTCAAAAATTGTGTTTGGTAAGGAGTATCATCCTGAACGAATATGCAATTTATGCGATCCGGTTGGACGAACCAAAGATTTCATTTTAGGTCTTTATTTTGACTCCCATACAGAAGTGGACACAGATATTTTTCACACTTATGAATTGGGCGGGGCTGTATTTCTTTCCGAACGATTTATCAATGTATGTCAAGAAAATAATTTAACCGGTCTCTATTACGAAAATGTAATCGAACATAACACCGCAAAAGGAATTTTTTCAGAACAAGAAATTGCTCAAATGTTAAAAAGGATCTTATGACACAGAAGTATTTGCGTATCTGTTTGTAGCGGGCGATCACTGATCGCCCCTACGACTGTTATGTTGTGGTTTCGGTATTGTAAAATCCTGACGTGCTTCATTGCGCGTCACAGAGGACAGTTCTTAAGTTATATTCCGACTTCGTCGAAGTGATATTGTCGCTCTTGCGACAGTGATATTGAAGCCTTACGGCTCCAGTGGTATTTTATTCGCCATGAAAACTCACGAAGTGAATATAACTCGGCGAAAGCCGAATAGCACTGCGCAGCAATATCACTCGCCGAAAGGCGAATAAAACTGCCCAACTTCTTTATGAGAAGTTGGGCTATGCCGCTTGTTTTTTTCGCGTTTTTTTGATATAATGTAAGTAACGAACCAAAGGAGGACGCAACCGTGACGGATCTTGCCAAATATTTTCCCCAAGGGCTTTTGATCGGACAGCCCATCTCGCTTTCGGACTGCCGCGTGCTGCGCCCGTATCTGCTGGAGCGCGCAGGTATTGCAGTTGACGAGGGCAACACCGGCTCGGTTCTCATGCTTGCCGTCCCTTACGCCGTGCCCTGCGAGGATCGCACGGTGTCCATGTACGCCGTGGCGCGTGATTACCACGCCTACTTTGCCGCGCTGTTTGAGATAGTACTGCCTGCCCTGCGCACCGATTTCCCGGATCACGTCTTTGCCGGCTTTGCCGATCATTCCCCCATTGCCGAGGTGGAGACCGCCTGCATGGCAGGGCTTGGCGTAATAGGAGAAAACGGACTTCTGCTCACGCGCGAGCACAGCTCCTACGTCTTTCTCGGTGAGATCATCACCACGCTGCCCACCGACTCCACCCCCGCGCCCGTGCTGCATTGTCCCGCCTGCGGAGCTTGCCGCCGCGCCTGCCCCGTTGACCTGTGCTTTGATTCCTGCCTTTCCGCGCTGACCCAGAAAAAGGGCGCGACCGATGCCCTGCAGACCAAGCGTTTGCGCGAGCACCCTTACGTGTGGGGATGTGACATTTGTCAGGACGCCTGCCCCTATACCGCAGCCGCCAAGCGCGCGGGTACGCTGTACACCACGATTCCGTATTTTCAGGAGGATCTGATCCCCTGCCCCGATCTTGCTACCCTGCAGAGCATGACCGATGAAGCATTTTCCCACCGCGCCTACGCATGGCGCGGACGCGATACCATTTGCAGGAATCTGATGATCAAGGAGGATACGCCTGTATGATGACCTTTGTATACGGTCTTTCGGGCTGTGGCAAGAGTGCCTATATTGAGAGCTGCATTCGCGATGACGTTGCCGCAGGCAAGCGCGCCCTTCTGATCGTGCCCGAGCAGGAGGTTTACAGCGCTGAGCGCCGTTTGCTCTCCACACTGCCCGCAGGTGCCGGGCTGCACTTTGAGATCTTCAGCTTTTCTCGCCTTTCGCAAAAGGTGTTCGGGCTGTACGGCGGCATTGCTGCCGAGCCTGTCTCCCCTGCCGCGCGTGCGCTTTACATGTGGAAGACCCTGCGCGAGCTTTCGGGTATGCTGGAGCAATACCGCAACACCTCCGACCCTGCCCTCCCCGCGCTCATGATGGGCGCTGCCGAGGAGCTTCGTGCCGCGGGGCTTTCCCCCGCGCAAGCCGAGCTTGCTTGCGACAAGCTGCCCAAGGACTCTCCCCTTTACAAGAAAATGCGCGATATTGCCCTGGTCTGGTCCTGCTTTGAGAACATGCTGGACGACGGCTTTGGCGGTGACCCTGCCGACAATCTGACCCGTCTTGCCTCCACTCTGGAGCGCCACGACTTTTTTGCAGGCACGCAGGTCTATATCGACTCCTTTACCAGCTTTACCTCGCCCGAATACCGCGTCATTGCGCAAATGCTGCGCTCGGCTGCGGGCGTCACGCTCTCGCTTTGCCTGCCCGACGGGCAAAGCACGCCGCCCCACATGGAGGAGCAGGCAAGCACGCGCGCGCGCATTCTGCGCATGTGCCGCGAGCTGGGGATTGCGCCCGAGAGCATCACGCTGACCGAGAGCATTCGCACCACCTCCCCGCCCCTGATCGAGCTGGAGCGCAAGCTCTGGAATTTTTCCGCCAAGCCCACGCCAAAAACGGGCGAGCCGTTGCCCATCTCGCTTTACGTATGCGCCACGCCGTATGCCGAAGCCGAGGCGGCTGCCTTGCACGTGGTGCAGCTGCTGGGGCAGGGCTATACGCTTGGCGATATTGTCATTGCGGTGCGTGACGTGGAATCCTGGCGCGGCATTCTCGATCGCGCTATGGAAAAGCACGGCGTGCCCTACTTCCTCTCGCGCCGCAGCGATATTTGCAATTACCCCGTTGCGCGCCTGATCCAGAGCGCCTTGCGTTGCGTGTGCACGGGCTACCGCCGCGCCGACGTTATGACGCTGCTGCATACCGGTCTTTGCGGCGTGGACAATGCCGACACAGATCGCTTCGAGGACTACACCGAGACTTGGAATATTTCGGGCAACCGTTTCTTTACGGAGGTCTGGACCATGAACCCCGACGGCTACAGTGAGGTCATGTCTCCTCGCGCCGCCGATATTCTGGCTGCTGCCAACCGCACCAAGGACGCCGTGATGCAGCCGCTTCAAAACTTAGAGACCCGTCTGCGTGCCGCGCATGCCGTGCCCGATATGTGCGCGGCAGTTTGGGCATATTTGCAGGAGCTGCAGGTTGCCGACCGCCTTGCCGATCTGGCTGCCACACAGCTGCAGCTGGATAAGGTACGAGAGGCATCCGACACGGTGCGTCTATACGACCACGTCACCGAGCTGCTCTCCACGCTGGCGGTGCTGCTTCCCGAGGAGCAGCTGACCCCTGCCGAATTTGCGCAGGCGCTTTCGGTCATGCTGACCAAGAGCGACATGGGCTCGGTGCCCACCATGCAGGATTGCGTGATGATCGGCTCTGCCGCCACCATGCGTGTGGACAAGGTCAAGGTCGCGCTGCTGCTGGGGCTCAACGAGGGTGAATTTCCCGCCTCGGTCAGCGATGGCGGCTTGCTTTCCGAGCAGGACAAGCTGATTTTGGGCGAGCTGGGACTTGGCATGCACGTCACCAAGCAAACGCGCTCGTCTGCTGAGCTGTTTTACGTATACCGCGCCATGACCAAGCCCTCGGATCGCCTGATCCTCTCGCGCTCCGAAAAGAACACGGGCGGCAAGGACACCACGCCCGGCGTGGCTTGGCAACGCATTCTGCACCTGTTCCCCGATTGCAAGGAGACGCGCGTGCACCTGCCGCACGCTCCCGCCGCACAGGCAAAGGACCAAGCGGTCAGCCTGCCCTGCATCTCGCCCGAAACCGCGCGTGCGCTGCTGGGGGACAAGCTATATCTGAGCAAATCCAAGATCCAGACCTTTGCGCTTTGCCCCTACCGCTATTTTTCCGAAAACATTCTCGAGCTGCGCGAGCGTGCTCCCGCAACGGTCAGCTATGCTGACGCAGGCTCGTTTATCCATTACGTACTGGAGCACTACATCAAGGCTTGCATGGGGGAGGATGGCAAGGTGCACCCCTTGGAGGACGCCGAAGCCGGGACGCTTGCCGATAGCATTATCGCACTTTACATCAGCGCCATTTGCCATTGCAGGCTGGAGGACGTGCCTCCCTCGCTCATGCACCGCTTCTTAAAGCTGCGCGAGCTGACGCTCTCGCTGCTCAGTACGCTGATGCAGGAGTTTGAGCAGGGGCTGTTTGTGCCGGTTGCCTTTGAGCAACGCATCAGCGAGCGCGATCCGCTCTCCCCCTCCCCCATGGTTCTGCCCGTGGGCAATTCTCCCCTGCCTGCCGTTTGCATTGGCGGCACGGTGGACCGCGTGGACGTCTGGCAGCACGAGGGCAAGACTTACCTGCGCATTGTGGACTACAAGACCGGCAGCAGCAAATTCAAGCTGGAGGACGCCTACAGCGGCAAGGACATTCAGCTGCCGCTCTACCTCTTTACCGTTTGCGCGCCCGAAAACCAAAAGCTTTACGGTGAGAACGTGGTGCCCTCGGCGGCGCTGTACTTCTCGGCAGCCGAGGAAAACGGCACCTCCAAGCCCTTCTCCAGCGGTCTGATCCTTGCAGAGGACGGCGTACCGCAGGCGATTGATCCCCAGGCGAATCCCGAAAAGAAAAAGGCGGGCACGCTCTACTGCACCAAGGAGGAGTTTGACGCCATTAACCAAAGCGTGCAGGACACCGTGCGCGACATTGCCGCGCAGATGTACAGCGGCGTGATCGAAAAGCGCCCCGATGGCGATGCTTGCCGCTTCTGCCGCATTAAGGACAGCTGCCAAAAGGCTGTGATCAACGAATTTTAAGAAAGGAGCGTCTTTTGTATGGCAAGACAATGGACAGCTGCGCAAAGCGCGGCAATGCAATATACCAAGACCTCCCTTCTGGTATCGGCTGCCGCAGGCTCGGGCAAGACCGCAACCTTGACACAGCGCATTATCAATCAGATTACAGAGAGTGAGGACAGCACGCTGGATCGCATGCTGATCGTCACCTTTACCCGTGCGGCAGCCGCCGAGCTGCGCGCGCGTATTGCCTCTGCCCTGACCGAGGCAATTGCATCCGATCCCGCTAACCGTCACCTCAACCATCAGCTGCTCCTGCTGCCGGGTGCGCACATTCACACCATTGATGCGTTTTTCGGCGAGCCGGTGCGCGCCAACTTTGAGCGCCTTGGCTTGCCCGCAGGCTTTCGCATGGCGGATGACGGCGAAGCCGACGGCATTGCCGCTTCGGTGATGGAGCAGGTCATTGAAGGCTTTTACAAGCAAAGCCGCGATACTGAGCACGGCGTGCTGGGGCTTGCACGAGAAAGCGCGTTTCTTTCGTTTGTGGAAACGCTGGTCTCCTCGCGCGATTTCTCCGCCCTTGTGCCCACCCTGACCGATCTTTACCAGAAGCTGGTGACCTCACAGCGCGGTGTGGGGCGCATTGCCGATTGCGCCGAGCGCATTGAGCGCGAGACCGAGGGCGATTTCTTTGATTCGCTCTGGGGCGCACAGCTGCGTGCTCACACGGTCAATACCCTGCTCGCCATGGAGCAGAAATTCATAAAGGCAAAAGACGAGATCGCGTCCGATCCCGGGTGCGGCGCTGCCTTTGCCGGCATGTTTGACGCGGACGCCGCGCGTTGCGGCATGATCGCGCATCGCCTGCAGACCGGCGGCTACGCGGGTGCGGCGGAGGCGTTTGAGGCGCATCCCGCTATGCGCCAGCCCGCTGTCAAAAAGGATCAGAAAACGCCGCTTTGCGAGGAATTCATCGCATTCCGTAAAAAGCAAAACGACAAGATCAAAAAGCTTGCCGAAAACTTTACCGTTTCCCCCGAGGACATTCGTGCGCAATTTGCCGCAACCGCCGCCATTTGCCGCACGCTTTACGCCATTATGGCAGAATACGACGCGCGCTACGCAGAGGAAAAGCTGCGCCTGGGCATATGCGAATTTTCGGACATGCCGCGCTTTATGCTGCGCCTTTTGCAAAATGAGGACGGCACTCTGACCGACCTTGCCGCCTCCTACCGCGACAAATTCGATTGGGTGTACATTGACGAATATCAGGACGTCAACTCCTTGCAGGATAAGATCTTTTCGATCATCGGCGGCGATCACCGCTTTATGGTGGGCGACATCAAGCAAAGCATTTACGGCTTCCGCGAGGCAGACCCTTCCATCTTTGCAGACTACCGCCGCGCGTTTGCCACGCTGACCCCCGAGACGCTGGAACATCCCCCCGCGACCGACGACGGCTGCGTGCTGTTTATGTCCGAGAATTTCCGTTGCGACAAATCGGTCATTGATTTCACCAACCTAGTCTGCGCCTACATCTTCAAGGCGTGCCCCGATACCATCGGCTACCGCCCCGATGACGACCTCATTCATCGCAAGTCCGCCCCCGAGGGCTACGTCAGCCCGGCGGTCGTGCTGCAGATCACGCAGCCTGCCGAGGAGCACGAGGATGAGGAGGACGAGGACGATATCGATACGGACATTGATACCGAGACCTCCGTAGCGGTGCACGAGATCCGCCGCCTGCTGGCACAAGAGACCAAAGCCGACGGCACGCCCATTCTGCCCTCGGACATTGCCATTCTCAGCCGCACCAAAGCTCCGCTGGACACCTTTGCACGCGCGCTGAGCGAGGCGGGCATTCCCGTCTCACGGCAAACGGGCGGTGAGCTTTACAAGAGCGCGCCCTATCGCTTCTGGCTCGCTTTGCTGGACGTGATCGACAACCCCTCGCAGGATATTCCGCTTTCCTATCTGTTAACCGAAGCACAGGCAGGCAACCAAGCCGCCTTTACCCCCGAGCAGCTGGCGCTGGTGCGCAAGGCTGCCGCACATAATCTTTCCCTGTACGATGCCATCGCACAATATGCCGCCGATGGACAGGACGCTTCTCTTTCTGTGGGCTGCCGCGCCTTTTGCCAAAAGCTGGAGGGATGGCGCACGCTTGCCGTGCAGCTTAGCGCCGATGCGCTGCTGACCGAGCTTGCGCAGGACGAGCATCTTTCCGCCTTTGCCGAGAGTGATGCGTTCCTATTCCTTTACGAAAATGCGCGTCAGTTTACGCGCAAGCATTGGAATGGGCTTTACGGCTTTGTCCGTGCCCAGCACCGCGCCGCCAATGCCAAGGGCTCGGGCTCGGAGGCATCTGCCGCAGGCGGAGGCGTAGCGCTTATGACCGTGCACCACTCCAAGGGTCTGGAATATCCCGTTTGCTTCCTTGTTAAGTGCGGCAAGAAATTCAACCGCCGCGACAGCCAGCAAACGCTGATTTACGACAAGGACATGGGTGTGGGCATCAAGCTCTCGGACGGCAAGGGCAAGCGCGATACGCTTTTGCGCCGCGCCATGACGCTGGGCAAGGTGCACCGCAGCACCGAGGAAGAGATGCGCACCTTATACGTAGCGCTCACCCGTGCACGCGAGCGTCTGTACCTGACCGCTACCATCAAAAAGTCCTATTCTGCTTTGTGGCGCGAGTGCGCCATGGGCGGTAGCGCGGATATTTTGCAAGCCCCCAATCACCTTTGCTGGATGCTTGCCGCTATGGCAACCGACGAGCAGCGCACACGCGATTGCTGTCGCGTAGAGCTTTACGAGCAAGGGCAAACGCCCCCCGCCGTCAAAGCCCCTGCCGCCGCCATCAGCACCGCCAAGACAACCGACCAAGCCGACAGCGCACATTACGCAGCGCTGATGCAGCTGGCAAACGCACAAAAGCAGCAGACGTCGCTGCTTTACAGAATTCCCTCCAAGGCAGCCGCCTCCAAGCTTTCCCCCAACATGCTGGACACCGATTTCTGCTTTACCGAGGGCGAGAGCGCGGACGAGCTGCAAACACGCGAGGCGCTGGAACGCCGCCTTGCACAAATGCACTCCGAAAAACCGGATTTCTTTGCCCTGATGGCAGAAAACGCCAAGCCTACCGCCGCAGAACGCGGCACGGCAGCGCACCTTTGCCTGCAATACTGTGATTTTGCCCGCGTGGCAGAGCACGGCATTGCCGAGGAGATTGCCAGATTGGAGCGCGAGAAATTCATTACCCGGCGCATTGCCACCATTGTGGATCGACGCGCGCTGAGCCGCTTTTTCGAAAGCGCGTTCTTCCCGCTGGTATTGGATGCCGCACAGGTCATGCGCGAGGTGCATTTCAACAACTTCGTACCGCTGGAGACCTTTACGCAAAACGATCGGGTCAAGCAGTTGGTCGAAGGCAAGCTTTTGCACGTACAAGGCTCGATCGACCTGCTTTTGGTGGGCAAGGACGGCAGTATTACGCTTTGTGACTACAAGACCGACCGCCCCACTCCCGAGGAAAAGCGTGACCACGCGCTGTACCGCGCGCGCATGATCGCATCGCATAAGGATCAGCTGACGCATTACGCACGCGCCGTGGAGCAGCTGTTCGGACGCGCCCCCGACCGCGCATTCGTGTTCTCGCTGACGCTGGGCGAGGCGATTGAGCTGGTATAAAAGAGGACGTGCCCTGCACGCCCTACGAATATTTCCAAAACAAAAGGAGGAGCTTGACTGGCTCTCATAAGGATGTTTACTCGTAGGGGCGACCATTGGTCGCCCGCGGGCGTTCGGTGAACGCCCCTACAACCAAATTTCGGCAGAGAACTTGTTTTCTCTGCCGTTTTGTGTTATAATGGGTTTAAGAAAAAGCCTTCCTCCGGGAGGAAGGTGGCACGCGTAGCGTGACGGAAGGAGCCCGCGTAACTTTGAAGTTTTGATATGTTTTATTGTCACGCATTCTCCCTCAGTCGCCTTCGGCGCCAGCTCCCTCCCGGAGGGAGCCTTTGGATGCGCGCAACCTTAGGAGTATGGGCTTTGCCCGATGCCCGCGTTGCTTGCAACGCTGTAATACAAACGCAAAACTTGCGATAAAATGAGGTATTAACGATGTTTTATATTAAAGCCACAGCAATAGATTTGATAGATAACAGTTCATATCCGGAAATTGTATTGTGTGAGTTTATTGACATCTATGGCATTCAACATAGGATTATCGAAAAGTGGCCCGTTGTGTCAAATGAGAAATATGATAATGTTTTTCCAAAAGATGCTTATATAGGGTGTATTATTGCAGAAGAAAAAGCGGAGTCGGTCATCGTTAATGCAGATCAACCGTGGTATATAGAATCCATAGAAGGAAAAAATATTTTCGAAATACCCAAAAGCATTTTGGTTTCAGGTAACGAATAACAAAAAACACCCCGACATACCTTTCGTGAAGGTCTGTCGGGGTTATCTCTTTGCTTTCTGCGTATCTAATTTTGCCTTAACGGGTCGCCGAGGACGTCGACCCCTACAAGGAATCTCTAACTTCCTTATGAGAAGTAGCCTTTGCTCCTCCTTTTTTATACAATTGAAGTGACCGGCGGCAGCATGCCGACGGGCAACAGCGTTTGATACAGAGCAAGCAACGCGGGATCTGTGACCCCTATGCGCACGGTGGGGGCATCGGTGGGATTGGGCAGGCTGCCTGCCAAGGTTGCGGCAGCGCGCAAAGCATCGGCATCGCGCACTATCAGTACAATCTGCGCAAGGCATCCGCTTTGCTGCAAATACGCAAGCAGGGCGCGCCACGCATCACGGGCGGCAAAATCCGATTCCACGTACAAAACGGGACTGCTCCCGTCATCGCGCTCGGCGCACAGCTTGCCCAGCACGCGCAGGGTCTGTGCGCTAAGCAGGTCGCGCTCATGGGCAGTCCGCTCGGCGCTCGGCTTTTGGATCAGCTGCTTTGCCGCATACGGATTGGGCTTGACAAACTGCTCGATCTGCACGCACACGCAAATCGCCTGCACCTCGGGATCGATCAGCCGCATAAGCAGCTCAGGCGTGGGCATGGCGTACACGGTACACCCTACGTCCACGCTGCGAGCACGCCCCTCGGTGGGAGATACGAAAGCGATTTCGCAAGCCACGGGCACCCGGGGTTCCTCCCCCATGCCGCTCAGCTTGTGCGCCGCCGCATGCCAAAGAGCCGGCGCGGTCTCGGGGCAGATGGGTATATTCACGCCAAGCAGACGTTCGATCAAATTCGCGTCCTCTTGCAGGATGGGGTGTCCTTTGCAAAGCGGCATGCACGCGGCATAGGCATCCAGCTTGTCAAAATCCGAGCCGTCTGTCAGCACGCTCTCCGCTACGCCGCACGCACGCAACAGCCCCGTGCGGTCGCGCTCGGCTTGCAGCAGCTGCCAAAGATTGGTCACGCGTTCCATGATCTCCCCCCCTTCCTTTTTTTCTATTGTAACACAATCCGCGTATTTTTGCAAGTTTTGGCGGCAAAAATGTGAATTTTTCCGAAAATATTGCGTTTTTCTCTATACAAACGCCCCAAGTTGTGCTACAATATAATTATCTATATATTATGGAGTACTATATGCTTTGCGATTTACATACTCATACCCATCATTCCTTTGACGGTGACCCCTCGGCAACCGCTCTTGCCATGGCGCAGGCTGCTGTGGACGCAGGTGTGGGCGTAATGGCACTCACCGACCATTGCGAGGTCAACGGTCAGGTACAGGGGCTTTACCCCTACTTTGATCAAGCCGCCGCCTTTGCCGAGGTCAGCGCGGCACGCGATGCCTTTGCAGGCAAGCTGACGCTTTTGCGCGGACTGGAGCTGGGACAACCCATGGAGCACCCCGAAGAGGCGCTTGCCATGCGCGAGGCGCACGACTACGACTTTGTAATTCTATCCCTGCACAACGTGCCCGACATTCCCGATTTCTACTTACTGCGTACTGACCGCATGTCCGAAAAGCACTACCACATGCTTTATGACAGGCTGCTGGACGAGATGATCAGATCGGTCTCCTTCCCCGGCGTGCACACGCTGGCGCACGTGACCTATCCCGCGCGCTACTGGGCAGAGGCAGGCAAGCAATTTGATATGACGCCCCATATCCCCCGCCTGACCAAGCTGTTTGAGCAGCTTTGCAAGCATGGCGTGGCGCTGGAGGTCAACGTATCCACGCTCTGGAAGGGTCACGGCTTTGCCATGCCCGACCGCGAGGTGCTGCAGCTTTATAAGCAGGTGGGCGGAGAGCTTGTGACCATTGGCTCCGACTCGCACGCGCCTGCCAACGTGGGCAGATGCATTGCAGACGGCTGTGCGCTCCTGCATGAATGCGGCTTTGACAAGATCGTTGCCTACAAACAGGGCAAGCAATTCTTTGTTCCCATTTCCATTACAACATAAAAAGAGGCTATTATGGAACTGACATTTTTCTCGCTGCTCTACCCGAGTGAGCAATCCCAGAAGGACCATTTCAGCGGCAAATACTGCCCCGACATTGATACCTATACCCTTTCCGAGCTGGGTCTTTTGGAGATCTTTGATCTCAAGAACAGTAAAATGGAGGAGTATTTCACCATTGATCCCACCGTTATGCGCTACCGCAGCGAAATGTTTGCGGACATGCTGCGTTGCCCCGCCCTGGGCGAGACGCTCAACGCTCTGATGCCCATTCTTTCGGATATCATGGAGCTGCGCCGTCTGGAAAGCGACAGCGGTGACACGCACGATTACCTTTCCAGCATGACCGAGATCGAGCTCTACATTTCCTGCATCGAGCTGCTTCAGTCCGGACTTTCCAAGGCACGCCCCTACATCAAGGGCGCGGCGTTCACCACGCTTGCCGACCGCATTGCCGAGCTTGCCGATTCGGATTACTACCGCGAGCTCAACGCACGCCTTGCCGAGCTGACCAAGCGCGTGCGTGACATCAAATCGGTCACCATCGGCGTCAATCTGGACGCGCAGCTGCGCCCCGTGCACGCCGGCGTGCTTTCCATCAACCCCGAGCCCTTCAAGTCGGGCGACGTGATCGACAAGATCCTGCGCTTGAACTTCAAGAACGACCAGTACACCTGCATTGCCAGCCTTGTGCCCTTTGGCAAAAAGCAATCCGAAAACCAGAAGATGGCGCTTTCGCTGGCATTCAATTCCGCGATCAACGACGTCTACAGCGACTCGCTGCGCTCCTGGAAAAAGATCGTGCAGACCTACGTGTTGGAAAATGCGGACTTCCTGCTTGGCCTGATGCCCGAGATCGAATTTGTGACCAAGGCATCCGCTATGCAAAAATCTCTCTCGGAGCGCGGCTGCACGCTCTCGCTGCCCGAGATCCGTCCCATGTCCGAGCGCCATTTCGTGGCAAGCGAGCTGTATAATCCCTGCGTCGCTCTCAAGCTGGCAAAGGAAGATACGGTCGTGCCCAACGACGTGGAGTTTACCCGTGACGGCGTGGGCATCTGGGTGCTCACAGGCCCCAACCGCGGCGGTAAATCGGTCATCACCTGCGCCATTGGCCTTGCACAGGTGATGATGCAGCTGGGCATGTACGTGCCCGCCAAGCACGCCGCCATCAGCCCCTGCGATGCCATCTATACCCACTTCCCCACCGGCGCGGACGACACCATCGACAAGGGTCGTCTTGGCGAGGAATGCGCACGACTGGGTGAGATTTTTGATAACGTCAGCGCAGACAGCCTGGTGCTTTTGGACGAATCCCTTTCCTCCACCGGCTCTTACGAGGCCTCCTATATTGCAGCCGAGGTGCTGGCGGGACTGGCACGCGTTGGCTGCCGTTGCCTGTTCTCGACCCACCTGCACGAGCTGGCTGCCGAGATCGACCGCCTGAATGAGCAATCGCTTGCCGCGGGCGGCTCGCGCATTGACACCTTGGTGGCAGGCATTGAGGGCGAGGGCAAGCGCTCCTTTAAGATCGTCCGCGCAAAGCCGGACGGCAAATCCTACGCGCGCGACATTGCCAAGCGTTACGGCTTGACCTTTGACAGCATTTTAGAGAAAATCAATCGATAAGGAGTACATCATGGATAAGATTCTCAAGGCATTGGAAGATAACGCCACGCTGACCCCCGAGCAGCTGGCTGTCATGTTCAACAAGGAACAGGGCGATATTAAGGAATTGATCAAGCAATACGAAGCAGACGGTATCATCCTTGGCTACAAGGCAATGATCGACTGGGATAAAACCGACCGTGAATACGTGACCGCACTCATCGAGGTCAAAATGACGCCTCAGCGCGACCGCGGCTTTGACCGCGTGGCAGAAAAGATCTACAACTACCCCGAGGTACAGAGCCTGTACCTGATGTCGGGCGGTTACGATCTTTGCCTGGTCATCGAGGGCAAGACCATGAAGGAGGTTGCTTACTTCGTGGCGCAAAAGCTTGCTCCCATTGAATACGTCATTTCCACCGCTACCCACTTCGTACTGCGCAAGTACAAGGACAAGGGTATCATTTACGGCGCAGAGCAGGTTGACGAGCGAGGCTTTGATCATATATGAATTACGACTTGTTACTTTCCCGCACGGTCAGCGAGCTCAAGCCCTCGGGCATTCGCAAATTCTTCGACTTGGTCGGAGGGATGACCGACGTGACCGCGCTGACGGTTGGTCAGCCCGATTTTGTCACGCCGTGGCATATTCGCGAAGCCGGCATTGAGAGCCTGGAGCGCGGCAAGACCTACTATACCTCCAACGCAGGTACGCTTTCCCTGCGTCAGGAGATCAGCAAATATCTGGATCGCAGATTCTCCCTGCAGTACAATCCCACCGACGAGGTGGTGGTTACGGTTGGCGGCAGCGAGGCGATTGACATTGCGATCCGCGCACTTGTCGAGCCGGGCGATGAGGTCATCATTCCCATGCCCTCGTTTGTGTGCTACGAGCCCATCGTGCGTCTTTCCGGCGGTGTTCCGGTCATCATCAACACCACCTTTGAAAACAAATTCAAGCTGACCGCAGCCGAGCTGCAGGCAGCCATTACCGACAAGACCAAGCTTTTGGTGCTGCCCTACCCCAACAACCCCACAGGCGCGATCATGGATGCGGACGATCTGGAGGCAATTGCTAAGGTGCTGCGCGGTACCAACGTTGCCGTGCTGTCCGATGAAATTTATGCCGAGCTGACCTTTGGCAAAAAGCACGTGTCCATCGCAACGCTGGAGGGCATGTGGGAGCGCACGGTCATTGTCAGCGGCTTTTCCAAGGCATATGCCATGACCGGCTGGCGACTGGGCTACCTGTGCGCCCCCGCCCCCTTGGCAAAGCAGATGCTCAAGATCCACCAATATGCCATTATGTGTGCCCCCACCACGGCGCAGTTTGCCGCCGAGGAGGCGCTGCGCAACGGCGACTCCGACATTGCGTACATGGCGGAGGAATACGACCGCCGCCGCAGATATATCTACGCAGGGCTTACCGAGCTGGGCATTGAATGCTTTGAGCCCGAGGGCGCGTTCTATATCTACCCCTATATCGGCAAGTTCGGACTTTCCAGCGAGGAATTTTGCCAGCGACTTCTGCTGGATCACAAGTGCGCCATTGTCCCCGGCACCGCCTTTGGCGATTGCGGCGAGGGCTTTGCCCGCATTTCGTATGCCTACAGTGTCAAGCATATTACCGAGGCGCTGGAAAAGATCGGCAGATTCGTCAAGACTTTAGAATCCAAATAAACGCACGTTGCGGGCTACCTGAAGGTAGCCCGCTTTTTGTGTGACACAAGTAACGTTGTACAAAAAACCGAGCAATATTTCTGCGTTTTGCATAACATTTTCACAAATCCACTTGACATACACACCCCAAATGCGTATAATAAGAGAGAAGTAAAGGCAATCGCCTTTGCAAATTCATATCAAAAGGAGTACAATCATTATGAAACGAATTCTGACACTCGTTCTGCTCGCAGCTCTTTGCCTTGGTTGCATGAGCATGACTGCGTGGGCAGGTGAAGACGACTACACCGCCGACACCTGGGCAAACGCAGAGCTCAAGGGCCTGATCTATCAGGACGGCGAATACATCAACTCCGACGTAGCCGAGAACTACGAGGCTTGGTGGTGGGAAGGCGAAATTCCCGAGATGGACGACTACTACATGGCAGCTTACATCAACATGCGCGGATTCTCCATGTCCGCTGACGGTCGCTACGCTTACATGGGCGCGCTCAACGGCGGCACCGGCGTGCGCGGTCTGGTCGTGCTTGACATGCAGGTGGGTCGCGTCACCGATCTGTACTACTCCTACAACGAGGTCAATCCCCTGCCCGGCTCTCCCTTCTCTTATGCAAAGGGTATTGCAGCAGATGACCGCGGCTACGTTTACGTAGGCTTTGCTTACTCCGTAAACTACAACTACCTCTCTCTGGGCATTGCCAAGCAGGAAGACAACGGCAAGCTGACCGAGGTCATCGAGATCCCCGTTTACACCAACGAGTTTGAGCCCGGTGATCAAGCCGGCACCAAGATCGGCGTCAACGGCGTTGAGGTCGCAAAGGTTGGCGATAAGTATCTGTGCTTCGTCATGGCAAACTATGACGTAGACGTTCTGTACTGCTACGACGTGACCGATCCCGCAGCTCCTGTGCTCAACACAAGCTGGGCGCTGGGCGGCATGATCGACTTCGCCGACGCGGATTGCACCATTGACATGGGCGGCAAGACCCTCAAGGAAGGCCAGTACATGGCAGTCGACACAGACGGCACGGTCTGGCTGTGCGTAGACTTCAACGAGGGCGGCAACGGCATTATCAAGATCGACTCTACCGGTATCAACTGCCTGAAGACCTTTGCGCTGGACGGCGTTTACAGCGTAGCGCACGTTGGCAAGTTCCTGCTGGCAGGCATGAAGGACGGCTCCGCCGTGCAGGTGCTCAACGATTCCACCGGCGAGCTGGTTGCAACCATTGACGTTCCCGATGCAAACCGCGTCACCCGTATGCAGGTCATCAACGATACTCTGTACGTTTGCGGCGCAGGCGCTGACTCCATGACCTACAACTACATCTACGCCGCTCCCCTGACCGATGCGGCAAAGGCAGCATATGACCAGCAGGTAGCCGCTCTGGATCAGTACCAGCAGGAAAACGACACCTGGGGCGAGGAAACCGAGGCTCCCACCGAGACCGAGACCGAGGCGCAGACCGAAGCCAAGACCGAAGAGACCACCGAGGCAAAGACCGAAGCCAAGACCGAGGCTCCCGCAGTAGAGCAGACCACCGAAGCACCCGCAGAAAAGAGCGGATGCGGCAGCGTGATCGGCAGCGCAGCCATCGTGGCAGCCATTGCCCTTGGCGCCCTGGTCGTTTCCAAGAAAAAGGACTAATTTCCAATCACATAAAAAGCGTTGCACCCACGGGTGCTACACTTTTTTATCTTTTTTTCAACTTTTTTCAAAAAAGTCGGAACTTTTTGCGAAAAAATACGTCTATATAGGTAGAGAGAAAAATTTTCCGAAACCTCTTGACAAATGCGCTGAAATCTTGTATGATTGTATTAGTACAATAATACAAGAAAGGAAGGGATGCAACCGTGACCATGCTCACCCCACAGGCTTCGGTATCCGCGCAGCTTTTGCACAAATACCGCCTGGACATTGTTGGCGGCAAGTACCCCGCCGGTAGCCAGTTCCCCACCGTGCGCGCGCTGGCGTACGAGGAATCGGTCAACCCCAACACCATGCAAAAGGTGCTGACCATGCTGGAGCAGGATGGACTGCTGATCAGTCAGGGCACGCGCGGCAGATTTGTCACCGAGGACAACGCCGTGATCGCGCAGATGCGACTGCTCTTGCAGACCGAATATCTGCAAAGCGCCCGCGAGCAGGCGGCAAGGCTTGGCATTACCAAGCAGCAATTCATGCAATTCTTACAGGAAAGTGAGGAAATTTTCGAATGAGCCAACCCATTTTAGTTTGTGATCAGCTTTGCAAAAGCTATAAAAAGGGCACGCCCGTACTGGACGAGCTGGATTTTTGCGTGGAACCCGGCAAAATCGTCGGACTTTTGGGACCTAACGGCTGCGGCAAATCTACGCTGCTCAAGCTGATCTCGGGTCTTTTGATCCCCGACAGCGGCAGCATTACCGTTTGCGGCGAGCCGAGAAGCGAGCAAAGCAACGCGCTGATCTCGTTTTTGCCCGAGCGCCCCTACTTCTCATCTGCCATGAAGGTCAGCGCTATGCTTGACTATTTCGAGGACTTTTACGCAGACTTTGATCGCTCGCTTTGCGAGACCATGCTCAAGGACCTTGACATTGACACGGGAGCGCGCATGCGCACGCTGTCCAAGGGTACCAAGGAAAAGGTGCAGCTGGTGCTTGTTATGGCAAGACGTGCCAAGCTTTACCTGCTCGACGAGCCGATCGGCGGCGTTGACCCCGCGGCACGCGACTACATTCTCAAAACCATCATAGGCAACTACAACCCCGAGGCTTCGGTCATCATCACCACGCACCTGATTGCAGACGTGGAGGGCGTGCTGGACGATTTCGCCTTTGTCAACAAGGGCAAGATCGCCATGTACGGCAACGCCGACGAGGCACGCGAGGAGCATAGCATGAGCCTTGACCAACTTTTCAGGGAGGTGTTCAAATGTTCAAGAAATGCTTAAAATACGATCTGCAGGCGCTGCGTAAGATCTGGCTGATCGCCGCAGCCGTCATGCTGCCCGTTTCGCTTTTGGGCGGCTTGGGCTCGTTCCTCTACATAAACGGTATGGTCAACGTAACCGCCTTTGAATCGGCGGGAGAAATGACCGCCCTGCAGGTGCTGACCATCATGTCCATGATCATGGGCATGTTTGCGATGATGATCGTCATTTACGCCATCGCAATTTTCTCGGGCGGCACGACTATTATGCTGGCTATCCGCTATTACACCCACTTTTTCACCGACCAAGGCTACCTGACCTTTACCCTGCCCGTCAAGCGCAGCACGCAGTTCTGGTCCAAGACGGTATCGGGTATGCTCTACCTGCTGGGAACCGCCATTGTAAACGCATTTACCGCGCTGTGCATCTTTGTAGGCTTTGCGATCCCGCTGCTCGCCAATCCCGAGGTATCCGCAGAGCTGGGATTTTCCGATTTGTTTGTCGGAGTGACCTCAGGCGACATTTTTGGCGTGCTCTGCGCAGTGATTGCAATCCTATTGTTATTCCTTGTCATCGTTGCCATACAGTTTATCTCCCTGATGGCGGAATATCTGCTGGTCACGCTGGCAGCAACCCTGTTCCGTAACCATAAGCTGCTCAGCGTCATCGTTGCCTACTTCGGCTTTGGCGCGCTGCTGACGGCAGTCTATTTCGTTGGCTATTTCTTTGTTGTTATTTACTTCATGCTGCTGGTCATGTTCCTGGTGTTTGGTATGATGGAGCTGATTGCCATCCCCTTTTTGAGCTGGCTTGCCATTTACGCGCTGCTGCTGATTGCCAGCGCTGCCCTTGTCACCGTTGGCTTGACGTTTGCGAACCTGACCGTCAACCGCCTGGAACGCAATATCAATCTTGCTTAAGGAGGTCAGATATGAAACACACTCAAAAAATATTTGCAGTATGGCTTTGCATGATCCTGCTGCTTTGTGCCACGCTTCCCGTATCTGCCTCGGATAAGGCAGAGGACACCGAGCCCGAGATCCGCTGGGAACTGAGCGAGGACGGGCAAACCTTAACCTACGGTGACCAAACGTACACCCACTACGTAATTCCCTCTTACGACTGGTTCAGACCTTACCAATCGTATCAATACGTCCAGGAATTCGGCAATTATTTCATTGGTCAACCTATTTTGGGCGCAGAGGGCGAGGAAGTCACGCTGTATGAGGATATGGTCGTATTGTACGTATATTTCAACACAAATACAGCGTTTGACGTATACGTCACCGCGCAGGGCGCACGTGCGCTGGATGAGTACATGGCGGGCAATTACGCGCAGTATGAGCTGACGTCCGGCACGTACGAGAGCGCAACCATTTCCGAGCAGACCGTGCGCGCGTGGAGCGAGGCAGATGCCACCGAGACCGTAGACGCTACGCTGCTTGGTGAGCTGATCTCCTACAACGTCATCGGCTACGATTCCACCCTGACCTTTGCGCACCTCATCGGACAAGTGTTTGAGTATAACGGCGATTATCTGTTTGTCAACTACAGCCACCTGAATAACACGCACTTTGATTCCTACGGCAATCTCTCCTTCCGCAGCGGTAACGTGCCCGTGGTGCGCTTGAGCGCGACGGACAAGGCGCAGATCACCGATGCCATCGACCGCTTTGAATACTATGACGGCGAGATCGTGTATGAGGTAAGCGATCCGCTGGATGCAACCATTTCTATGGTGCTGTTCCTGCTCCTGGCATCTCCCTTCCTGTATATTCTCCCCGTGCTGCTCTTGGTATTTAGCATCGTAATGCGCAACGTCAAAAAGTTTGCCAACCGTAAGCGTTGGAACACCGTCATCATCGCATCCATCATTTGGCTGGGACTTTCGCTGCTTGCAAGCTGCATCCTGGTCATTCCGACGTTCTTCCTGTAATGAAGCTGAATGTTTTGGCAAAGGGCTACGTCTGCCCCTACGACGTAGGCTCCTATTACGTACTTGCCGGTATCCTTGCATCGTGTCACATCGGCTTGGCAATTTACCTTGCAACGGTTTCAATTCCCGTCACGGTTGGCTGCTTGGTAATTGCCGCGTTGTGTTTTCTGATTCCGTTGCTTGGCTTGGTTTTTAACAGAGCTGCTATGCGCTATTCTCTCACCGACACGCACGTACAAAGCCGCAATCTGTTTGGCACGTGCTGTCGATTGGAAGATCATGAGGTCAAGCAGATCGAGCTGCAATACTCTTTTGAGGTTTGGAAGAGCTTTGTAGATATGAATGCCGTCCACCTCGTCTGCTCGGATGCCTATTATCGGCAAGTTCCCTACATTTTGCGGAAATATCACCGCAAAAAGCAAGTCGTGATACGCGTCACGTGCAAAAACTTCCCTGCCGTGCAAGCCTACCTTGCGCGTATGGGTGTGCCGATCGCATTTTCGAGCTACGATGCCCTGATGCAGATGCTCAAGCCGCGACAGCTGACTTGGCGATCCAAGGACGGAAATTGGACGATGCAATAGGCGGGAGGCGAAACGCCTCCCCTACAAGAAAAAATTCACCCATTTCCGTAGGGGAGGGGTCTCCCCTCCCGCGAATTTGGAAAAGTAACGCACCCCCGTTACGCGCACAAAATATGAGGTAAACTTATGAACAAATTTCAAAAAATTGAATTATGGTTATGCCTGATTCCCGGACTATCCACATTATTTATCGGGTTTGCGACCATGTTTATCATCAAAAAGCATCCGCATCGGTTTCTGCATTGGGTATTGTTCGCACTTATATTCTTCGGTGGTGGCTTTGTCGCATTCGCACTTCCCCAGGTGATCTTGTGGAGCGGCATTGCAGTTTTGGAATACCTGCTGCAATGGTGCATTTTAACCATTGTCAACGTACTGTTTATCAAATTGCAGCAAAAATGTATTGCCTTGCGTGAACATTAAATTACCCTCATAAAGAGGAATCCCCCTCGTGTCATCCTGAGCGAGAAAACATCCCTGTGCGGATGTTTGCGAGTCGAACTTTCAAAAATCTGCAACCAATTGCTGATTTTTGAAAGTCAAAACGCCTCAGCGTTTTGAGGATCTACGAGGGAAAGTATGTTTCGCCCGTAAATCCCGCGCTGCGCGCGCCCCTACGGGGTTCGACTTCGTCATTTCGCAACTCGTTGCGAAATTTCTCCGCTCAGGATGACACGGGCGGAGGTAGCGCATCATAAAAGCAGAAAGCAGAAGCTACTAAACTTCTGCTTTCATTTATTTACCCGATACTCCTTCAACCGGATCACGGAACGGCTCTTTTGCTATGTGATTTTTCACTCCTGCGTTTTCTTTTTGCTTGCAGGCTTGCGGAACAGCTTGGTCACGTCCGGCTTGGGCACGGTGAAGTCGGTGATGAACAAAAGTCCCACGACCACGGGAAAGATGTGGTAGATCACGTTCATGGCAACGTCGGGCAAAAACCAGCCCAGCACAAAGCACGCGGGCAGAAGAATTGCCGAATTGGTCACGGGCAAGCCGCGGTAGGACTTGGTGCAGCCGCCCTCGGTCTGCTGTCTCTTGGTCTCCAGCACGTTGAAAAACGCCAGACGAATGACCGCGCACAGCACGTAGAACGCCAAAAATGCCACGCCCAGGGTGCTATTCACACCGCTGAAGAACAGAATCACGGCAGGCACGACACCAAAGCACACCACGTCACACATGGAGTCCAGCTGAATGCCGAAATTCTTTTGATCCGCGGTACGGTTCTTTTTGGTGCGCGCCACCACACCGTCAAACATATCGCAAATGCCTGAGATGCCCAGGCACAAAATCGCCCACATAATATGGCCTGCGTAAGCCAGCCGTATGCCGACCAAGCCCGAGATCAGACTCATGTACGTTAAAATGACCGTATAATCGTAAACACCTATGAATTTCATGTGATTTGCCTTTCTCCTACGAGGAAAATTGTTGTTTGTTTCCCGCTACGTCCATGCCTCTTGCCACGGCAAAGCCGAGCACAAAGCAAACGAAGGACACAAGCAGCAGTGCGGGAGTTGGGAACGCGGACGGTACCGCCTTTAAGGCGGACGCGACCACAAAGCCAAGCACGACACGCGAGGTAACGGCATAATGCCGCTTGAACAGATAGTTGACCAGCCTTGCAAAGGCAAGCGCCGTGATGCCAATGCCCAGCAGCATGGGCAACAGCACGCGCGCATCCAGCGCGGCAATGCCGGCTGTCATGGGCTCATACAGCCCAAAGCAAATGAGAATGGAGGAAGAGCTCAGCCCGGGCACGATGGTGGAAAGTCCCCACAAAAAGCCACAGAACAGAAAGCCCGGGAACGAGGGGGCAATGGTCATGCCAACCTCACTATTCTCCAGTAGATGAAACGTAAGGAACGCAAGTGCAAGTGAAATGATAAAAGGCGTCCAGCTCTTTTTGGGGTCACTTTTCTCGGACACCTTGAAAAGCTCGGGCAGCGTGCCGCAGATCAAGCCGAAGAACAGCATGAGCGCCACCGACGCATACGCCGAAAACAGCACCTCAATGCCCTTTGCCAAGAGCAAAAAGCCCATGATCCAGCCAATACCGAACGGCACAAACAGCTCAAAGTGCTTTTTGATGGCGGGGATGGGATGCGTGAGCAGCTCCATCATAGGCTCATACACGCCAAACGCCACGCTGAGCACGCCACCGCTGACGCCGGGCAGAATGGCACCCACGCCTACGATTGCGCCCTGCACCGCATACAAAAGCCACAGCAAGATGCGTTTACTCATTGCCCATTTCCTCGCGCAGCACCGAAACGTACTTGCCAAAGAGCTGCGTCATTGCCGCCAGCTCCTCGGGCGGCATTTTGGCAAAGGCTCTGCGCTCCGCCTGCGTCATGGGCGAAACCAGTACTTCACCGCGGCGTCTTCCCTCCTCGGTCAGATGCACGGTCTTGTGATTACGCGTGCCCGGCACGACCTCCAAGTACGCAAATTTCTTGAGTCGCATACCCGTGATGACCGTATTGACCGTTTGCTTGGGAAGCGACCACATGGCGCATATATCCTGCTGGGTGTGTGCCCCCGGTACGGCAACCAGCGTATACCAGATCCAAAATTCACTCTCGGATATGGCTAACTGCTTGATGGCATCGCGGTACACGCCCACCAGCTCCTTGATCTGCTGGATGACGGCACTGCTCTGCTCTGTATAATTTTGATCCATGTAAACCTCCGCGCAGAGTCCTATATCGTACTCTATGCTTATATTATAGTCCTATTTCGTACTCTTGTCAAGAGGTTTTTGGCGATTTTGGGCGAAAATTGATGAAGATGTGAAAGAGCGTCCGTGTGGTGAATCTCACCCACCGCTTCGCGGTCAAACCTGCTTGCAGGTATCCTCCCCAGCGGGGAGGGCTTGGGGTGCATCCGCCTTGCTCCATGATCCGTGAAAGGTTTCAGTATGTTTCCATTTTGTACAACAAACTGAAAATGGCGGCGAAAAAAGCCCTCCCCGCTGGGGAGGGGGGACCGCAGCGTTGAATTTCGAGGCGAGTGAGCCGAGAATATTCAACGCGATTGCGGTGGGTGAGATGCATCACACGGACGCTCCCATATGGGCATCAAAAAACGCGACACCGTCAAAGGTATCGCGTTTCTGTATTCATTATCTTCCCGCGCCTTCGGGGTAAACCGCGCGGCTGCCGCCCACGTACTTGGGGCGCGTGCGTGCGCACAGGATGCTTGCCGCACCGATGACGTTCTGCTCTATGCGCACGGGCACCGCCACGTGTCGCAAATGCATGCCGATCAACGTGCCGCCGATATCCATGCCCATATGTGCCTTGATGGATTCCACCGCGCAGGGGGCGTCCATGCCCTGCCATGCCGCGGTGGCAAACGAACCGCCCGCCTTAGGCTGCGGCAAAACGCAGACCTCTTCCAACCCGTATTGTTCAGCACACGCGCGCTCCACGATCAGGGC
Source organism: Eubacteriales bacterium (assembly GCA_045650025.1). Classification (GTDB taxonomy): domain Bacteria; phylum Bacillota; class Clostridia; order Oscillospirales; family CAG-272; genus SVQP01. The sequence continues at coordinate 24,385 of JAZRQR010000152.1, forward strand.
GCGATTGAGGTGCTCGCAGCACTGTGCGGCAAGGAATACGCCGCGCTGGGCACATGCTGATGCAATCGCGTCATACACCGCGTTTGCAACCTCGGGCGCGGATGCGTGCCCAATCGAGCCGCCCGCGATTTCGGACGAGGAGCAGCCCACGACTAAGATCTGCCCTGCCTTGGCACCTGCCGCGTCCAGCAGCTGCTCTGCCGCTCTTGCCGCCTGCGCGTGGATCTCTTGCATACTCATATCAGCCCTCGTAAGCCGCGTGATCGCAAATCAGCGTCACGTCTGCATGCAGATTCAGGAAGGATGCGGGGCAAGAGGTGGTGACCATGCCGGAGAGCATTGCCGCAACTGCCTCGTGCTTGCCCTTGCCGTTAGCCAGAATGATGATCTTCTTCGCCGACAGAATGGTGCCCATGCCCATGGTCAGTGCCTTGGTGGGAACCTCGTCTGCGCTTGCAAAGAAGCGTGCGTTTGCATCAATAGTGTCCTCGGTCAAGCCGGTGACGTGGGTGGCAGGATACAGCGCCTCTGCAGGCTCGTTGAACGCGATGTGTCCGTTTCTGCCAATGCCCAGAATCTGAATGTCCGCGCCGCCCAAGGAGCGCACGAAGGACTCGTATCTTGCCGCCTCGGCTGCTGCGTCAGCCGCGCTGCCGTTGGGTACGTGGGTGTTCTCCTTGTTCACGTTGACGTGATCAAACAGCTTGGTATTCATGAAATAGCGGTAGCTCTGCTCGTTTTCGGGAGCGATGGGGTAATATTCGTCCAGATTGACGGTGGTAACGCCCGAGAAATCCAGCTCGCCGTTCTGATACATCGAGATCAGCTCGGCATACAGTCCCTCAGGGGTAGAGCCGGTAGCAAGACCCAGCACACAACCGGGCTTTGCCTTAACAACGTCAGCCACCAGGTTTGCGCCTACGCGCGACATTTCGTTATAATCGTTGCAGCAAATAATTTTCATGACTTATCTCCTATATCATCAATATTTAATTACCAGCGGTCGCTCTCATCCTCGGGAATGACTTCCTTGACAGCCGCAATGGCGCATTCGATCATGCTGTCATCGGGCTCCAGTACGGTAATGTGCTGCAGCCAGACGCCGGGCAGCGAGATCAGACGGGTCAGAATGGTGTCGTATCTGCCTGCCAGCTTGAGCAGCTCGTAGCCAATGCCCATGACCAGGGGCAGCAATACCAAGGATATGCCGGTACGTACTAAGGTGGGCAGCACGCTATGAATGGGGGAAAGCACGTTCTTCATGGTGTCACCGAAAATGGCAACAAAGGACGGCTCAATAAAGAAGGACACGAATACGTTGACCAGCACCATGAGAATCAGGAACGAGGTGCCGCAGCGGGGGTGGAAGCGCATTTGCTTGCGCACGTTTTCCACGGTCAGCGGGAGTCCTGCCTCATAGCAAAAGATGGTTTTGTGCTCTGCTCCGTGATAGCGGAAGGTGCGGCGGATCTCCTTCATCAAGGAGACGGCAGCCATATAGCCGACCACGATGACGATCTTGAGCAGACCCTCAACCAGCGAGCGGATGAACGACTCCAGCGCAATGTCCGCGGGCTTGAGCACGGGGAACAAGCCAACCAACAGATCGTAAAGCGCGGTGGGCACGAACTTGAACAGCAGGATCGCAAGACCCATGCCAAGCACTACGCCAAGCACCATAACCATGGTGGTGGTGAAGGATGCGCTGTCGTGCTTCTTTTCTTTCTTTGCGGGAGCTACGGGCGATTCGCAATTCGGCTCTGCCGAATTACTCGCCCCTACAGAGTCGGTAACGGACTCAGCGGGTTCAACAGACTCAACGGGAGTTACGGGCGATTCGCAATTCGGCTCTGCCGAATTACTCGCCCCTACGGAGTCGGTAACAGGCTCAGCGGGTTCAACAGACTCAACGGGAGCTTCGGGCGCTTCGGCGGTATCGGCAGCTACGGGAGCTGCTTCCACGGCCTCACCCTTCTTTGCAGCCTTTTTTGCCGCCTTGGCAGCCTTTTTAGCTTCCTTTTCGCGACGCATTTCTTCCTCTGCCTCCTCAAGACCCGAAATCTCAGCCGAGCGCATCAGGCACTTGTATCCCTGAATCATGGACATAGCAAAGCTATATACGCCACGCACCACGGGGATCTTGGCAACCACGGGCGTACTCGCGCTGTTGTTGCTGATCTCCAGCACGATCTCCCCTTCGGGATTTCGTACCGCCATAGCAGTTTTCTTGGGGCCTCGCATCATAATTCCCTCCATCAGCGCCTGACCGCCGATTGAGGTCTTTTTGCAAGGACATGTATCTTTTTTCATTGTATTTACCTCCAATATTGGATTATGCCATAATACATCACATTACATAATAGCACACGATTATTAACATGATATGAATTATTTGCACCTTTTTCAAATTCACCTTGACTTTCCGCAAAAGATGGGATATAATAGGTACATATGTGAAAAAATCACAATGGAGGATATAACATGAATCTTTTTGTAGCAACTTCCCTGCTCGGTGGCGGTGAGGGTGGCGTTGGCTCGATGATCCTGCCTATCGCAATGGTCGTCGTATTCGGCGTATTCTTTTACTTCTTTATGACCCGCCCCCAGAAGAAGCAGGAAAAGGAAATCAACGAAATGCGTAACAGCCTGGCTGTTGGCGACGAGGTCACCACCATCGGCGGCATCATCGGCAAGGTTGTCAGCATCCGTGAAGAGACCGTGCTCATCGAGACCAGCCATGACCGCACCAAGATCCGTCTGCTGCGCAGCGCGATCAGCAAGGTTGACGTCAAGGCAGAGGACGCAAAGTAATAAAAACGACTCCGTATGCATATAGTGTTACCGAAACACGGGAAAGCTATCATACGGAGGCGTTTTTTTATGAATCGATCGGTCAGAGGGATGTTACCCGCACACACGCACGCACACACACATACGAGCAAGAGCAACCAAGCCACGGGCGGATTTGTGTCGGGAATGCTATGGGGACTTGGCATGTGCGCGGCGGTGGCGGTGCTTTTGCTGCTTGCCTGCGCGCTGATTGCATATAAAAGCAGCGACCCCGATGCGCTGATCGCACCGCTTGGCTTTGGCGTGCTGGCGCTCTCTTGTCTGGCGGGCGGCTTGGGCGTAGGGCTGAGGTGCAATCACGCGGTACTCCCCTGCGCCATGCTTTGCGGCTGCGCGTTTGTGGGCACGGGGCTTGTGCTGGGGCTGTTTTTTGGCGCGGAAGCGCGACAAGCCATGACGCTTGGGCTGGGGCTTGGCGCAAGCCTTGGCATCCGCGCAGGTGCGGTGGCACTCTTTTGCGCCGCGGCAGCCCTGACCACACAGGTCAAGGGTAAGCTGCGGGAGATGCCGAGGCATTGATAATATGTAGGGGAGGCTAATAGCCTCCCGCACGTAATAAGATTGAGCTACCGTTTGGGTGTCGATACCACTCATCTGCGCCGGTGGGAGGATGAATTTGCTTGCAAATATTCCTCATCCATAACTCATCAAACAAGGGCTGCGCCATATGGCGCAGCCCTTGCCTTTATTTAGCCGTACGGGAATCGAACCGAATTGCCCGAGGGCGATGCATTTATGCGTCTTTCGGCGTGCTTTTACTCGCAAGATTATTTAACCTTCAATCGTCTCTTCCGGTGCTACTTCGGGATCTACCGGATATTCAAACTCGATTTCTGTGGTCGGCACTTCCTTGAATACGACAACCGAACCGATTTCGTATATCACACCACCCATTTCATAGATCAGCGTAATTTCATTGTAGCCATCCGCCAGCTGCTCGGCAGGAATCTCAATTCTCAGATTTCTGTACTCCGGCTCGCTGTCTGTACCAACGCCCCAAAAGCTCTCGTCAAATATGCATTCCTCGCCTATGCGGTAGCCCACCGTGCAATCCCCTGCATACAATGTTGCCATACCGACTAAGCTGAGCGAAATGAGATCATTGTTCACTGCATGCTGGGTACCCAAAACGGTACTGTTGACAGACGAAACTTCGGTGATAGACGGATGCTTAAACTCAATCGTATGAATCACAAAATCCGCCAGCACGTCGGGATACACAACGCCAATATCCTCTGTCACGTCATAGGTATAATCTTCCCAGTTCATGTCCGTCTCGGTCGGTACGGTTTCCACCTCAACCGTTACCCACTGCTCCGGAGGGAGGAAAATGACATCATCCAAAATCACGTCCTCGACAATCACGTCCTCGTGGTTCAAATCTCCAAACAACTCGGCAACAAGACCGTTACCGAGATCACAAGAGGTCAAGACGGTCATACACAAAGCGGTCAAAAGCAGCATCGCAATCGTTTTTTTCATCGCAAAATCCTCCTTGTATCCATCATTCCGGTATAATCGAGGTTATTCGTACTGAGGCTCTCCGGTTGTTTCTGCGTCCTTGCGAGCCTCAAACGTGCAAAATTCACCCTGAGTATCCCCTACCCGATACAAAAGCGTAATGGTATAGTAGGCATCGTCGGGCAGATCATCCATATCGATACGAATCACATACCCCGTTACGTACTCGGCACCAAGCGACGCGTATTCCTCCTTTAGATCCGCGTTGGGATCTCTTTGCCAATCCTCCACCCAAATTGGTTGCTCTCCATTGAGGGAATATCCAAATTCTGCGCTATCCGTTCCGACAAGTCCAATCGTACCGCCGACCTCCAGGTAAACAATATGCCCGTCCAGCAAAAGCGCGTAGGATAGCTCACTTAAATCCGTAGCATAATTTCCCGAGTTGCTGCCATTGGGGTAGTTCTTGCTTACATGGTAGGTGTTGGAACCTACCACCGACACAACCGGAACCTCCGTCACGGGCGTGGTTTCAATCGGAGAGGTTTCAATCGGCATGACGTCAACGTCCGTTTCCAAAACATCCACAACGGGATCTACATCCACATTTTCTTGGACCAATCCTTCCAGCAGATCACCGACAAGTCCTCCCGAAAAGTCACAGGAGGTCAAGACGGTCAAGCAAAGCGCGGTGAACAGCAGCATGATAATTATCTTCTTCAATTTCGATACTCCTTTCGACTCAATATAAGACTCAATCGCTTTAGCCGCAAGCGGTTTCAATTTCTTTCTCGATCACAATATCTTTTTCAAACACTCTCTCGGGGGACGCTACGTCCACGCCCTTTACCGTAAACGCGAAGTGCTCACCCATATTAGAAAACGGAATAGAAACCTGAAACACATCCAGATGCTCTGCATCGATCTTGCCAATTTTAGCAAGCAGCTGTGCATCGGGCGTGATCATTTGCACATCATATCGGATCAGAGAACCGTTTGACCCGTTTGAGGTTGCAGAATAGACATACTGCCCCTCTTGCGCACCGTTATAAGCAACGTATCCGATCAAGATCAGCTTTGTACCATCACAAGTATCCACAAGATCCAGTTCGCCGTCCCAATCTTTCAGTTCATCATCGGTAAGCAGCTGACGGACTCTGCCCGACTCGCCATTTTGTTGGGCAACACTCAAAAATCCGCTTCCAACAACCTCAACCGGCAGAGGTTTATTTTCGGGAACCGACTCGCTCCCGAAATCACAGGAGGTCAAGACAGTCATACACAAAGCGGTTAAAAGTAGCATCGCAATCGTTTTTTTCATGGGTTTTGCCTCCTTTTACAAAATGATAATCAAATTTACATCAATGCCACTTGTGCTCGATCTCTCCGCGCCCCATGGTCGGATACAGATGTGCAATAATGCCGGCACTTTCGGGATACCATCCGCTTCCGTTTGCAAGCTCGCCCTTTGCTTGGGACGTGCCCCATGCACCGGTAATATTCCCGAGATGTTCGGAATGGTCGAGATAGCAAACCAGCATGTATAGCCTCATGTATTCCACCGCGTTACCCAATTCCGGCACTTGTATACCTTCTTGTTCGATTTTGGTGACCACATCTCGATACAGCGTTTCAATAGAAATCGCAAATTCCGCGATCCAACCCGTGCCGTCATCCTTTTTCTTGGTCACACCCTTGATTTCTCCCTCTCGCCATTCGGGAGCATCATCCGAAGCCATCTGGTAGTCGATCGAAGCAGCGCCATCGGAATTCATGCATTGCACGGTCACGTCGATCGTTTCGTCATCCTGTAAGCCGAAGGAATAGAAAATTCCTCGTTCAAACATCCCGGTTTCGGCACACCAACCGTTCAGATCCATCTGAATCTGGAATGCATCGCCGTTATACACACCATCATCCGAATAAAACACCTCGGGGTCATATACGTCCAAAGCGAAATACACATAAGTGGTATCCGCTGCCATATAAAGATCAAAGCCCTTGTCGCCAACCTCACCAAGCCAAGCATCCAGGTTGCCTGCATCAAAGCTTTGCACCAGGCCGCTTGCATACTTCCAATCGGAAAGATCACCGTCCAAAGTCAGATCAAGCTGATATTCCACATCGGGCCAGGGCACAGGTTCAATGTCAATGGAAACGTCCTCTGTCCAATACTCCTCAATCGTGATCTCTTCCAGAGTGATGTCCTCGGTTGCGTATTCCACGGGCGGGTCGGTCTCGACAGGTACCCACGTTTGAATGGCATCGGTCAAGACTTCTACATATACCGTCTCCCAATTCTGCACGGGCGGCTCTTCCAAAATATCCTGCCCGTTCATTTCCCCAAACAACTCGGCAACCAAGCCGTTGCCAAGGTCACAGGAGGTCAAGACGGTCAAGCAAAGCGCGGTTAACAGGAACATGGTAATCGTTTTTTTCATGGGTTTTGCCTCCTTAAAAAGTAGTTTGTTTTTGTTTTCAGATCTTCGCCTTTTTGATTCTTCTCTTCATCTTAACAAGATCGCGCAGCATCTTAAGCGTGTCACGCACCAGGTTGACCGAGGATTCGCGGTGGTTGATGATTTTCACAGGAATCTCGTGAATGGTCATGCCGTACTTGACCGCCCACAGAATTGCCTCAAAGTCAAAGGCAAAGCGATCCACCTCGCAGCGCGTGAAAATCTTTTTGACTGCATCCTTGGTAAATGCCTTACAGCCGCACTGGGAGTCGGACAGCTTAAAGCCGCCTGCCAGGCACAGCACCTTGATATAGGTCTTGCTTGCCAGCTTACGGATAGGGGTATAGCCCTCGTAGCCGTCCTTGGAGAGGTTGCGCGAGCCAATGACCATATCTGCCTCAGGACGCGCGAGGAACGCGTCACGCACCTTGCCAATGACCTCGGTGCCGTACGCCAGGTCAGCATCGGTGAACATGACGTAATCGCCCTTAGCTGCCAGCATGGCGGTGCGTACCGCATAGCCCTTGCCGCGGTTCTGCTCATAGCCTACCACGCGCACACAGGGCAGGTGCAGCGCCTCAACCAGCTTATCACAGCCGTCCTTGGAGCCGTCGTTGGAGAAAATGATTTCGTAATCCTCAAAATTTGCCTGCATGTATGCGGAAAGCTGACGCGCAGTATCCTCAATAATGCTCGACTCGTTGTACATGGGAATGCAAAGTGAAAATTTCATGGTTTTATCGTCCTTTTTATTTATTTTCTGTAGATGTAAAGCAGCATATCCACCTCGGTGGTCAGGCGCTCGAGCTGCGCGAGCTTTTGCTTGTCCGCCTCGCTGGTGCGCCAATAGTAGGGCGTCATGGAGAACAGCGCCTGAATGTCGTCCTGCCCCTCTACCGTAATCTCAAAGCGCACGCTGCGCGTTTCAAGCAGCGTCAACGCCTGGGGCAGATCGGCACGCTCGGCGTTTTGGTAGGTATTCTCATACATAGCGCGCTTGAGTCCCATCAAATGCTGCGGGCCTGCGCCCAAGAGAAACAGATAGCCGCCCTCCTTGAGCACACGCGCGTATTCCTGCTCGGCGCAGGGCGCGAACACGTTGAGCACGCCGTCCACGCCCGCGTCACATACCGGCATGGTGTACACCGACGCCACGGCATACGCAGCCCCGTCAAGCCCCTGCAGGCTTGCGTCCTTTGCTCCCCTTGCGCAGCCGAACTTGGAAAGATCGACGCCCAGCGTGCGATAGCCCGCCGCCGCGACGCGACCTGTGTAATAGCCCTGCCCGCAGCCTGCGTCAATCAGCGCAGCGCCCGTGGGCAGATAGTCCTTGACCGCCTGCTCCAGCGCTGCGGCAGCAGGGGCGTAATAGCCCTTTTGCAAAAAGCTTGTCCGCGCGGCAATGGCTTGCTTGCTGTCTCCTCCGGGGGTGTGCCCTACGGCAAGATTGACGTACCCCTCGCGTGCCAAGTCAAAGCGGTGCTTGCCGCCAAGACAGCAAAGCGTGCCCCCCTCGACGCGCACGCCGTTTTTGCACACGGGACAGGTCAGTATATCGGTAAATGCATTTAGCATGTCGTTTCCTCTTTCTCTCTGCCCACAAGAGCCAGATATTCCTCGTAGGTCAGAAGCATTTTCAGCGCGTCAAGCAGCGCGTTTGCGGTCATGTCCTCGGGCAACCCACAGGCACGCGCAATCTCTGCACGGCGCGCTTTGCTGTCCGCGCCGCCCGAAAGCCCGTCGATAAAGAAATCTGTCTTAGAGAGCGGATTTTCGGCTCTGCGCTGCGCGGCATCGCCCTGTGCGTACGGGGCAAGCAGCTGCCGAAGCAGGTCTGCGTCCATGCCCTCCACACCAAGCAAGCCCTGCGCGCCGGGAGAGACCTTGCGGACCTCCTTGCCCTTGATCTGCGGGATGTAGAGCTGGATCAGTCGATCCTTGGGAATCAATCCCGAAATGTGCGAGCGGATGACCTTGCCGCCGCCGTCACTATCGGTCAGCACAATGATCATGCTGCGCTCGGAAAGCTTGCGAAGCAGCTGCGCCAGCTCCCGATTTTTAAAAACGCCAAATCCCGCGGTGGGAATGATCTGCGCCTCGACCAGCGAGGACAGCTTGATCTTATCATACTTCCCTTCCACGATGATGGGATATCCGATCACCAGCTTTTCTGCCATATAAACTCCTTAAAATGCAAAGTAAACCAGCACCGCAATGCCAAGCAGGATGCGGTACACGCCAAACGGCGCAAAGCCGCGGCGCAAGATAAAATCGATCAAAAATCGGATGGTCACGCGCGAGGTCAGATAGGCGACCGCGCCTGCAACCAGCAGCACGGCAAGTGCCGAGAGCGGCATTGCCAGCGAGCTTTGCCACATAAAGCGCGCAAATCCCAGCACCTTGATGCCGCACGCGCCCAGCATAATGGGCACTGCCATGAAAAACGAAAGCTCTGCCGCGCACCTGCGCGAAAGCCCCAGCAGCATGCCGCCTAAGATGCATGCCCCCGAGCGCGACGTGCCCGGGATCAGCGAGAGCACCTGAAAGCACCCCACGCCAAGGCATTGCCACGGCGTCAGCTGCGCGACCTCGCACACGCCGTCCATGTCCTTGCCCTTGCGCACGCACTCCACGACGATAAAGAGCACGCCGTAAAGCATCAGCATGGCGGCAACCACCGTGCCGTTGTATAAAAGGGTGTCCACGTCCTTGCCAAACAGTCGCTCGCAGATCGCATCTGCCGCCACGCCCGCAAGCCCTGCGGGAATGCAGCCGACCGCCACGCGCGCCCAGACGGCAAGAGCGGATTTCCTTGTTGCTTGCCTTGTCAGCGGCGCAAGCAGCCGCGTATAGTAGGTGGTGAGTACTGCCAGGATCGCCCCTAACTGGATGGCAACCAAAAACAGCTCGCGAAATTCTGCCGCAAACTGCGGGTGCACGTGCGCGCCCACGTTGAGCGTCAAAAGCGCATCTAACAGGATCAGATGCCCCGTAGAGCTGACGGGCAACCATTCGGTCACGCCCTCCAGAATGCCGTATAGCAACGATTTGAGCAGTAAAACACCCATGTAACTCCTTAGAGCGAATCGGGTCTGCGCTTGTCAAAGCCCTTGGGGCTGCCCGCACGCATGATATCGCCCTCGCGTATCTCGAACGGCACGCGACACCAGAAAATCATGGAAGGGTGCGGTGCGGACGGGATGGCAGAGCCGTCTGCCGCGTACATCTCGCAAACCTCAAAGCCCACGCCGATCTTACCGGGAGAGATGACCTCTGCTCCCTCGCCCACGCTGACCTTGTTGCGCTGCACAAAGCGGTAAAGTCTGCCCTGCTCGATTTCCATGGGCACGCCTGCCGCCTCGATCGCACTTGCTTCCTCTTGATTATACGCAGTTGCGGTAGCAAAATATGCTTTTTCGCGCATATATCCGCACTCGCCAAGCAGCTGCGGATTGTTCATGGGGTCGTCCAGGTAAAAGCCCGTGCCGTAGGTTCTGTGCGACACGCTCTCCAGCTCGCAGAGCCATTCGGGGTTAAATGCGTAGCCCTCGGGGTCAGCCGTGTAGGCATCCATTGCCATACGGTAGGAGTTGGTGACCACGGCGGTATAGTACGCGCTCTTCATTCTGCCCTCGATCTTGAAGGAATCAATGCCGCTTTGCATCAGCTGCGGAATGCACTCAATGGTGCACATATCCTTGGAGGACATGATAAAGGTGCCGTGCTCGTGCTGCTCGATCGGGATAGGCATCTCGGGTCTCTTTTCCTCCACCAGCACGTAATTCCATCTGCAGGGCTGCGAGCAGGTGCCGCGGTTGCCGTCACGCCCGTTGAGCGCGTTGGCTAACAGGCATCTGCCACTGTACGAGACGCACATCGAGCCGTGCACGAATGCCTCCAGCTCCACGTCCTCGGGAAGTGCTGCGCGAATGGCAGCAATGTCCGAAAAGCTCAGCTCACGCGCCAGCACCAGTCTCTTTGCGCCCAGCGCCGCCCACGCGCATGCCGCTGCGGGGCTGACAATGCTTGCCTGGGTGGAGATGTGGATCTCCATATCGGGCAAAATTTCCTTGACGGTTGCCAGCACGCCCATGTCGGCTATGATCATGGCGTCAATGCCGTAGTCCTTGATCTCGGTCAAAAACTTGCGCAGCATAGGATATTCGTTGGTGCGCGGCATGGTGTTGACCGTCAGGTACAGCTTCTTACCGCGCGCATGGGTGTACTCCACCGCCTCGCGCAGCTCGTCATTGGTAAAGTTATCTGCTGCAGAACGCATACCAAACATCTGTCCTGCGCAATACACGGCGTCCGCTCCGTACAGAAGCGCCGCCTTCAGCTTTTCAAAATTCCCTGCGGGGGATAACAGTTCGGGCATAATTCAAATTCCTCTCTATCTATATAGACGCTAAAATTCTCAAAATGTTACAGTCTTTTGCAAATTATTTTTGATTTTTCTCGTTTTCTTCGAGCTTTCTGTACTTCTTTGCCTCAATAGCAGGGCGAATGACCTGCGTATACAACACAATGCCCACCAGCACACAGAAGGTCAGGCAGGGCCAGATGATGTATCCCTGGGGTGTTAAGATCAGCACCAAGACAAAAGCCAGAAGCGAGACGCAAAAGAGCGAGATCAGGAAGGTCGTAACCAGATTACTCTTCTTTTTTTGCTGCGCGCGGTACGCCTTGACCTCATCGTTTTCATAGCTTGCGCCCTCGGCAGCCTTTTTCTCCATGCGCGCGATCTCCTTGGCATACTGCTCGTACAGCTCGTCCGCATCGCGGTAGCCGTGGATCTTTTGCAGCAGAGAAAGCGAGCGATAATATTCATGCACCGCGCAGGGCGCAGGCTCGGTTGCCTCGGTATATATTTGCAGCTTTTCGTCTTCCGTGTACGCCATGATAAACCTCCTTAAAAATAAGCACAGTTTTTTTTATTATAACATATTTTGAAGGAAATCTCAAGAGGATTTTGCAAATATCACGTCCAAAAAGACAAAAAAGGGCTGCCTTTCGGCAGCCCTTAAGGGATATTGGGATTTATTCGGGCAATTTTTCTGCGCTGGGCAGACCTGGCCACTCAAATGCTTCCATCGACTTTTCGTAGCCATAATAGAAATCGCTGTCGGCAGCGGGGGTGTCGGTCAACAGATAGCGACCGGGGGTCAATCCCTCAAGCTCGGCAAGCACCCAAACGTAAGTACCTTCCAGATTGGAGTACACGTCCAGCTCGTACAAGTCGGAATAGTAGGCATAGCCCGCCACGCCGTTCGTGATGGTGCAGTCGTCGTAGATGGCACCGTGATCGAACACAAAATCTACGTTGTGCCAGTTGTAGGCAAGGCGATAGAAGCAGCCATCCTGTGGGATGTTGAGATACAGGCAAACGTTGGTGGAGTCGGTCATGGAGATCACGCCACCGCCCCATTCGGCAAGGTAATCGATCGCGTCCTGTATGCAGGAGAATTCCTCCCCGTCATCGGTGACGCAAACGGTATAGCCGAAATCATATCTGCCATCGTAGCAGGTGGTCATGCCGTCCATAGACGTACCGACCGCGATCAGGTTATAATAGGGGTTGTTGGGGTCATCCTTGTCAAACTGATCGCGTCCTGCGGCAACCTCGGTTTCAGGCTCTGTTTCGGGCTGGGTGGTCGCCTGCTCGGTGGTGATCTCTTGCGTAGTCGGCTCCTCGGTGGGTGCCTCGGTCATTTGCTCGGTAGTCGGTTCCGGGGTGGTCTGTTCCTCGGTGTTTCCTTTGTCGCACGCGGCAAACGCGAGCACCAAAAGTGCACACAGAATCAAAGAAAGGGCGCGGATCTTGCTCATACATACCTCCTTGCGGCATTTTTGCCTTTTTTTCATTATAGCACAGCATTTCCTCTTTGTCAACAAAAAAAGCCTCTGCAAGGAGGCTTTTTTCATTATACAAGGAAGGACGCAAGCAGCGTCAGCACGCCTGCGAATCCGAAATTGAATGCCGAGAACTTGGCGATATACGAGCCTGCCTTGCCGGGATTGTGCGCGCAGTACTCGCGGAAGGTGATCAGCGACGCAAGAGAGGCGATCAACGTGCCGGCTCCGCCAATATTGACGCCCAGCAGCAGCGCGGGATATTCGGTGGTAAACTGCGAGAGCAGGATTGCCGAGGGTACGTTACTGATGACCTGGCAGGAAAGCACCGAGAACACCAGCGTGTTTTTCTCCAAAAGTCCGCCCATAAGCTGGCTGACGGCAGGAATGCGCGCCATGTTGCCTGCAAAAATAAAGAAGCAGACAAACGTGCCAAGCAGACCGTAGTCCACTTGACCAAGCGCCTTTCTGTCCATAAACAGCAAAGCACCGGTAATGACGATCAGACCGATCCAGTACGGAATAACGCGGAACACCACCACCAACGCCAGCGCAAACAGCACAAGGTAGATCGCGGTGCGACCCTTGGGCAAACGCTCATTGGCATCCGCGGGCATTTCCAGCTTGGTGCCGGGCAGGCACAGACAGCAAACCGTGATCAGCGCGATGGCTGCCACAAACGGGATAAGCATAATGCTCATAAACTCGCCCGTGGGGATATTGAAAAAGCTGTACAGGTACAGATTCTGGGGGTTGCCGAACGGGGTCAGCATACCGCCCAAGTTTGCCGCAATGTTCTGCATGATGAATACGAACGCCATGTACTTCTGCATGCCCGTAAAGGTCAGCACGAAGTAGCCGAGCGGCAAAAAGGTCAGCAGCGCCATGTCGTTGCTGATCAGCATGGAGCCGATAAAGGTCACCCACACCAAAGCAAGCACCGCCATGCGCAAAGAGCCCGTGCATTGCACGATCTTGCGCGACAGCACCGTGAAAAAGCGTATATTTTTAAGCGCACACACCACAGCCAGCGTGCAGAACAGGCAGGTCAGCGTTTTCAGGTCAAAATACCCGAGGTACGCCGCGTCCGGAGGGACGATGCAAGACGTGCCGATCGCGCACGCAGCCGCGATCAAAAGCACCGCGTTCTTCTTGCCGAATGCACCGATCTTGTGCAGCGTTTCTTGTGGATGTGCAACAAACCGAGGAAGCGTTCTTTGTTGAATCATAACAAATTCCTTTCGCCGGGAAAATTTTCACAACGAGAGAAATTATACTACAGCGAAAAAGGATTGTCAAGAGTTTTTTGCAAAATATGTAAAAATGCCCCGGGGCATTGCCGCTGAGAAACTGATTATGAACCGAACTCACGAAAATCAAAAATGTCAAAATGGTTCATCGGAGTATTTGAATAATCTTTAGCGTATATATATATTCTAATAGGCATAGTGTCTAAAATAACGGTCCCCAGTTCTTCGCCCCTATATGCATTATCCTTTCCTTGATATAGGTTCATGGTTTTATCTGCTATTGGCATATTCTCATAAAGCAATTCACCATCATAGTTTGGAAGATCTGTTTCAGTATAAAAATAAATAAAACGAGTTGTGAAACCGTTTGCACGGAAAGATATATCCAGTTTGCTGTATTGTGGAGTGAGAGTCGCATTGAATGCATCTACTTTGACTCCTTCTTTTGCAAATGGGTATAAATGTTCTTCCATAGTATCAGCGATTTGTGTCACTTCGAATTGAGCAAAATCCGGCATTAGATATCCCCTCTGCTCCCAATATTGCTGCCACTCTGCCTCTGAGCCTTTTGTTGCTTGAATAAATTCTGAGATTTGTTCCATAGAGTCAAAACTAATGCTTCGCGGTGGGTCACCTTGTGTTTCATCAACTATCTGCTCATACGTTACACTCTCAGAGACTCTCTCATTAACCGAAGTTGTCTCAGATCCGAGTTTATTTGCATCCGCCTGATTGTCTAATGCCATCCTATTTGTGCTATTGCACGAAGAAAACAACAGCACCACAATTAATAAAAATAAATATACATGCATGTGATGATTTTTCATAACTATCCTCCTCAAATCAATGATGATCCCTGTGTAACAGGGGACGGTTCTCTGTTACGTTGTGTTTTTCGTGTTGCGCATAACGGGGGACATGACCTTGTTACCTTGGCTAATAATAGTATACCATATTTCCCATGATTTGTCAAGTTTTTTTGTGTATTGTGCTCATGGCGCATCCGTTCCTCTATACAAACAGTAAAAAAACACCCGCGCGTCTTGCGACACGCGGGTATATTTGCTTATGTAATAAAATTACTCAGCGTCCTCAGCAGGAGCAGCCTCAAGCTCAGCCTTAGCCTCTTCCAAGAGTGCACGGATAGAGAGGTTGACCTTCTGCTTCTCGTTGTCAATGCCAACGATCTTAGCGTCAACGATCTGGCCGATCTCCAGAACGTCAGCGGGCTTTGCGATCTTGGTCATAGCGATCTGAGAAATGTGGATCAGACCGTCTACGCCGTCAACGATCTCTGCAAATGCGCCGAAGGGCATCATGCTAACGATCTTAACGCTTGCTACGTCACCCTCAGCATAGGTGTGGGTGAATACGTACCAGGGATTGGTCTGCTCGGTCTTGTAGCCCAGAGAAATTCTCTTCTTCTCCTTGTCGAAGCTCTTAACGAATACGGTCAGAGTATCGCCAATAGCCACAACGTCAGCGGGAGACTTAATTCTCTTCCAGGACAGCTCGGATGCGTGAACCATACCGTCAACGCCGCCCAGGTCGATAAACGCACCGTAAGAGGTCATGCTCTTAACAGTACCGGTGTAAACCTTGCCTTCCTCGATCTCGTTCCAGAAAGCTTCCTGTGCAGCCTTGCGCTCTGCTCTCTGAACCAGAGTGATGGAGCCCTTAGCCTTCTTGCCTTCACGGATCTCAAGGATTCTCAGCTTAACAGTGGTGTTAAGCAGAACGTTCAGATCGCCGTCCTTGGGAACGCCGGTCTGAGATGCGTGTACGAACACGCGATTGCTGTCAACGGAAACGATAACGCCGCCCTTAACAACCTCGATTACAGTGCCCTCCAGCACTTCCTCGGTGTCCTTTGCACCTACGATTCTGAACCAGTTCTTGTCAGAATCAACGCGCTTCTTGGACAGTTCAGCAACTCCCTCGATGTCGCTGACACGAATGACAAAGGCATCTACCTTGTCACCTCTGTGGAATCTGTCAGTCAACTTTTCAGGAGAATCATCAACTTGTTCGGCTTTGATGTAACCCGTAACGCCTGCGCCGAGGTCCAGCTGGATCTCTGCATCGGTAACGTATTCAACGGTTCCGGTAACGACATCTCCTGTATTTAAAGTTTTGAGTGATGATTCCAACAGCTCTTCAAAGTTTTCCATAACTTCGCTCATGGTTTTTTCTACCTCCTCAATTATATCGCGCGGTGTTGAGGCACCTGCCGCGATCCCCACCCTTTGGTGAGTAAACGGTCCATACGCAGAAAGGTCTGCAGCACTTTCAACCAAATAGGTATCCGGGCACGCGCTCTTGCTGATATGGTACAGTTTTGTCGAATTTGAACTGCTCCGACTTCCTATTACAATCATGCAATCACACGCTCCGGCAAGGCTTGCAACCTCTTTCTGGCGAATTTCCGTGATACTACATATTGTATCAAAAATTATCGGATTTGTATATAGTTTTTTGATAAATTCTTTCGTTTTTATCCACTCGCCTAATTTTTGAGTGGTCTGCGCCACTACAATTGGCGATTTTGCACAAATACCTTGCCACTTTTCGGGGGTGATGAGCGCTTGGAGCTCCTCGGCATCCGAAAACACGATCTTTTCGCCCTCAAAACGCGACAAAAAGCCCACGACCTCGGGATGATCCTCGGTTCCCAGCACGAACAAAACGCGCTCGGGAGAGTTGTGCTGCGCCACAATGTCGTGGATCTTGTGCACAAACGAGCAGGTGCAATCCACAAAGGAAAAGTGCGGATTTTTAGCAGCGCATGCCTGCAGCAATTCCTCGGTCTGCTTTGTCATGCCGTGCGCGCGCACAAAGATCTTCACCGGCGCCCCGGCGCACGCCTCGGCGCAAAGCCGCTCAATATCCGCGTTGGCGATCGCCTTGACGCCCTGCGCCTCCAGACGGGTAACGTAGGTATCGTTATGGATCAGGCGCCCTAGCGTAAAGATACGCGTGCCGGGTGCATGCGCGGCAATTTCGCGCTCCACGGCATCCGCCGCTCTGCCCACGCCAAAGCAAAAGCCTGCGTGCTTGGCAACCGTTACCTCTCGCTTCATACGTCCTTCCCCTCTTGCGCGATAAATTCCTCGCCCAGGGTGCAAATGCGGTCAAACACCTTGTCGGTAATGGCGGTATACTCCGCCGTGCCCGAAAGTCCTGCGCTGTATTCCTCGTACGGCATAGGCTTGCCCACGATCACGTCCATGCGCTTGCCCAGCTTGAATTGATAATCCTGCAGACGGATATAGCACGGCAGAATGGTGGCGTGCGTACGGCTGGCAATGATACCCAGACCGTGGTGCACCTCGGTCTGACGCGGTGCTACGCCCACGTTGCGGTGTCCTTGCGGGAAAATGCCTACGCACTTGCCCTCTTTGACCATGGCAATGCTCTTTTTGATAGCACTGACGTCCGCGCCGCCGCGGTCAACGGGAAACGCACCCAGACTCTTGATCAACAGATTGAGCAGCGGGATGCTGAACAGCTCCTTTTTCGCCATAAAGTGCGGCTGCTGCTTTCTGGTTGCCGCGCCCAGGAAGATGGGATCGGCAAAAAAGGTATGGTTGGCGCAAATGATGTAGGGTCCGTCGGCTGCGTCCGGCTCGTTCTCTGCCCCGTGCACGTGCAAACGGCACACCAGCTTGAACGGAATGCGGACCGTGCCCACGAACACGGTATAAAACAGCCCCTTCATGCCTTACAGATCGCCCAGCTTGTCGCCAAGCTTTTCACGGATAAAGGCAAGCAGCGCATCCAGGCTCTCGTCAAAGGTCAAGCCGGAGTTGTCGTACATAATGGCGTCGTCTGCGGGAATGGCAGGCGCGATCTCTCTGCCTGCGTCCTGCGCGTCACGTGCTACCATTTCCTCCATGACCTGCTCAAAGGTGACGTTCTGTCCCTTTTCGATCAGCTCGATATAGCGGCGCTTTGCGCGGGTCTCGGGAGAAGCGGTCATAAACAGCTTGAGATCGGCATCGGGCAGAATGACCGTGCCGATGTCTCTGCCGTCCATGATCACGCTGTTCTTGCGTGCAATGTCCTTCTGGGTCTCCAAAAGGAAGGCTCTGACCTCGGGGATCTTGGAAACGCCGGATGCATACATGGAGATCTCGGGCTCGCGGATGCGATCACCGGGATTTTCGCCGTTCAGATAAATATTCTGCACGCCGTCCTCAAACTTGACCTCGATCTTGATCCGGGGCAGCATGGAGATCACCGCTGCGGTGTCCTCCCAGGAATATCCATGGTCGCGCACGTACAGTCCTACCGTACGGTACATAGCGCCGGTATCAACGTACACAATGCCCAATTTCTTGGCAATCGCCTTGGAGAGTGTGGTCTTGCCCGCTCCGCCGGGTCCGTCTATCGCAATCTGAATCATGATATATTCTCCTTTTGTTTAATCGGTTGCGGCGCTCTCGCCAGCCAGGTGTCCGGTCGAGAAAGCGATCTGTAAATTAAAACCGCCTGTATAGGCATCCACGTCCAGCACCTCGCCTGCAAAGTACAGTCCCGACACTAAGCGCGACTCCATGGTGGCAGGCTTGACCTCGCCCACGCTGACGCCGCCCTTGGTGACGATTGCCTCATCAATAGGGCGGAAGCCCTGCAGCGAGACGGCAAAGCCCTTGAGCAGCATAACCAGCTCGCGGCGCTCCTGCGCCGTAATAGAATTGACCTTTTTGTGCGGATCAATTCCCGAACGCGCCACGATCACGTCAATCATTTTCTGCGGCAGCAGATCGCCAAGGCTGTTGGCAAAGTCCTTATTCTGGTACTTGGAAAAATCGGAAAGCAAGCGCGCGTCCAGCGTTTTTTCATCCAGCGCGGGCTTGAGGTCGATATACGCGGTATATTTGTCGGGCGCAATATCGGGCAGGTGCGCCGATGCGCTCAGGATCATGGGGCCCGTCAGACCAAAGTGGGTAAACATCATCTCGCCAAAGTCGCGGTACACCACCTTACCCGAGGCGTTGTCCTTGATGGACAGCCCCACGTTGCGCAAGGAAAGCCCCTGCATGGCGCGGTGATCGTTGCCCTTACAGGTAATGGGCACCAGCGAGGGGAGCAGGCGCGTGATCGAGTGCCCTGCCTGCGCGGCGAGCTTGTAGCCGTCGCCGTCCGAGCCGGTCAAGGGATAGGACTTACCACCCGTACAGATAATGACGCGGTCAAACTCATAGGGGCGAGAGGTAAACACGCCGCACACGCTACCGTCGCGCAGCAAGAGCGAGGTCACGCGCTCGTTGATGATCTTCACGCCCGCATCCTGCACGGCGCGCTTCATGGCGTTGACAACGTCGATCGCCTTATCCGATACGGGAAAGACGCGGTTGCCGCGTTCGGTCTTGAGCTCCACGCCCAGATTCTCAAAATACGCCTTGGTATCCGCCGTGGTAAAGGCGGCAAGGGCGCTGTAAAGAAAGCGCGGATTGGTGGGCACGTTGGAAAGGAAGGTATCACGATCGCAATCGTTGGTCACGTTGCATCTGCCCTTACCCGTAATGCGCAGCTTTTTGCCAAGGCGGTCGTTGCGCTCAAACAGCACCACCTGCGCCCCCATATTGGCAGAGGCTACCGCCGCCATCATGCCCGCTGCACCGCCGCCCACAACGGCAACGCGCAGAGGAGAAAAATCGGTATATTCCATACTCATTGCTGCGTCTTATCGTAAATGTCGTATTCGTCCCACAGCACCTCAAGGTGGCGCAAACGCTCGGTTACCTGCTCCTGGCAGACGCGGGAAACGGCAACGACCAGCGCGTTGATCACACTCAGGGGCGCGACCAGCGAATCCACAAAGGACGCCATATCGCTCTGCGCCACCAGCAGCTGGTCGGCACATGCGGCAAGCGGGGATTCCACACTATCGGTCAGGCAAATGATGTCCGCGCCGCTCTTGTGCGCGTACTCGGTCGCCTTGATAATTCTCTTGGAGTAACGGGGGAAGCTGATGGCGATGACCACGTCACCCTCACCCACGCTGACCATCTGCTCAAACACCTCAGCACCCGAAGCAGTCTGTACCAGGCGCACGTTATCAAAGATCATGCGCAGGCTGTGGTCCAAGAATGCTGCCAGCGAGGAGGAGGAGCGCACGCCCAGGATATAGATGCCCTTGGCGTTGACAATGCTGCTCACCGCTCCCTCAAACGCATCGCGGTCAATGCCCTCCAGCGTTTTGCGGATCTTCTCGGCATCCGACTCAAGCACCTTGGAAAGCACGTCGCCCTTGCCGATCAGGTTATTGGTCACTTCAATGCGCTGGAAGGAGGTCAGCTTGGTGCGGATCAGCTCCTGCAGCGATTTCTGGAATTCGGGATAGCCCTCATAGCCAAGCTCAATGACAAAGCGCACCACAGTAGACTCGGATACGCCTACCGCCTGTCCCAGCTTGGAGGCGGTCATATAGGCTGCCTTGTCGTATTCCTGCAAAATGAATTTTGCGATCAGCTTTTGTCCCTTGGAGAATTCCTGCATATTTTCTTCCAGAATTCTCAGTATATCTCTTTTCATCTCAATGTTTCCTGCCTGTTATCATATTTGGGAAAGCTCATAAAACACCAACTTTAATTATACACCCATTATCCTTTGGTGTCAAGGGCTTTTGCAAGTCTTTGAGCGTGAAGTTGCAAAAACGGGGGCGATTGATTCACAATCGCCCCTGCTTTCAGTTTTTCCTTTGATATTCACTTGCCAGTATGGAGTACGTCCCCACCGTGCGGTACGAGCCCTTGACCAGCATTGCCTCGCGTCTCTCGCCCTCATACTGCATGCCAAGGCGCTCCATGACGCGCACAGAGCGGTCATTTCCCTTTAAGTACCTTGCCTCAATGCGGTGCAGCTTCAGTGCCACAAAGCCAAAGCGCATAACCTCGGCAACCGCCTCGGTGGCATACCCCTTGCCGCCAAAATCGGGATGGAACACATAGCCGACCTCGCCTGCGTCGTTGGGATAATCAAAGCGCGTAAAGCCGCAAGAGCCGATGACTCTGCCGCTCGCCTTTTCCACCACCGCCCAATCGAAATAGTCACCCACGGTATAACGCTGCCCGATGTAGCGCAGATAATCGGTGGTGTATTCCGGATTTGCATGCGGCGACCAGGTCAGGTGCTCGGTCACGTCGGCGCGGCAGGAATAGGCGTATACGTCCGCCACGTCCGAAACTAGCATCTTGCGCAAGATCAGTCGCTCGGTCTCCAAGGTGGGAATTCTGGAAAATATCTTATAAATGCTTTCTTTTCTCATCAGCTTTGCTACGCACTCCTTACGTTGTCATGCATCCATTATAGCGGACAACGCCCCGTTTTGCAAGCATTTCCAAAAAATATTTGCAAAATCTTCCACATGCTGTAGATGCACATATGGATACAATAAGTGCAACAAAGTAATAATTACCGCAATATTTTCCACGCACAAAAATTTTTTTGAAAAATTTTCAGAAAAAGTGAAACTTTTTGAGAAAAAAGCGTCTATATAGGTGAAGGGGCAAAATCGGATGCTTGACAGACGCTCAAAATTATGCTATTATGAGTTTGGAATGATAGATATCATTGAAACGGAGATCACCTATGCCCAGACAAGCACGCCAAAAATGCGAAAGCAACATCTACCACGTGATGCTGCGCGGCGCCGGCCAACAGCAGATTTTCGAGGACACCGAGGACTCAGCGCGCTTTTTGGAAATCTTGGCAGAATGCAAGCAGATCAGCGAATTTGCGCTGTATGCGTATTGCTTAATGGGAAATCACGTGCATTTGCTGATCAAGGAGCAACGCGAACCGCTTGAGCAGATCGTCAAACGAATTGCTACGCGCTATGTCTATTGGTTCAACACGAAATACGAGCGTTGCGGGCATCTGTTTCAGGATCGTTTCAAAAGCGAACCCGTCAGCGACGAGAAATATTTCTTGACCGTATTGCGGTACATCCATCAAAATCCGGTCAAAGCGGGGATTTGTAATGCCGTGGAGGACTACGCCTATAGTAGCTACCGCGAGTACGTAACCTCTGCAAAAATCATCGATACCGAATTTGCATTTGCACATATTTCCCCCGAGGATTTCGTGCAAATTCACCATCTGCCGGAACCAACGCAATGCTTAGATATAGAAAATCGGGAAGGCTCGCCGCGCGTGACCGATGAGCAGGCACGCAGGATCATCGAGATGCACACTAAGTGCCAAAATGCGAGCGATTTTCAGCGTCTCGACGTTGCAAAGCGAAATCAATATCTGAAGCTGTTAAAGGCGCACGGCTTGTCGATCCGACAAATCAGCCGCCTGACGGGAATCAGCTTTGGAATTGTTTCAAGAGTTTAACTTATTTTAATTCCGCGCGCGTAACAGGTGGACGGAACCATGTTACAACGCCATTGGCGTCATAACACGGACCCGTCCCCGCAGTTACACGCTTGCATGCCCACTCGGGGGTGCGCAAAAAAAGCGAGAAACTCCGACACGCGATCGGAGATGCGTCTTGACGGGGACGGAGCATTGTTACGCCGCCGGATGCGCAAGCCCAACAAAAGAACTAAAATTGCGGTGTAACAAGGGCCTGTCCCCTGTTACGCGCAAAACTTATAAAAACTAAAAAAACAATGTAACAGAGAACCGTCCCCTGTTACACGGCAAGCTGCAAAGCATGACCTACGGAAATGGCACAATAGCAAAATATTCCTACGACCAACTTGACAGAGTTGTGGAAATGTGCTATACTAACAGTAGTGGAACTATTTTGGATAAGTATACCTATACCTATCGCGCCGACGGCAGGCTGCATACTGTTGAATCCACAGCAAGCAAGCGTGGATATGAATACAGTTACGATGCCAAAGGTCAATTGACGGGATATCAGGAATACGACACCGAAACCAATGCGCGCTTGCTCGCCATCGGTCAAGTCTTTGACCAAGACGGCAAGCTGACCGGTGCACAGTACGGTGTGGGCTACAAGCAAGGCAACAACACACTTGTTGGATATCTGGACTACACGTACGAGTATAACAGTCTGGACGAGTTGACCTCAGTCAAGTTGGTGCTGGAAGATTACGAAACCGAGATCAACCGCGAATATGATTACGATGAGCTGCACCGCTTGTCCTCGATCATCACGTCGTATGGCTCAGCGTTCACCCACCTCGTAGAATATGGCTATCGCAACCGAAATTCCACCTATACTACGACGCAGATATCCAATTACGAATCCACTGTCAATGGCACAAGCACCGGCTATACGTACACGTACGACTCATACGGAAATATCACATCCATCACAGACAGCGCAGGTAAGGTAACGAAATACTATTACGACGACCTGCAGCAGTTGACCCGTGAGGATAATCCGTATTACAACCAAACGTATGTGTACAAATACGATCATGCAGGCAACCGTACAAGCAAAGAATTTTACGGATATACGATCGAAAGCACGATCAGCTCGTATCCGAATCTGACTCTTTCGTATATTTACGAAGGTGATCGCTTGGTTCGCTGTGTGGGATTGGGCAGCGACAATACCTATGATGGTTTGGGCAATCCGCTCACCTACAGCACCGGGCTTTCCACAGCTACCTTTACCTGGCAAAACGGTCGTCAGTTGGCAACGACAACCAAAAACAGCACGACCAATATCTACAAGTACAACGACTCCGGGATCAGAACTAGCAAAACTGTCAATGGCGTAGAACACACCTATACCCTGAACGGCTCTCAAATCGTCAGCGAAACTTGGGGTAACAATACGCTTATTTACTTGTACGACGAAACAGGTAGCCCTATCGGCATGCAATACCGCACGTCGTCCATGGAAGAGGGCGAATTTGTCAACTTCTTCTTTGAGAAGAACTTGTTTGGCGATATCGTTGCGGTATACAATGACTCCGGTGTTAAGGTAATTTCCTACACGTATGACGCTTGGGGAAATCATACTTCCATATGGCACAATTCTT
>JAZRQR010000153.1:0-11169 GCA_045650025.1 Eubacteriales bacterium
CGCAATATACAAATTTCGGCAGAGGGATTGTTTCCTCTGCCGATTTGTGTATAATGGGATCAGCGAAAAGCCTCCCTCCGAGAGGGAGGGGGACCGCGTTAGCGGTGGAAGGAGCCTGCGTAACTTGGGGTTTGTGCTAACTTTATTGTAACGCTCTCTCCCTCAGTCGCCTAAGGCGCCAGCTCCCTCCCGGAGGGAGCCTATGGACACGCCGCGTATTTTAGTGGCATGGGCTTTGCCCAAGGCTTTTGTAATACAAATGCGAAACTTGCGATAAATGAACATATTGTCGAACAGAATAAACGAACCCCGGCAGACCTTAAAAATCTGTCGGGGTTCATTTTTGTTTTCTGCGGATCAATTTGGGGTCTTAACGGGTCGCCGAGGACGTCGACCCCTACAATGGGGATGCGGGTCGCCGAGGACGTCGACCCCTACAAAGCAAACGTCATTCGTGTCTCAACCGGCGCAGCTTTCGCATTCCTCCTCGGCGTCCGCGCCCGAGAGCAGCTGCAGCGCCGTGCCGAAATTGTAAACGCCGCGGCTGACCGCGCGCATGTTGCTTCTCAGCTTATTGGTCTGCTTGCGCACCGCAATCCCTGCGGCAATCGCCGCCACCGCAACCAGCGCCATACCGCCGACCGCCAAAACCAGCATCTTCTTGTCAAACATAAAAATCCCCCCTCTCCTTTTGGTAGTATTTTGCACCAATCGGGCAGGGTTTATGCAAGGGGAACGGATTTTTAGCCGTCCGGCGGTGGGGGATTGGGGTTTGCAGACCGATTACAAAAAGGACTCCCCGTAGGGAGTCCTTTTCTTAATCGTTCTTTTTCTTTCTCAGTGTCAGGGTGCTTATGCCAAGGGCGATCATCGCCGTAAGCGCGCTGACAGCGCCTTTGCATCCGCTCTTTTGCTCCTCTTGCTCGCTTTCCTGTTCGCTGCCCGTGGGCTGGGTTTCGGTGGGCGCTTGCGTGTCTGTCTCGGTGGGCGCTTGCGTGTCTGTCTCGGTGGACTCGGGGATATAGGGGGTATTGTCCACCTCGTTTTTGTCCTCGCGCACGATCAGCACCGCGCAGTATGCGGGCAGGTCGATCTGTACCTTGTTGCCGCTGCCGCTTGTCACGTTGCCCGTGTAGGGGTAGTAAACGGTGTACGCGCCGTCATATCCGTCGGTAAATTCCAGCGAAGCGGTGGCGTCCTTGCCGCTCGCGTTTGCCACGTAGGAGATATCGTGCTCTGCGTCAAAGAACTCGCCGTACAGCACGCTCTTGTTTTCCACACCGTCAAGCGCGGTCAACTTCATGGTGCTGCCCACCATCTTTGCGATGCGTGTGCCCGCAACGTTCAGCTTGAGCTGCTCGCACTCCGCAAGCTGTGCCATGGCTGCGCTGACGCGCTCGTTGCCGCCTACCTCAACTGCCTTGTAGTCGTCGTAGCTGGTGCCAACGAATACGACCGTGCCGCCTGCCGATTTGAACTGCGCAAGCTTTTGCGCGGCGTCTGCCGAGATGTATTCGCCGTATGCCATCACGAGCGTGCGGTAAGAGCCGTTGCCAATGACCAGTCTGCCGTCCGCGGTCACGGTGGCAGCGCAAATGCTCTGGTCGTCAATGATCGAGTAAAGCACCTGATTTTGCAAAAGCTTCAGGCAAAGCTTGGTGTAATTGTCGTTGAGCTTGACCGCATCCGTGCCGTTGCCGAATGCAGAGGAATGCACATCGTCTGCGTTGTGCAACGCCTGTACGGTCGCAATGGGGTAGAAGATTGCAAGATCGCCCGCCTCGCGCGTGCCGTCCAGCAGGGCGTTGAGTCTGCCCACGTAGGTGTTGAGCGCGTTGATCTGCTCAAGCGAGTAGTCCCTTTGGGGGTTGATCACGTTATAAACGGTGGTACCGAACAGACGAGTCAGCGTGATGCCGCCGATCGATGCGCCCATTTTGTCATTGTTAAAATCATGGGTGGGCACTGCCGAGGGGTTGTATTCCACCATCACGTCAGTCTTGCCTGCGTTGCGCGCGGCACTTGCCACAAAGCGGATGCCCAAATGGTTACCGATATAGCACTGCGAGAGCAGCTGGTTGGGGTGCACCCACAAAATATCCACGCCGGGCATGGTCATGCCGCCCACGATCTGCATAAAGTCGCCGCCGTAGGTCTCCACGTGGTCGTTCATGTTTTCCTCAAAGAGCAAATGCCCCGAGGAGATGGTGCCGTTTTGCTCGCACCAAGCCGAGATCTGGTCAATATACGAGGTCTTGAACAGAGAAGCAACCAATGAATAGTAGTGAATGCGCATGCGCTGCGCCTGCTCGGTGCTGCCCTCAAAGAGCAGCGGGAGCTCAAGCTCGTAGCCGTAGGTGTCGCGGAATTTCTGTTCCAAGCCCTCTGTCCAGACAATGTAGTTTTCCTGGTCGCGGTTGCCCTGGCTTGGCTCGTCGGTAAAGAATGCCTCCACCATGGAAAAATCCGCGCCAAAGCTATCCTTATAGTGCTGGTGCGTCAGCTGGATAAAGCGCGCCACCGAGTCGGGGCGCAGCGTGTCCACGTGATACAGCGTGCTGAAATCGTTGCGGTTCTGCTCGTGTCTGTCGCTGTAGCGCAGCACGTAGAGATCCAGCACGCACGCGCCATCGATCTCGCTCGTCAGGTCAAAGGAAAGGGAAGTGCCGTCATGCTCCAGCGTCCAGGTCTTGCCGTCCGCCTTCACGGTAGCCAGCTTGAGGCATACGTCGTATTCGCGCAGGGTAAAGGAGCCCTTTGCCTTGTCGGGCGTCAGCTGAATGTGCTCAATGCCGGTTGCGCGCCAATCGGCGTTGGTGTCCAGCACCTGTCCGTAAGCCGAGCCGCTGGGCCATTGGTATTCGTCGTAGATCCAAAGCGTCATGTCCTTGCCGCTTGCGTAGCGGTAGGTGTCAAGCAGCAGCGCAAATTCCGCCTCGTCCTTGAGGTACCGGGGGTTGAAGTTGACGTTGGACACAATGCCGCCGTACCCCTGCGCCAGCAGCTGATCCACCTGTGCGGCGTAGGTGCTGTTAAAGCCGTAGGAGAGCCAATTCATGCGGTAGGGATTGGCAGGAGAGCCAAAGGCTTCGCCCCTCCAGAACGCAGAATAATCAACGTCGGGCGTCACGGGCTTTTCCGTGACAGTGCTTTCGAAATGAATAAAGGTTTTAGCGTCCTCGTAGCTGCTGTAAAGGCCGTAAGCCTTGAGATAAAAGGCGGTATCCGCGTCGCAGCTGTTGTTGAACATATCCAGGCGCAGGTTGGAAAGCGCACCCTCGATGGTCATGCCGGGGGGATACGCACCCGCAGCGGATACGTTGGTGACGTCTATGATGATCAGCTGCCAATCCGCGGTATTCTGATACGAGTAGCGGAAGAAGGGATACTGATTTTGCGTGGTGGCAGAGCGCAAGCGCAGCTCACCCTGCAGGTCGGTGTAGTCGGTCTTGACCAGCATGGCAAGGTAGTGATATTGGTTCAGATTGACCGTTTCGGTCGGCAGGGCAAGGTTGATATAAGGGTCGTCGCACCCTCCCTGCGCGTTTGTCGAAAACAAAAGCTGCATTGCCTGCTGCTCGGCGCTATGCACGGCAGTCACGGCATTTGCGCCAAAGCATCCCGCCACGTTGGCTTTGTCGTTGAAATCCACTAAATACGCGGGGGCAACGTAGCGGTCGTCGGCTGCGATGCAGGGAATCGCTACCGCCACTGCGGTGCAGGCAAGTACTATTGCCGCGATCATCAGTAAAGAAATGTGTTTTCTGCTCATTGGTTCGGTCCTTTCGTGTATGAATTGATGTCTGCCCACCAAGGGCGTGCGTCACCCAGCAGAAACGCGCGGATCTGCTCGGCTTCTTCTTTTGCTGCCTGCATGGCAGCAGGGGAAGGGCTCTTTTTGCGAATGCCGCGCAAAAGCACGTTTTTGGGTGTTTCCTCGGGGTCGATCAACTCAAGAGCGGTGGTGGTATATCCATGCGCCTCCAGAATCTTCAGGCGCAGGGCGTCCGTTGCCGCGTCGCAAAGCTTGCCGCGCAGAATGGCATGGTCGGCAATAAAGGAAAGCGCGGGGGAGGAGAGCAGGGGGCTCATGGCGTGGTGACAGCAGGGGGTGGAGAGGATGACGTCCGCCTCAAATGCAAGCGCACGGGAAAGCACCAGATCGGTGGCAATGTCGCAGGCGTGCAGCGAGATGACCAAGTGCACCTTGTCGTCGGTGCGGTATTTGCTCACGTCACCGCACAAAAATTCCAAGCCGTCAAAGCCGAGGCGCTTGGCGGTTGCCGCGCAGAATTCGATCACGTCCTCCTTGAGATCCACGCCGGTCATGCGCACCTCTCGCCCCTTGATCACGGCAAAATAGTGGTACACGGCAAAGGAAAGGTAGCTTTTGCCGCAGCAGAGGTCGCAGATGCGCAGCGTACCCGTGGCGGGCAGCTTGTCCTCAACATCGCGCACCAGCTCCAAAAAGCGGTTGATCTGGCGGAACTTGGCGCGCTTTTTGTCGTGCACGCGGCCATTCTTATCGCTGACCTCCAGCTCGATCAAGAAGGGCTCGTTGCCCGAGAGGATGTATTGCTTTTGTCTGTCGTTGAAAAGTGCCTGCACGGTGGGGGCGTTTTGCGCAGCGCCCTGCAGCTTTTTTTGCAGCGCGTCGCCGCCAATGAGCGTTACCTTGCCGGATTTCGCGGTGCGGTATTCGGCGTCTCCCACGGTGGTCAGAACGTTGATCTGCCCCGCCGCGGCAAGCAGCGGGAGCAGAGCATCGGTGTCGCCAATCTCCAGATTTTTATGCTTTGCCTTGTTGTCGGTGTGAAAGCTCTCGCATTGCAGGCAAGCGCGTCCGCCGATCTGTCGCACGGTCAGCGTTGCCTTGGTGGTGTCCCCCTCTGCAAATTTGGAGAGCACCGCCTTTTTGAGCAAGCCCTTGCCCGCCGCCCAGGCAATGAGCAGGGCGGTATTTTGCAGCTGCTGTGAATAGGTGCTCATGCCTCTGTCTCCTCGTCCTTCTTTTTCTTGGAAAATTCAATGCGAGGCTCCTCGCGGTTGAACATGTTTTGCACGTTTTTCCAATGTGTAAACAGCATCAGCGCCACCACGCCAACCGAGGTCAGCACGGCGGTGGGGTTGGCATTCATCAAGAACGCGGATGCGATCAAGGGGTAGAGCAGCGTGGGGAACAGGCGCGCCGCGGTGCGGAAGCGCATGCCGAAAAACACCACTGCAAAGATCAAAAGCAGAATACCAAAGGTCAGGGGAGAGAGCACAAGCAGGCAGAGCGCCGCGGTCTCAAAGCCGCGCGAGCCGCGCATCTTGTTCCACACGGGCATGATCTCACCAATCACGCAGAAAAATGCTGCCACGGCTGCGCCGTCCGCGCCAATGCCAAGCAGACCAAGAGAGAGGCACACCAGCACCTTGAGCGCCTCCAGCGCAAAGCAAGCGATGGCGTGACCCTTGCCCACGTGCATCCAGACGTCCGGAATCTCGCCCTTGCCCGAGCCCAGCGTGCGCAGCTCAATGCCCTTGAACTCTTTGCAGTACAGGCGAGGGATGGAAAGCGAGCCCAGCAGATAGGGCAGCACGGCAATTTGCAAAATCAGGCACAGGATAAAGAGTGCCTGCGCGCCGTTGCTGATGGGGCTGAAGATGGAGATCTCTTCCACCTCCTTGACCTCGGCAAGCCCCAGCTTGACAAATAACTCGGGCAGCTTGTGAATATAATAGCTCAAATAATCCAAATACATTGTCTGTCGTCTCCTTAAAGGGTCGCATGACCCGATACTTATTTACATTATATCATACATTGCGCTCACATGCAAGAGCCAAGGCGCAAAGTTTTTGCTTGACAAGCGGGCGCGAAGCATGTATAATAAAATTGAACCTTAAAAATAGGAAAGGGAACGATCTTATGGGAGAATTTACGGGCATTGAGCCCTTGCTGCAATGGATGGAGGAGACCGGGCTTTTGGATTTCTTGGCGGATTTGATTGCAAGTATTGCGGGGGAAGCCGTTTATGCGTTTTTTATTGCGCTGTTTTCTTCCCTTGGCGGTCTTGTAATCAGCGGTATTACCTTGATCGTCACGGCGATCGTAACCGTAATCACCGCAATCGCCTTGCTTGTTGGTTATGTGCTTAGCAGCATAGGACTTTCCCGCATGGCAAAAAAGCTGGGTGTTTCGCAGCGTTTTCTTGCCTGGGTTCCGTATGGTAGAGCCTATTTGTTGGGCGTCTGCGCGGAGCAAAGCATGCTGCGGCAGGAGAAACAGACCTGGAAATGGGGCTATATTTTGCTCTTTACCTCGTTGGGTCTTGGCATTGGTCGCCCTGTCGTACAGCTCGTGCTGGATATTATTCTGTCATTTATCCCCGGACTTTCGTTGCTGATCCGTTTGGTGCTCAGTCTCTCTACGGTCATTCTGAGTGCAATGTTCGGGCATTGTTTGTGGAGCATTCTGAAGGAATATATGGAAAGGGTGCCTGCCATCATCCTGGCGCTGCTGGGCGCATTGGGTGGTAAGGGCGTGTTTGCCGTGCTGGTGTTTATCGTCGGATTTTTGAAGCTTCGCCCCGCAAAAACGATGGAAGCTGCGGTCGTTGAGGCTGAAATTAGCGACGAGGTCGGAAGCGGGGTCAGCAGCGAGAACGGCTGCGAAATCACAAATACGTAAAGGAGATTTTATTATGGGTGCAGGTTTTGGC
This sequence comes from Eubacteriales bacterium, assembly GCA_045650025.1. GTDB lineage: Bacteria > Bacillota > Clostridia > Oscillospirales > CAG-272 > SVQP01. The sequence goes on from JAZRQR010000153.1 coordinate 6,705, forward strand.
GGACTTTTGGAAGAATTGTTTGGTAGCCCTGATATCATTGGCGGGCATGATCCTGCTATTCCGGGAATTGGCTTGCTGCTGATTGTACTGTGTATTCTTTCTGTGGCGGCTATTTTCTCCATTGCGGTCACCGTCGTATATTACGTGATCAATGCGCTGGGCACCTATCGCCTGGCAAAAAAGCTGGGCGTGAAATACGCGTGGCTGGCATGGATCCCGTATGCGCAGTATTACACCTTTGGTAAGGTGGTGGAAAAGTGCGACGAGCGCCGCGGCAGCAAGCAGTATCCTTGGGGTAAGATCCTGCTGCTCTCCTGCGCAGGCGCAACTCTGCTTGGCAGCCTATTTGGCAGCCTCTACGTGCTGCTGTCCATGATTCCGATCATTGGCTCGCTGCTTGGCATGGTCTGCTATCTGCTGATCATGGTGCTCAGCTATGCCACCATGGTGTTGGATTACATCTGCCGTTGGAAGGTGTATCGCGAATACTATCCCGAGCCTGCCAACATCATTCTGTTCGTGGTGGGTATTTTGTGCGGTGCGCATTCCATCATTACGCTGATAGCATCCTTCCGCAAGCCGGTTCCCGCAGCGGACGGCGTGATCGATGACGTGGAATATACGTATCACGAAACCGTTTGATTCCGTACAAGCGGTACTTAGGAGGACGTATGGTATATGACGTAGTACGGGAATATCCCGACCTTGGCTCGTTTTTGTACGGGCATTGGGAATCGATTGAGCTGGGAACTGCCGCATTTTTGATCTTGTGCGGTGTGCTGCTGATCGGTCTGCTTACAACGCTTGCATGCGGTGTGATCGGTTACGTGCTGCAATCGGTCGCGCTTTATAAGATCGCCAAGCGATACGGTGCGGGCAAACAGCTGCGCACCAAGGCGTGCTTGCCGTTCGTGCGTTACTTTGCCATTGGCAAGATGGCGGAGCGGTGCGACGTGGTGAGCGGCGCGCAAAAACGCCGCCTTTGGGGCAGAATTTTAGTCATCACTTGCAGCATCATGGTGCCGATTGCGGTGCTGATGCTGATTTTGGGTGGACTTGGATTTTTCGGCACGCAGTTCTTTGCCATGCTGAGCGAGTCGTCAGGTTCGATTTTTGACGATGCCAATGGGGTGATGGAGATTGTTACAGGCGTGTTGTATATTCTGTTTTTGGTGCCTGCATTGCCCTTTTTGCTACTGCTTTGGTTTGAAACCGAAACCTTTGCCTTGCTCATGGTTGTTCTGCCGTTTATCGGGCTTGCATGCTTGCTTGTGGGTACTTTGCTGGTGGCAGCCGTTCGCACGCTGAGCGGTGTGTGCTATTACAAAATACTGCGCGGGTATTTCCCCGATAAGAGCGCGTTGCTGCTCACCGTCGGCGGTGCCGTGACCGGCTGGACGCCCGTGGTGCTGTTTATAGCTTCCCGAAAAAAACAATAAGATACACCCAAATACATGAAAAAACCCGCCAACGGCTCATGCCGTTGGCGGATCTGTTTAGTCATGTAAAATCAGAAAATGGGATAACCTGCTGCCTCGTGTGCGGCGCGGAGCTCGTCACACATTGCCACGATCTCATCGGTGGAGAGCTGGCTGCCGGTGTGGGGGTCAAGCATAGCTGCCTGGTAAACGTGCTCCATCTTGCCGGTGACGGCTGCCTCGATGGTCAGAAGCTGCACGCCTATGTTGGTCATGTTCATAGCGGCAAGCTGAACGGGCAGACGACCTGCGTAGGTGGGATGTACGCCGGTGCGGTCAACCATACAGGAAACCTCCACGCATGCCTCGTCGGGCAGGTTGGGGATCAAGCCGTTGTTGAGCACGTTACCGCCAATGCGGTAGGGGGTGTCGGTCAGAATGGCTTCCATGATGTGAGAAGCGTACTCGCGGGAGCGGGTGTGAGAGATCTGACCGCCTGCCAGCAGCTCTTCCTTCTGCTTTGCCCAGCCTGCGATCTGGTTGACGCAGCGTCTGGGATATTCGTCCAGCGGAATGTTGAACTTTTCAATCAGCTCGGGACGGTTTTCCTTGATATAGAGGTAGTTGTATTCTGCATTGTGCTCGCTGGACTCGGTACAGTAGTAGCCAAGCTTGTCAATGTAGTCAAAGCGCACCATATCGTCGTGCTTTTCGTTTGCGTTCTTAGCCTTTGCGCGCTCCTTGATCTCGGGATAGAGGTCGTTGCCGTCCTTATCCTGAATCTCCAGCAGCCATGCCATGTGGTTAATGCCGGCAATCTTTTCTTTTCTGCCCTCCAGCTTATCCTGCATGCCAAGTCTGTGCAAAAGACCCTCGGAGCAAACCTGTACGCTGTGGCAAAGACCAACCGTCTTGACGTTGGTGTAACGCTGCATGTAGCCTGCCAGCATTGCCATGGGGTTGGTGTAGTTGAGGAACCATGCGTTGGGGCAAACCTCTTCCATATCTGCCGCAAACTCCTTGAGCACTACGATGGTACGCAGTGCGCGGAAGATACCGCCAATACCCAAGGTGTCGCCAATGGTCTGGCGCAGACCGTACTTCTTGGGAATTTCAAAGTCAATGATGGTGCAGGGGTCATACAGACCAACCTGAATGGCATCGACCACGAAATCCGCACCGCGCAGAGCGTCCTTGCGGTTCTCCACGCCAAGGTACTTGCTGATCTTGGCACGGTTCTCGTTGATGTTTTCGTTGAGCTTGGTAATGAGCAGATAGGATTCCTCCAATCTGTCTGCGTCAATGTCGTAAAGTGCAATTTCTGCATCATGCAGGCAAGGGGTGAGCATTGCATCGCCCAGCACGTTCTTTGCAAAAACCGTGCTGCCTGCACCCATAAATGTAATCTTAGCCATAATGGTACTCCTTTGCATAGTTGGTGATTTCATTATACCGAGATTTGCGCGAAAAATCAATAGGTTTTGGAATAATTTTGTTTTTTTGTAGGCAAAGGGGTTTGCGCATGCGCGATTTTATGCTATAATGGAAGAAGTGAAAGTTGGGGAGCGTTTTGTATGAAGCAACGTTTTTTTCGTAATATAAAATGGGGGCTGTTGCCCACGGTGGTGAGCCTTGCGCTGCCCACCATGCTTGAGCAGCTGATGCACACGGCGGTGCAGTACGTGGATACCGCCATGGTAGGGTCGCTTGGCACGCAAGCCTCTGCCGCCGTTGGGTCTACGGGCACGGTGGGCTGGCTGCTTGGCAGCACGCTTTCCGCGCTGGGCGTGGGTTTTTTGTCGTATATTGCGCGCGCCATGGGCGCGGGCGAGCAGGAGCGCTGCCGCCGCGCCTCGGCACAGGCGGTGCTGGCGGTGCTGGTTTCGGGCATTCTCTTTACCGTGCTCACGCTTTCCTTAGCGCCCATCGTGCCTGCGCTGATGCAGGTCGACCCTGATATCCGCGATATGGCGGCAACGTATTTCTTCATTCTGTATACGCCCATGCTGTTCCGTGCTGCGTCGGTCATTTTCGGCGGCGTGCTGCGCGGAGCGGGGGACACCAAAACCCCCATGCGCGTGGGTATTGCGGTCAATATCGTCAACGTGGTGCTCAATTTTCTGCTCATTTATCCCACGCGTCCGCTTGCGCTGCCCTGGCTTGGCGAGGGGATTGCCCTGCTGATTCCCGGTGCGGGGCTTGGCGTGGTGGGTGCGGCGCTGGCAAGTGCCGTGTCCTTTGTCGTGGGCGGTGTCATGATCACGGTTGCGGTGTGGAAGCATCCCGTTATCTCTCCCCGCGGGCAGAGCCTGCGCCCCGATCGCGAGGTGCTGCGCCCCTGCCTGAAGGTTGCGCTGCCTAATATGGCGCAGCGCTTTGCCACCTCGTTTGGCTACGTGGTGTTCGCGTCCATGATCAATTCGCTTGGCGATATTTCCACCGCCGCGCACAACTTTGCAAATACGGTCGAGTCGGCGTTTTACGTGCCGGGCTACGGCATGCAGGCGGCTGCCGCTACTCTGGCAGGCAACTGCGTGGGAGCGAAGGATAAGGGAAAATTGCGCGACATCGGGCGCTTGATGCTTGTGTGCGAGGTGCTGCTGATGATGCTGTCGGGCGGCTTGCTCTTTGCGCTTGCGCCGCACATGCTGCGCCTGTTCTCGTCCGATCCGGCGGTCATTGCGCTGGCAACGGTGGTGCTGCGCATGGTGGCACTGTCCGAGCCGTTCTACGGTGTGTCGATCATCACCGAGGGCATGATGCAGGGCGTGGGCAATACCAAGGTGCCGTTTGCCTTTAACGTGCTTGGCATGTGGGGGATTCGCATCCTTGGCACGTTTGTGTGCGTGGTGCTGCTGGATATGACGCTGGTGTCCGCCTGGGCGTGCATGATCGCGCATAACCTTGCGCTATTCGGCATGTTCGCGGTGTACTACAAAAAGGGCAAATGGAGCCCGTTGCACAGGGGCGAATCATATTGATTTTCAAAAAAACATGAATTTGTTTTGTGCGGTGCGTCGAGGGCGCCGCACCCTACCGGTTGAAAT
>JAZRQR010000154.1:0-2134 GCA_045650025.1 Eubacteriales bacterium
TAAAAAAGCTGAGATTCTTTATAAAATCGCTTCCGGCTCGGATACTGAAAGCAAAGGCGGTGCAATGACCGCGTTAGCATTTGACTACTACTGGTACCGCGACGCTTATGCCGAGGTCTTTTTCAGAGTTAACCTTGAAACGGGCGTATACGAGCAGCTGGATTCCGCATACGATATCCCTGCGGCATATATTGACGGCAGATATTACTGCACCGCAAGTGGTTCGCCCACTACCGAGGTGTATTCGCTGAGTGCGGACATGACAGACAAGCAGACCATCCTGCGCGACTGCATTCTTTACTACGTGAATTTTGATCACGTTAGTTCGCAGGATAGCGGCTATATTACTTTTGCGGAGTGGTGCGACGGCGAGCTTGTCAGATACGCCTACGACCTTGCTACAAAGCAAAAAAACGAAAATGCCAACGCGCAAAGATCGGGCGAGATTTGGGACAATTATGTTTGTTATACCAAAGCCGCAGACAACCCGCGCCTGATGGGCGAATGCGGACTCAATGGCAAGATCTACAACCGCTCGGGTGGTACGGTATACCGCTATAACACCGAAACAGGTACAGAGGAGAGATTGTTTGCCAACGACGATCTTGTGATCGGCATGCCGCAGGTGGTTGGTGGATATCTTGTTTATGATTTCGGAGCTTTCGTCATACACGACACGTTCAATTGCCCATTCTGGCAAGCCGACGCAGGCGGAAAGCTGGTCATTGACATCGAAACAGGAAACTACTGCGTTTACTACAACACGTGGGATAAAACGCTTTCCCGCTATCCATAAATCAAAAAATGAAAGGACAGTAGTATGAAGCTGATCGCATTTGAATTCAAAAAGCTTCTTGGAATGCGCTTTTTGCGTGTCGTGCCGGCTTTGTTTCTTGCGGTCAATTTTGCGCTGTCCTTTTATGCTGCCCAAGCCGCGCAGGAAAGCAGCATACCCAAAAAAGAGATGGACGCGTTTTATGCGTTATATTTTCAAAATCCCGAGCAAATGGATAACTACTATCGGGAACTGACAAAAGCCTCGGCACAGGACCCCATGCAGCCAAACGCACAGGACTGGGCCCCGCAACGCTACGCCCCCGAGGGATATTCCGATTTGCAAATGTTCACCGCTCTTTACGATTCGATTGCAAAAGCGCAGGAATATCCGACGCAGATTGACGGCGTGATTGCCGCTGCACAGAAAAATATATCTGAGTTTGATGCGATGGGCATACCCGAGGATAGTTACAATTATCGATTACAGAGGCGTATCATAGACACGTATCAAGAGCTGAAAAGCACTGTGAAAATTGGCGTTGAGCCTTGTTATGGATGGGAGCAATATTTGAACTTTGGCGTACAAAACGTCTTCGTTTTTTCATTGGTTTTATTGGTAACGGTATTGGTGGTGTCATGTGACCGCACGACCGATATGGTGCAGATCATACAATGCACCAAAAAGAGCAAACAAGCAACCGCGACTGCCAAAATCGCTGTAATTGCCATAACTGCGGTAGGATTTGTGATAGCGTTTTCGTTGACGTCGTACGCAGCGGTGTGGTTAACAAGTGGCTTTTCCTCCGCCCTGAATGCCATCCAATCGGTCAAAGGCTTTGTATATTGCGGTTATGCCATTTCGATAGGGGAATATTGTTTGTTGACGTTGGGGATTAGATCGTTGGCATTTTGTTTGCTTGGCGCATTTGCTGCAGTGATTGCCACACTGATACAAAACCGCGCAATTGCGTTCTGTGTCGGCGTGCTCACATACTGCTTGCACGTATTGCTTAACAGCATACCATATGTCAATGCCGATCATGTATGCAAAAATACAAATCTGATTGCTGTGACTGATGTCAGCCCGCTTTTTGCAAGATTCCGATCCCCCAATTTGGGTGGTCGTGTTTGCTCCTACGTGCCGCTTGTGATCTTGCTGTATGCATGTCTGACTGCGCTGCTTTTTGCATTGTTTGTGCGGCTTTACGTCAGCAAACGCAGCAAAAGCAATAGGGTGTGCAAGACCGATGCAGTTTGGAGTAAGATAAAAGAGCGGATATACAGGATTCCCGCACCGCAAATCCGCCTGAATTATTTGATCAAGAGTGAGCTTTACAAAATGCTGATCACTTCAGGC
>JAZRQR010000155.1:0-1520 GCA_045650025.1 Eubacteriales bacterium
GGCAGACGGATCTTGGCAGTCGTGCCAAACGGCACGGTCACGTACAGGCAGGTATGGCCAAAACGCTTGACCCATCGCACGCTGACCTGACCCTTGACTGTATCCACGTGTGCTTGCGCAGAGAGCAGCTTTGTTGGGTAATGCGGTGCGATCTCGATCTCGTCAAAGCCGGGAGAGATCGGCTTGATGCCGCACAGCGTGCTGTACAGCCACTTATCCACAGAGCCGTACATGGGGTGGTTGTGCGAGTTCATGCCATCCTCTTTTTTGAGCTCAAAGCGTTCCCACACGGTGGTAGCCTCGTTCTGTATCATGTAGCCGTACGAGGGGTATTCCTCGTTTGTCAAAATCGTCCACGCGTCGTCCACGTAGCCGTATTTTGCAAGCATTTCCAGCATATACAGCGTGCAAAGGTTGCCGGTGGTGAACTTGTAATCGCGCTCGCGCAGGTCGTTCACCATGACATCGGCTGCCTTTTGGCACGCATCGTCGGGAATGATGCCAAGCCAAAGCGAGAACGCCTGCGAAGCCTGCGAGCCGCCTGCCATTTTGGCACTGTCGGCATCCCACCAACGCGCCAGCATTGCGCTCTTGATCTTGTTCGCCAAGACTTCGTATTCGGCTTGCTTGTCTGCGTTGCCAAGTGCTTTTGCCATGCGGGCAAGCGCTGTGCAATTATAATAGGAATATCCCGTGGACATAAAGCGTCCCTCGGTCACGGCACTTGTGGCGTCCTCAAACGAGCGGCAAGCGTACGCGGGGGCAGCCCAGTCACCGTAATAGGAGTAATTTACAATATAGTCCTCGCTGCGCGAAAGCAGAGACCGCTCCCACGCCTCAAACCAAGGAAATGCCTTTTCGATCAGCTCGATATTACCGCAGAACAGGTGCGTCTGCTCCCCTGCGACAAGGAAGGACGAGCAAACGGGGTCTGCGGGATACTGACCGAACAGGAAAGGCGCACAGCAGGTAAACGCGCCGTCGGGGCGTTGCTCTGCGTGAATATCCCCGATCACCTTGGGAAAAATGCGCCCGATGTCAAAATTGTAGGGCGTGGCGGTAAAGCGTACGGTGGCGTCGTTCATCCAGCCCATGCGCTCGTCACGCTGGGGGCAGTCGGTCAGAATGGAATGGATATTTGCCTTTTCGGTCTGCACGGCATTTTTGTGCAGTTTGGAAACCACCGCAGAGCCGCAGACAAAGTCGCTTTCATTGGCGATATCGGTGTAAAGTGCAAGCGCCTCCACACAATAGCTGTCTGGACAAGGATAGCCGGTCAGCTCCACGTAACGGAAGCCGTGATAGGTAAACTTGGGCTGCCAAACTTCAAGATCGCGCTCGTCACCCGATGCAATATAGGTGTCTGTCTGCTTGGCGTCACGCAGAGGCAGATTGTAAAGTCCACCGTCCTCGTCCAGCATCTCGCCCATGCGCATGGTGATGGTATCCCCTGCCTGCATGCCCTTTGGCAAAACGATGCGAGGCACGCCCGCGATATTCTGACCGAAATCGATGATGTA
>JAZRQR010000156.1:0-11169 GCA_045650025.1 Eubacteriales bacterium
TGATGCGGGATCTGCGATGTTAGTCTTTGAACTGTTCTTGATGTAACGGATTACGGAAATGCAATCTGTCCATGCGTAGGGGGCGACGTCATGCCGCATGCGGCGACCGCCCCGAGCAGGCACAAAGTAGTTTATTCGATATAGGGACAGTCGGGGACGCCTGTCCCTACAAAATGTAACAAAGGCTAAGCAGACGTTGAGCAGACCCATCACAGATCCCGCTGCGCCACGACACGGGGGACAGCCCCGCTGTATCATGTCCTACGGACACGACACAGGGGACAGTCCCCGGTATCATGGCTCGCGGTTTTGCTCCGCTCCTTGTCCGCTTGCGGACATTCCGCTTTGCAAAACTTCGACTACGTATGAAATCCCGAATAAAGGTATTCGTAATGCATTGCGATGTTGTCGGAATTTCATACTCCGCTCAGGATGGCACTCGGGGTATCGGTCGTATCGGGATAACGCGGGACATGAAAAGACGCTTGTTCGCGCACCGCATAAAGCAAGGGAGCTGCCCCAAGGCAACTCCCTTTGATTCTTTATCTTTCCACTTCCTGCATGATGAATGCTTCCAGAATATCGTCGGTACGAATATCGTTGAACTTCTTGAGGCTGATACCGCACTCGTAGCCTGCAGCAACCTCGCGGACGTCGTCCTTGAAGCGGCGCAGCGATGCGATCTCGTCCTCGAAGATCACGATGCCGTCACGTACGATACGGATCTGTGCCTGACGGGTGATCTTACCGTCCTGCACGTAAGAGCCTGCAATAAAGCCAACGTTAGGCACGTGAATGGTCTGTCTGACCTGTGCGTGACCCAGCAGAACCTCGACGAACTGAGGAGCAAGCATGCCCTTCATTGCAGCCGAGATCTCCTCGATGCAGTCGTAAATGATGCGGTAGGTGCGGATGTCAACACCCTGACGCTCTGCGCTGTCCAGTGCGCTCTTATCGGGACGTACGTTAAAGCCTACGATAATCGCGTTGGATGCGGTTGCCAGCATAACGTCACCCTCGTTGATACCACCAACTGCGGTGTGAATGACGTTGACCTTGACCTCCTCGTTAGACAGCTTCTGCAAGGACTGCTTGACTGCCTCGGCAGAACCGTCCACGTCTGCCTTGATGATGACGTTCAGATCCTTGACACCGTCCGAGATCTGTGCAAACAGATCGTTGAGGTTTGCTCTGGAGTTTGCCTTGAAGACCTCCTCCTTTGCCTCTGCCTTTCTCTGCTCTGCCAGCTCTCTTGCCATCTTTTCGTCCTCTACAGCAGCAAACTGGTCGCCTGCCTGAGGAACCTCTGCAAGACCGGTGATCTCAACAGGTACGGAAGGACCTGCCACCTTAACAGTCTTACCGGTATGATCGGTCATTGCTCTGACACGGCCAACGGCAGTGCCCGCGATGACCACGTCACCTGCATGCAGCGTACCGTTCTGAACCAGTACGGTAGCCACGGGTCCGCGACCCTTATCCAGCTTGGACTCGATGATGATACCCTTTGCGCGGCGGTCGGGGTTTGCCTTAAGCTCCTTGACCTCGGCTACCAGCAGCACGCTCTCCAAGAGATCGTCAATACCCATCTTGGTCAGTGCGGATACGGGAACGCAAATGACGTCGCCGCCCCACTCCTCGGGTACCAGATCGTACTTGGTCAGCTCCTGCTTGACCGCATCGGGGTTCGCAGTGGGCTTATCCATCTTGTTGATCGCAACAATGATGTCAATGCCTGCTGCCTTTGCGTGGTTGATCGCCTCTACCGTCTGGGGCATGATGCCGTCATCGGCAGCGACTACCAGAATGGCAATATCGGTTGCCTGTGCACCGCGCGCTCTCATAGCGGTAAACGCTTCGTGACCGGGGGTGTCCAGGAAGGTAATATCCTGATCGTTGATCTTAACGCGGTATGCACCGATGTGCTGCGTAATACCGCCTGCCTCGCCTGCAGTAACGTTTGCATGACGAATCGCGTCCAGAATGGAGGTCTTACCGTGGTCAACGTGACCCATAACACACACGACAGGTGCTCTGCCCTGCAGCATTTCTTCGGTATCCTCGGTGCTGTCGAACAGCTTTTCTTCAATGGTCACAACCACCTCACGGGTGTACTCTGCGCCCATTTCCTCGCAAACCATTGCAGCGGTGTCAAAGTCCACCAGCTGGTTTACGGTTGCCATAACGCCCAAGCCTACCAGCTTCTTGATGACCTCGCCGGCGGTCGCCTTGAGTCTGCTTGCCAGCTCGCCAACCGAAATTTCCTCGGGGATCTCTACGCGAACGATCTGCTTGACAACGGGCTGCTGCTTCTTGCCGCCCTTCTGGTTCTTGCCCATGGGCTTGCCAACCTGCTGCTTCTTGCCGCCGCGGCTGCCATCGCGCAGATCGCGATCGGTCTCGGTGACAAAGGTGTCCAGCTTTTCATCGTACTTGGAAAGGTCGATCTCGGTGGTTCTGGTATCTACTACGCGTACAGCGCCCTTCTTGTGCTGACCGTCGCCGCCCTTGGGGGTCTGGCCACGCACGATTGCCTGTACCTGGAACTTCTCCTTGGGTGCGGAAGGAACGTAATCGTCCTTGTCCATGCCGCCGCCTCTCTGGTTGAAGTTGTTGTTCGGTCTCTGGTTGCCCTGGCGTGCGTTATCCTTGCCAAAGCGATCCTGACCCTGGCTGGCGGGACGCTGACCGTCACGATTAAAGCGATCCTGACCTGCAGGTGCTGCGGGACGCTGACCGTCACGGTTAAAGCGATCCTGACCTGCGGGTGCTGCGGGACGCTGGCCGTCGCGGTTAAAGCGATCCTGGCCTGCGGGTGCTGCGGGACGCTGACCGTCGCGGTTAAAGCGGTCCTGACCTGCGGGTGCTGCGGGACGCTGAGTGTCGCGGCTCACGCGATCCTGGCCTGCGGGTGCTGCGGGACGCTGAGAGTCACGGTTAAAGCGATCCTGACCCTGGCCGGCGGGACGCTGGTTCTGCGCACCGTGTGCAGGGCGCTTGTCGCCTGCTGCCTGTGCGCGCTTATCTGCTGCCGCTCTTGCCGCAGCCTCGATTGCAGCCGCTCTTTCAATTGCTGCTGCACGTGCTGCCGCCTTTTGTGCGGCGATCTTGTCGGCCTCTGCCTTTTGCGCTGCAAGTGCTTCTGCAGCTGCCTGATCTGCAGCCGCCTTTTCAGCCGCCGCCTTCTGCGCTGCAAGCGCTTCCGCTGCCTTTTCAGCCGCTGCCTTCTGCGCTGCAAGCGCTTCTGCTGCCGCCTTTTCAGCCGCAGCCTTTTCTGCTGCCGCCTTTTCTGCCGCAGCCTTCTGCGCTGCAAGCGCTTCTGCTGCAAGTGCTTCCGCCTTCTTTGCGGCAGTATCCTCTGCTGCCTTTGCCTCAGGCTTTTCCTTCTTGGGAAGGCGGGAGGGGATATAGGTTACTCCGTCTAAGTAATCGTCAATATTATCCACCTGACGGGATTTGGTAAGCGCGTCGAAAAGAAGGTCAAATTCTCCCGGCTCAAGCGTTTTGGTCGTCTTGACGTCCATGCCCTTTTGAGCGCACAGATCCGCTACGTCCTTGCTCTTGAGTCCCAGATCCTTGGCGAGTTGCATAATTTTGAATTGCGGGTTGTTTGCCATAAATCCTCCTTACAATCACCCAATTGGTAGCACCCGACCGCTTTGCGATACGCGGTGCTCTGGCGCGCCCTTAGTCCTGCGCGGGCTTGGGCAAATGCTCCTTGACCGCCTGCAACAAGCGTGCATCGGTCACCGCCACGGCGCCAATGGGTGCGTCCTTTCCCACGGCAGCGGCAAGCTGGTCTGCCGTGTGGGGCAGCTCACAGAGCGCAACGCCGTAGAATTTACATTTATCGTTGAGTTTCTTTTTGGTATTATCCGATGCATCGCAAGCCGAAAGTACCATTTGTACCTGCGAGCTCTTGCGCATCTCGGTGCAGATCAGCGGCACGCCGCAGATCAGCTTGCCTGCTCTCTTGCAGAGGCCTAAAGCGCCCAGCAAGCGATCCGGCGCGCTCACGCCTTGTCCTCCCCGGACAGAGCAAGCGCAATGCTTTGATATACCTCTTCCGGAATGGAGCACTCCAGCACCTTTTCCGCACGCTTGCTCTTCTGCAGGCGGGTAAGGCAGGTGGCCTTTGGGCACAGGTACGCGCCGCGACCGTTCTTTTTGCCGGTCAGATCGGCAACCACCTCTCCCTCGGGAGTGCGCACCACACGGATCAGCTCACGCTTAGGCTTGTGCTCGTTGCACCCTAAGCACTGACGCATAGGTATCTTTTTGATCTTTTCCATGATCGTAATTATTCAGACTTGATGTCGATCTTCATGCCGGTCAGTCTTGCAGCCAGACGCACGTTCTGACCCTCCTTACCAATGGCAAGGGACAGCTGATCGGGATCTACCAGTACGCGGCAAGCGCGCTCACCGGTCATGACAACGTCCAGCACGTGAGCGGGAGACAGAGCAGCTGCCACGAATTCCTCGGGCTGCTCGCTGTACTTAACAATGTCTACCTTCTCGCCGCGCAGCTCGTCAACGATGCCGTCGATACGCATGCTGCGGTTACCGATACATGCGCCTACAGGATCGACGTCGGGATCTCTGGAGAATACGGCGATCTTGGTTCTGGAGCCGGCCTCACGGGAAACACCCTTGACAATGACCACGCCGTCCGCGATCTCGGGAACCTCCAGCTCGAACATTCTGCGAACCAAGCCCGCATGTGCACGGGAAAGCGTTACGATGGGGCCCTTGGACTCCTTGTTGACTTCCTGTACGAACACCTTGATCTTATCACCGGGGTAGAAGCTCTCGCCGGGGATCTGCTCCTCATAGCGAAGCACTGCTCTGCCGTCGTCGGTTGCCAGCAGCACGTTGCCGGTCTCGTAATCCACCTTGTCAACGGTTGCGGTGATGATCTCTTCTCTCTTGTTCTCGTAAGCTTCCTGCATTGCTCTGCGCTCGCCCTCGCGAATGCCCTGGATGATAACCGACTTTGCAGCCGCTGCGCTGAGTCTGCGGAAGTTCTTGGGCTTAACCTCGGTTTCTACGATCTTGCCCAGGGTATATCTCTTGCTGATCGCCTTAGCATCTGCCAGGGAGATCTGGGTCTGAGGATCTTCTACCTCCTCAACCACCTCGTGCTGCTGGTAAACGCGCACGTCCTTCTTAACCTCGTCGATATGGATTCTGACGTTGGTGCCGTTGCCGTATTCCTTCTTGAATGCGGACAGGAGCGCCGCCTCGATCTTTTCGATCATATACGCCTTCGGAATGCCCTTCTCCTTTTCCAGGAGCTCAAGGGCAGCGAAAAATTCGTTGTTCATATCTGTATCCTTTCTTAGTTTGCGCCGAAATCAAACACGGTTTGCAGCTTTGCAACCTTGTCGGCATCAAACTCCAATAATGTTTCGTTTTGTTCGATCTGCACGTTGCCCGCCTCGGTCATTCCAACCAGGGTGCCGCGGTGCACCTTTGCGCCGTGCTGTGCGGAGTAGAGGCGGATCTCCACCGTATCGCCCAGGCACATCTGCACGTGGTCGCGGTTTTTCAGCTCGCGTTCGATACCGGGGGAGGAGACCTCCAGGATATACGCCTGCTGAATGGGATCGGTCTCGTCCAGCACCGGGTCGATAGCGCGGTGGAACCGTTCGCAATCCTCAATGGTAATGCCTTCGGGATGGTCGATCGTGATGCGCAGGTAATGATCCGCGCCCTCTTTGACGAACTCGACGTCCCAGAGGACGTATTCCAGCTCATCTGCAGTAGGGAGCACGATATCCCAGACCTTTTGCGCGATACTGCCTTGACGCTTAGCGCCCTGTACTGTGCTCATAAAAAGCTCCTTTCCCCAAACAAAATTTTTGGAGTGGATTTGCTCAACCCACTCCAACATGATATCTTACTGTAAGTATTATATCACAAGTTTTTTCGCTTTGCAATACCTTTTGAAAATATTTTTTGAATTTTTTGCGAAAAATTCTCCCAAAAAGTTATATAATATCACCAAAAAACGGGGTGCGGAATGTACGAACACGACATCTCGGAGGGAAAGGCAGCTTCTTTCTATGGCTTTTGCGTCGCTTGCCGGGAACAGCGACGCAAAGGCTTCCCTGCAAGGTTGCCGGCGCAAAAGCACCCGATATATAATGTTATTGAATATTTTCCTATTTTTTCTTGAATTTATTGCGTTTATTGTTTACAAACGCAAATTTATGTGTTATACTATTATAATGGTATGATGGTGCTCGTATGCGCGCATGCGCGCGTGCGCACGGAAAGGAGTTTTTATGGAACCTTCAAATAACCAAACCGCTCAAGAGATCCGCCCCGCTTCCATTGGCGTGCGTATCTTCTGCTGCATCGTTCTGTTCGCTTGCTCGGCAGCCCTCCCCCTGCTGCCTTACTATATCGGCGCCGAAGGTGCCTTACACACCATTCCCCTCGCTATCTCGCTTGGCATCCTCGCGCTTTGCACCGCTTTCATTCTGACCCTTTGCAAAAAGCCGCTCTTCATAGGCTGTACCGTTGCCTGCGCACTCATCCTCGCGCTGCTCAGCCCCTACTTCACCGCCTTGTTCGTCGCGCTGCTTTGCGGCACGGTGGCAGGTGCTCTGCTCTTTTCGGGTGCCGGGCGCGCACAGCAATATATCGCCATCCTCCTGATTGCCGGCGTGGCATTTAGCGCAGAGCTTTGGCTGACCCATGATCCCATGCTTGCCGCTCAGACGTTTTTACCCGTGCTTGCTGCGCTTGCCTTTGGATTCAGCCACAAAAAGAAGCTCTCGGTCATTCTCTCGGTCGGCATTGCCACCGGCGTGCTCCTCGCCGCTTACCTGGCAAGTGCGCTGGGTGACGCGCTGCTTGCCGGCATGCAACCCACCATGGCAGGCGTGACCGAATATATCAAAGCCTACCACGCGTCCGTTTCCACCATGCTTGCCGATTCCCTGCACCAAATGGCACAGATGCCCGAGATCACCGAGCAGCTGGCTCCCATGCTGGGCGGCGAGGTAACAGACCAGACCATAAAGGCATTCTCCGACTCGGTGGCGTCTGCCGTGCTTGGAATGCTGCCCGGCGTGACCATCATGATCGCATGGGTCTTTGCCTTTGTGGCTCACCGCGGCTTTACCGCCATTCTGGTGCGCGGCATGGATAAGCAGGAATACCCCGCTCACCTGACCGCCTACGCACCCTCGGTGCCTACCGCCGTGTTCGTGATTTTGTGCTACGCAGTCCTGCTGCTCTCCTCGTTCTCGGCAAAGGGCGAGCTTGTCACCTTTGTGGCACTCAACCTGCTGCTTGCCGTGATGCCTATGATGTCGGTTTGCGGCATTCTGAGCATCATCGCCAACGTCAAGCGCGCCGCTGTCAAGTGGCCCTTGATCCTGACCTACGTTCTCGCCATCGTCTTTTTGGGCATCGGCGTGATCCCCATGGTCGCATTCTTTGGCTCGTTTGCCGTGATCACCAACGCAATTGCCGCCGCTCTTGAAAGAAAGTTTAACAACTTCAATGGAGGACAATGATATGAAACACCGCTCCGTTCACCACAAAAACGGCCATTACGAGGGTAAAAAAGACACGCTCTATATCGATCTGCGCGTGCCCTTTGCCATTTGCGCCGCAGTGGGTCTTGTGCTGCTTGGCGCTTGTTCTGCCATTGGTCATCTGGATTTCTCCGCCACCACCATCGGCTGGTTCGCCGTTGGCGCTGCCATGATCTTTGCGCTGACCTGCCTTGCGGTCTTTATCATTTACCTGTCACGCTATCTGCGTCTGCGTGAAGCCGTTACGGCAGCAGATCTTGCCAACACAGACGTTTACGATATGTTCCGCTACGTGATCGACGTGCCCTACGCGGTAATCGGCCGCGACGGCGTGGTGATGATCATCAACAGCGCGCTGCAGGACGTGCTGGGCTACCGCTCACCCGTATGCAACATCCGCCTTTCTGAATTCTGCTCGGTTCCCGTGGATATCATTGCCGTTTCCGCGCACGGTGCAAAGGCATCGGCACACGGCACCGACCTGCTGCCCGACGGTCCCATCACCCGTCTTTCCAACGGCAAGAGATACGAGCTGCAAAGCTACCCGATGCACATAGACGGCAAGGAATACTTCTTTACCGTGTTCCGCGACGTCAACAGCCTGCTGGAGCTCAAGGAAAAGGCCGACCGCGAAAACCCCGTGGTTGCCTTTATTGCGCTGGATAACCTGCAGGAGCTGACACAATACGTGCGCGCAAACTACCGCGAGACCGCTTCGCGCATCGAGCAGATCCTGACCGACTGGGTCAAGAGTCTGGGCGGTATGATCCGCGAATACGACCGCGACAAATACCTGGCGGTCTTCTCCGAGGAAATGCTGGAGAAGTGCATTGCCGACCACTTCAGCATTCTTTCCAAGATCATGGACGTCAAGATCGGTGACAATACCTTCCCCGTGTCCATTTCGATCGGTCTTGCATCCATTACGGGCAACATGCAGGAAAAGGAGCACGCCGCTTACGCTGCGCTGGAGGTTGCGCTTTCCCGTGGCGGTAACCAGGTTGCCCTGCGCCGCGACGTGGGCGGTAGCTTGGAATACTTTGGCGGTACGCACAAGATTCTGGAGAGCAACTCCTCGATCAACTCGCGCGTCAGCGCAGGCGTGCTGGCAAGCAAGATCCGTGAATGCGGCAAGGTGCTGATCATGGGTCACGCCAACCCCGACTTTGACTCGCTTGGCGCATGCGTGGGTGCTGCGCGCTTTACCATGAGCGTTTTGCAGGCACAGGCTGCCGAGAAGGGCCGCGCTCCCTCTGCCATGCCCACCGTGCACATTGTGACCGACCGCAATTGCGACACCTTCCGCACCTGCTACGCGCAGCTTGCCGCTCTGCCGGAATTTGCAGAGATGTTTATTGACCGCGAGGCAGGCATGAACGCCGTGACCTCGGATACGCTGCTGATCATTGTGGACGCCAACAATCGCTATATCTTTGAAGCGCCCGACCTGCCCGGAAGAGTGCAGCACATTGCGCTCATCGACCACCACAGACTGGTCAAGGAGCCCGATTTTGCAACCTTCTTAAACTATATTGAGCCCACCAAATCCTCTGCCAGCGAGATCATTGCCGAAATGCTGCAGCAGAGCGAATACGCCGAGTGCCTGCAAAAGGAAGAGGCAAACCTGCTTTTGGCGGGCATTATGCTGGACACCAACAACTTTACCAGAAACGCAGGTGCGCAGACCTTTGAGAACACGCACTACCTCTACTCCCGCGGTGCACACACCAGCGTGGTGCGCGAGTTCTTCAACAAGGATCTGGAGGATATGCGCATTGCCAGCGCGTTTGACTCCACCGCGCGCATTTTCCGCGACGTGATTGCCATTACCTGGCTGAATACCGACCGCGAGCCCTCGCCCGAGGACCGCATTGCAGCAGCCAAGGCAGCCGACAGCCTGCTGACGCTTAAGGGCATTGAGGCAGCCTTTGCCATGGTATTTATGGACGACACGGTTGCCATTTCGGGCAGAAGCAAGGGCGACATCAACGTACAGCTGATTCTGGAAAAGCTGAACGGCGGCGGACACTTTGACGTGGCAGGTGCGCAGATCAAGAACGCTACCCTGCAAAGCGCTTACGAAATGCTCAAGAGCGCCATCAACGAATATTTCGAATACGATTATAAAACCGAAAACACGCAATAATTTGCATTTTCTTACCCAAGGAGGACGATACACATGAAGGTATTACTGTTACAGGACGTAAAGGGACAAGGCAAGAAGGACCAGATCGTAGACGTTTCGGACGGCTACGCACGCAACTTCCTGTTCCCCAAGAAGCTCGCTGTTGTGGCTGACAACAAGGCACTCAACGAGGTAAAAAACAAGGAAGCTTCCAAGCAATATAAGATCGAAACCGAAAAGGCGGCGGCAAACGCCATTGCCGCAAAGCTTGCCGAGGTGGTTGTCAAGATCTCGGTCAACGCAGGTGCAGACGGCAGACTCTACGGCTCGATCACCTCCAAGGACATTGCCGAGGCGCTTGCAAAGCAGCACGGCGTGACCGTGGATAAGCGCAAGATCGTGATGCCCGATCCCATCAAGGCATACGGCACCTACAACTTTGACGTGCGCCTGTACCCCGAGATCGTGGGTAAGGTCAAGGTCACGGTCGGCGCGTAACGCCCCATTTACCAAATTTCAAGGAGGTTACAATGAGCGAGGAACTGGTACGAAAGCTACCCTTCTCTCTGATTGCCGAGCAGAGCTTGCTTGGCTCGATTCTGATCGACCCCAAGGCACTCAACGAAATCGCCGACCTGATCACCTCTGACGACTTTTACTTAGAGGAACACCGCCAGATCTACCTTGCATTCCAGGAGCTGTTCTCGCAAAACAGCGAGATCGACCTGGTTACGCTGATCGATACCTTGGTGCGCAAGGGCATTTACGACAAATCGGGCGGCCAGGACTATATCCGCACCTTGGCGGAGGTCGTGCCCAACGCACTCAACATCAAGGACTATTCCCGCATCGTCAAGGAAAAGAGCACGCTGCGCCGTCTGATCGAGGTGGCAAGCGACATTTCCGAGGCGGCGTACTCCGAGCAGGACTCGGTGGCGGGTATTCTGGAGAGCGCGCAGAACAGCATTTACGCCATTGCGCAGGGTCGTGACACCAAAAACTTTAAGCATATCCGTGAGGTCATCGGGGACGTTTACGCGCACCTGCATGAGCTTAAGGAAAATAAAAACGCCGCCGCGGGCACGTCGACCGGTTTCTCGGGTCTTGACCGCGTGCTGGCAGGCATGGGCAAATCCGACCTGATCCTGGTCGGCGCCCGTCCCGGTATGGGTAAAACCTCGTTTTGTTTGAACATTGCGACCAACGTAGCGTCGCAGACCGGCAAGAAGGTTGCCATCTTCTCGCTCGAAATGTCTGCCGACCAGCTGGTCAACCGTGTCATTGCCAGTGAAGCGCTGGTGGACTCGTACACGCTGCGTACGGGTGAGCTTGGTCAGGACGACTGGCGCAAGATTGCCGAGGCAACCTCGCACCTTGCCAAGTGTGACGTGCTGATCGACGACACGTCGGGTCAGTCGGTTACCGCCATGAAGGCAAAGCTGCGCCGCGTGGACAATTTGGGCTTGGTGGTCATCGACTACCTGCAGCTGAT
>JAZRQR010000157.1:0-77267 GCA_045650025.1 Eubacteriales bacterium
GGTATCACCCCACACGGAGCACTCATAATGCGGCGCGGTATAATCGGCGGGCAGACCGTATTTTTCCAGCACCAGAGCGCGCTTTTGCTCCAGCGCCTTGCTCTTTGCCTCGATCTGCGCCATAGCCTCCTGATAGTTCTCATTCTGCAGGGCTGCCTGCATGATGCGCAGACCCATATCGGAGAGCTGTGCGTCGATCTCGCGCACCTCGGGGATCATGGCGTGGACCTCTTCTCTTCTCTTGGTCGCCGCCTCCTGCACAAGCAGGTACTTGCGGCTGTATTCTTCGCGAATTCTGCGGAAATTTTCCTGATTATATCCCATTCGCTTATCCCTCACTTACAATTTTGTCGTAGTTCTCACCCAGGCTGCGACGCATAGCCGCCTCAAAGAAATCATCGGTATCAAAGCTGCCGTTTTGCGCGTCGGCTGCCTTTTTGCCCTTCCCCTTATCCTTGGCAGATCCACTTGCCTGCTTATCCGCTTCCACGTCTGCAGGCGTGCGAATGCCGGCAGAATGCCAGCGCTTCAAAATGGAATTGACGTATGCCACGCTGACGTCGGTAGACGCATCTGCGCCGGCTTCAAATGCCAGCGTGATCATTTCCAGATCGTACTGATAGGTATGTACCCAATCCGAGAACGCCTTTTTCTCCTTGGTGGTCAGCGCGCGTGCGCCTATGCCAAACAGATGGCGCAGCTTGTTTTCTACACTGCGTACCTGCTCCATGCGCGCAAGCTCTGCTTCCAGCGCAATGACCTCTACAATGCCACGGTCAAAGAGCGAAACTGCCAGCTTTTCAAATGCGCGAACCGAGGGGCGCACGTCATTTTCCTTGCTCCAGTTGCAGAAATTGGTTGCCAGCACCAGCACGTACTCCGAGCTCAAGCCCAGATAATCCGTCAAACCCAGCATAGTATTCAGCTCATACGCCGAGAACAGCTTGCCAAACAGGTTTTGGCAAACAGTCAACAATTCCGCCGTATCGGGGCGCTGCTCCAGCAGCGTGCCCAGCTCTGCGGTGGTATATTTAGGCAGATCCTCGCTCTTTTTGAGCAGCTCTGCGCCGCTCTGTGCAGGCTGTGCCTGTGCGGGCGCGGGTGCCGATGCCTTGGCTGCCGCCAGTACCACCGGCTGGGTTTCCTGCTGCGCGCTTACGCTGATCACGCCTGCGCCGCGCCAAAAGGCGATGGCAGAGGTCACAGCCTCCTCGGTGCAGTCTGCTGCCTGCGCCAAAAGACGCACGCCCTCCTCTTGCCCATAGCTTGCGCAAAGAGAAGCGTCCGCAAGCAATGCCAGCAGCACCGCAAGGTCGCTCTTCTCGGCACTCGGCGCCATTGCCGCCGCCTTAGCAGGCAGCACGACCACGCCGTTGCCGTACTCAATTTGTATTGCCATGCGTTACTCCTTGCTTTCCTTTTCGGCTGCCTCTTGCTTTTCCTGCATTTTGCGGCAGATCTCGTAATTGAGGATCATCAAAGAGTCACCCAGGTGCACGTTCTCGATCACAATGTCGTCGCGGCTGTAATCCAGCTCTACGCCCATGTAATTCCAAAGGCCCTTGACACCGCACTTGACCAGACGCTCTGCCACGGCAGGCACGTCCTCCTTAGGCAGGGTCAGCACGGCAATATCCACCTGATTCTGCGCACAGAACTGCTCCAGCGTATCCAGCGGATAAATGGTCACGCCTGCGATCTCCAGACCTGCCATGCCGTAATCGGCATCAAACATACCAAGAATGTCCACACCGCGCTTCTCGAACATCGAAAGATGCACCAGCGCTCTGCCCAGATCCCCCGCACCGATGATGACGGCATGGAAGCCTGCACCTACACCCAGAATTTCGCTGATGCAGGTGAACAGATAATGCACGTTATAGCCGTAGCCCTGCTGACCAAAGCCACCAAAGCAATTGAGGTCCTGACGGATCTGCGAGGCGGTCACGTTCATGCGGGCGGACAGCTCGCTCGAGCTGATACGGGTAATGCCCTGCGTCAAAAGCTCACGCAGATAGCGATAATAACGCGGCAATCTGCGCACAACGGCAGGGGAAATATAAGGCTTTGTGCCATGCTCCTTGTGTGCTTCTGCACACTCTACTTGTTGCTTTTCCAGTTCTTCGTATGCCAAAATACCTACCTCCCAAGCAGTCTTTTTGTGTAAGTTGACGATAAATTTTCTTGTGAATTTTTTGACTTTCCAACGGAAGCGATCCCCTTGAAAAGTTTTCCACAGCCTGTCCGATGCATAAAGTTATCCACAGTTTCCACAGGCTTATCCACAGTTTCGCTTGTTATTTCGACCTTTTTCGAATTTCTTCCACGATTTTCCATGTATAAAATCCGAGTTTATGCAGTTTTCCACCGCTTTTTCCACAGCCTGTGGAAAACTTGTGTGTAAAACCGCTGTGCCTTCTTTTTGTCCAAAAGCGCACACAATTTCGTCCTTTTGACGAAAATGATTTATTTTCGCAAAAGGGCTTGACAGATCCCCTTGCTGCAGGATCAGTCGTACGCGCTTGCATTGAGGTCGGTGCCTGCCCTCTCGCCGTTCATAAACGCGAAATAGCCGGCTACCGCCACCATGGCTCCGTTATCGCCGCACAGCGAAATGGGAGGCACGGCAAGCGTGACCTTGTGCTTATCGCACAGCTCCTGCAAGCCGCGGCGCAGGTGCGAATTTGCTGCCACACCGCCTGCCAGCACCAGAATCGGCGTGCCGGTTTGCTCCAGCACCTTTTCGGTCTGCTTGACGATGCCCTTGACAATGGTATCGGTATAGCTTGCCGCCATGTCCGCCGCGTTGATCTCCTCGCCGCGCTGCGCCGCACCGTTGATCAGGTTGAGCGCCGAGGTCTTAAGACCCGAGAACGAAAAATCAGGGCTATCCCCTGCCAGAGCGGGAGAGGGCAGCTTGAACGCCTTAGGATCCCCCTGGTACGCCAGCTTGTCCAGCGCTGCACCGCCGGGATACGGCATGCCGATCACGCGACCCACCTTATCAAACGACTCGCCTGCCGCATCGTCACGCGTGCCGCCGATCTCGGTATAATCGGTATCGGTATTCACCCTATAAAATTGCGTATGACCGCCCGACACCACAAGCGCCACGAACGGTGCCCGAAGCCCCGGATGTGCCAGATACGCCGCACCCACGTGCGCGTGGATGTGGTTGACCGCCACCAAGGGGATCTTATTGGCAAACGCAAAGGATTTTGCAAAATTTACGCCCACCAGAAGCGCGCCGATCAAGCCGGGATTTGCCGTGACGGCAACGCAATCGATATCCTTTACCGTAATGCCCGCAGTGTCCAGCGCCTCGCGCGTAATGCGCGATACCGCCTCCACGTGCGCGCGGCTGGCGATTTCGGGCACAACGCCGCCGTACAAGCGGTGTACGTCCACCTGCGACGCCACGATATTTGCCTTGATCGTTAAATTTCCTGCGTCATCCGCATGCACAATGGCAGCAGAGGTCTCGTCGCAGGAGCTTTCCATTCCAAAAATGTACATATGCTCTCCTTACAGATATGCCGTCATGATCACGCCATCCTCAACCGGCTTGGAGTAAAACCCGGGGCGAGTGGCAATGGCACGAAATCCCAAGCCGCGATACAGCGCCTGCGCTGCCTCGTTAGACTTGCGCACCTCCAGAGTGACCTCCTCAAACCGCTCATCCATGGCGTATTTGAGCAAAGCCCCCACAATGGCGCGACCGATGCCTCGACGGCGATAATCGGGATGCACGGCGATGTTGGTGATCTGTCCCTGATCCACCACGCAAAGCATGCCGCCGTACGCCACCACCTTACCGTTTTCGACGTACACCACGCCTGTGCCAATGCCTTCCTTGGTCAAAAGCTCCAGGCTCTGTGCGCTCCAAGGAGCGGAGAAGCAAAGCTTTTCCAGCTCAGCCACGTCTGCTATATGGGCAGCCGTCATAGGCTGCGTATAAATTCTCTTTCTCTTATTGTTCTGTTCCATCATTCCACGTAAGCGTGCACCACGTCTCCGACGGGTACGCATCTGCCTTCATCTCTGTTGTAAATAAAATACTTGCCGTAGTTGGTTTCCGTCTCGTTCCCCTGGGCGTCGACCGTGTACACGATCACATCGCTGGAATATTCCAGGTAAGTCAGGCGATAATACAAGAACGGATACTCCTCAGACGCAAAACGCAGGCGCAGACTCTGCTCTGCCATGCGGCTGGGGTACGGAATGCTCTCGCCGTTGGTGTACGCGTCGATCAAGGCGCGGATCTCGTCTGCCTTGGTCACGGTGGCAAAAGCGTGAATTTTCTCGCCCTCGCGGCAAATGTACACGCGGTCGGTGCCAAACTCAGCCAACGTAGGCAGCTTGACACCCTCTACGTACAACACGTCTCCGTCTGCCGTGGTCAGCCACTCACCCTCATTGGCGTTCGCGATCTGAAACAGCTCAAACTCGCCAATACCTGCCACCAGCTTGCCAACCGCCTTTTCGTTCTCGTAAGAGACCGGCTCGTAGGCGGAAGGGGCACGCAGGTATTCGTTACCCTTTTTATCGGTATAGCTGCCGTCCTCGCTGTGATACGTTACCTTTGTGCCGCACGCACAAAGCCCCAATGCCAGGGCAAGCGCTACGGCTGCAATTGCAATTTGCTTGATTTTCATGTGTTCCCTCTTTATCAATATCCAAACTGTCCGCTCAGGCTGTCGTCGTTGTCGATCCAATCCGACACCTCAATGATGCGGAAATCATCCTTGGTGTCGCGGATGATGACGCGCGCAATGCCCGCATTGATGACCATACGCTTGCACATCATGCAAGAGCAGGTACCGCCCACAATGGCGCCATCCTTGGGGTCTACGCAAGCCATGTACAGGTCTGCGCCCAGCATCTGCTCACGGGATGCCGCAATAATGGCGTTTGCCTCACCGTGCACCGAGCGGCACAGCTCATATCTCTCGCCGCGCGGGATCTGCAAATGCTCACGCATGCAGTAAGAGATATCCGAGCAGTTCTTTCTGCCTCTGGGCGAGCCGTTGTAGCCCGTGGACACGATGACGTCATTCTTGACGATGATCGAGCCGTACTTCTTACGCAGGCAGGTGCTGCGCTCTGCAACCGTTTGCGCAATGTCCAAATAATAATTGTGTTTGGATACTCTTTCCATATGTAACTCCTTTTGGGCACATGCCCCCAAGATATAATCATTCATCTTATATTATACCAAGACGCGCGACAAAAATCAAGGTCTTTGGGCACAAATTCATACATTATCCATAGAAAAAACAGATAGGCGTGTTTTTGGGACAAATGAGCGGTAAAATAAATGAAAGCAGAAGTCATGACGGCTTCTGCTTTCATTTGTTGTGATATAAAGCCCCATAATTTGTAGGGGAGGCTATTAGCCTCCCGCCCGCAATGAGATAGGACTACCGTTTGGGCAATCCTCTCCAAAACCGTTTTTGTGCGGGCGGATACTATCCGCCCCTACATACCTCGGGACGTTGCATCGCTTTCCAATCACAATTTGAAATGATTTTTTCGCTAATTCTACAACCAAAGAGGTGTAATTTTTTAGCTTACCCCTCCAGCTGTCTGCCAAGGAAGCTTGCGGCGGTCTGCACCAGCTTGCATTCCACGTCACTGTGCAGCTGCCCCGTGCGCTCGCTTGCCTTGTCCGCAACCGACACCACGCAGCCCACAATATCTCCCTCGCTGATGATGGGCATCGCACAGCTGACGTAATGTGCGCTTTCCTGCGCAATAACAGGGTATTTTTCCTCGCCCTCGCGCCACAAATACAGCCCTCTGCCCTCAATCACGCTCTCCAGCTCCTCAGAAAGCGACTTATCCGCATATTCCTTGCGCGGCACGCCCGCCGTGGCAATGACAGCATCGCGATCACAGATCACCACGCCAAAGCCGCAGATCTTGTGCAGGGTCTCGGCATACTGCCCTGCAAACGACGCCAGCTCGCCGATCGGCGAATATTTTTTAAAGATGACCTCCCCCTCACGGTCGGTAAAAATTTCCAAAGGGTCTCCCTCTCGGATGCGCATGGTGCGGCGGATCTCCTTAGGGATGACCACCCTTCCCAGATCGTCAATTCTTCTCACAATACCGGTTGCTTTCATATATATAAATCTCCTTTTGGCAAATGCATTTGCAGGGGCAGGTGCGCATAGGACCCGCGGGCCATTCGCAAATTCCCCTACAACTCAAATCGTGATGTTAGTATCTGCAAAATAAAGAGATTTATGCTGCATGATTGATTTTTTGTATATTTTATGTTACAATGAAAACATATACAAGATTATGTCTACAAAATCGAAATGCTTTTATCAAAGGAGAACGAATATGACTAAACGCTGTTGCAGATGCAAGAAACGACTTGGCATTTTTTCAAAAGCATACCATGAGTTTGGAGACATATATTGCGGCAACTGTCTCTCTCAAAAGGCATTGGAAGTAACATATGATTGGTATAGCCAAGATGATCTATATTATTCGGGACATATTGTCGAAGCCGGATTGCCCACCAATTTGGCATTGAGACCATTGGTTACCCAAGAAGAATTAGATAGTAATCTCAACAAAATCAACAATCTGCCTCCGAATATCAAAGACAAAATCCTAGAACTTCCACAGCTGAAGATTTTCTTTAAGAGCGAGGGGCGATATAATGATGTTCCATACTATGTAACGCCAAATGACCCGATTGAAAAAAGACTCCCCATAAGAGAGAAATCCGGCTTTTATGAATTTTATGACCCGATAGAAGACACTGAAATCTATAATCTGGTCATCCCGGAAATCAGAGAAATCGCCAATCAAAAATACAAGGAACACATGCGAAAGTATTTTGATAACGAATTTATAGTGGGAGGTATCCATATTTATCTCGCAATCGAAGCGCATACCCTATATGAAAAATATGGAATATATTGTATCAATAATCCAATGAGCTTAAATCACGACTTATTTATTGACTAAATTTCGTTTTTCATTCCATACTCTATTGATTTACTTTTTCAAAATGATGTGGTATCATGTGCAAAAGGACATTTTAAGGAGACCCTTCTGCAAAAAAAGCCGCTGGCGCGTCCCGTGCGCCAAATTCTGCCGCCGGGAATCCCCGCGCTATACCGGTTATTGGAATTGTATAAACGAAAAGCGGTGAGCCGAGGCTCACCGCTTTCTTTATGTTTCGTCTTGATCTTCATTCGTTTTCTTGTCCTTTTTATGTACGACGAAAAAGAATATGAGCAGCGCGGTAACGTATGCCAACGTGCCACCAACGATGACCCAAACATACCAAGGAGCGACAGTTGATATCGCGTTCATATCTCCCGGAAAGAGGTAGATCAGCACCATCACGACCAGAATGAAAGCGAAAAAAAGCATCGTAAAAGCCGTTAATATATTGAAGTTTCGATCGGTTCTCATATAGCCTCCGTTTTACAGTGCCGTTGTGGTTGTAATATGGCTTGTTCGAGTGCGTTTATAACGGTTCTATCGAGCTTGCCCTCGTCTGCCATCTGGTTCAGGATGGCGAAAGCACGTTCGTTTGACATGGGCTTTTTATACGGGCGGTCGCTACAGGTGAGTGCATCAAAAATGTCCACCACGGTTAAAATGCGGGTTTCCATGGAGAGCTCATCGCCGCGCAATCCGTTCGGATATCCGCTACCGTCCAAAAACTCATGGTGCTGGCTTGCATAACGAGGGACGTTTTTGTAGGTATCGCTAAAATATACCTGTGCAAGGATCTCCTCGGTCATAACCGAGTGCCCTTCCATAATAGAACGCTCCTCTGCGGTCAGCGTACCCTTGCGAATCCGCAAGCAACTCAGCTCATGCTCGGTCAGATATGCAATGACAGTACCGTCGTCTTGATGATAACTGTGCTTTGCTATCGTATTGATTTGGTTTAGCAACTCATCGGACAAAAATCCAGCCGTATTCACTTGTGCAATGATACTTAGATTTGCATCAAGCTCTGCAATCTTGGCTTCATAGTCTGCGCTCGAAAGCCTTCCCTTGAGAAGATCACGTTCAAACAGCAACCGCAGATAAGCAAATCGATGCTCGATCTCCTTGTACCCACCCTCCAGACGGGTGCTCTTGTTCATAACAGAAAGGGGCACGACCATTTTGCCAATGTCGTGCAGTCCCGCCGCCAAGCGTAGCTGCTCCATTCTCGTTGTGTCAAACGGCTCGCCGCCCTGTCCGCTTTGATACAGCAGATTCAGTTGCTCTGCGACCATCACGGCGTACTCGGTAACCATACGGGTATGTGAGCCGTTATACGGGGTTCTTTTATCGATCGCTGTTGCAAATGCCTGTACAAAGGATTGCATCTGCTGCTTGATCTCGTCCAGATAGATCATATTGGTCATCGACACCGCCGCCATAGATCCCAACGACCGAAGAATGAATGCGTCCTCGTCTGTAAAGGCAATGACATTGCCATCGGAATCCAGCTTGTTGATCAGCTGGATGACACCAATCACGTGCCCCTCGGCATCCTCCATAGGGATGACAAGCATGGACTTTGTGTGGTAGCCGGTCATCTTGTCATAGCGCACGGGTCCGGAAAAATCGAAGCCCGAGCTATGATACACGTCCGGAATATTGACAAGCTCCTTTTTCAGTGCAGCGTAGGCGCAAACGTTTTCCGGCTTAAGCGCAACCGGCGGAAGGTCGATTTCTTCTCTGTCTTTTCCTTTGTCCACGCCCATGGAAATGGTTTTCATAATGCTGAAATGCAGCATTCCGTCATGCAGTACGTAAAGCGTGCCTGCGTCACACCCCGAGATCTCCATCGCTTTATTAAGCATTTTCTCGAGCAGGTGACGCTTGTTTTTCTCGGTCGTGATCTCGATTCCGATATTCAGAATATCTCTGATCTCGTAAGAAAACTTCATGCTTGATCCCCCTTTCTGAAGGGATAGATACCGTTTTGCTTAAGATACAGAATTGATTTTTTCTGTGCTTCTACGCCCGACATCTCGATCAAGATACCGGGTTGTGCACCGCTTTCACAAATAGCACGATCAAGCGGCGTTATATCCAGCACGCCTTCGCCGAGCGGAAGGTGCAGATCGGCAATGCCGTCGTTGTCATTGATATGTATGTGTGCAGTATGCGGGAGCAGTGCGCTTGTCCACGCAGAAACATCCTTTCCAAATACGGCGGCGTGGGCAAAGTCAAAGCATGCCCTTACCCCCGACACCCCGGAAAGAGATTCCATTAACGCTTTCATGGGGGTAGGATCGATATCAAACATGTTTTCAATGTAGATCTTGATATCGGGATATTCTGCCGAAAGCGTACGCCAATAAGCGGCATTTTTGCTGACCCAGCCGTCAATATAGGATTGCGTTTTAAAATTCGGAATCAGATTCGTGTGAAAGATCACGGCACAAACACCCAGCCTTTTTGCAATTTTCATGCTCTGCCGGATACGCTTATCTGAAACTGCGCGGATCTCGGCGTCTGCGGAATGTACGGTCACATCCAGGAAAGCACCGTGCAGTGTGTCAAGACTGCGATCTCTGGGAAGGGCGGTGTACAGATCGATCAACGCATCCACGCGTGCCGCATCGTCATAAACGTCGGGCAGATAAAAATCATTGTATTCAAAATGCGCATCATACTGCTTTGCGAGAGCCAAAGACTCTTCAATATGATTGGCATCCGGTATGATATATAGCTTACTCATCGATCCTTTTCTCCGTTATTATCTCGCTCAGTTGATAAACAAATACCTCTTGGCTTTTACCCTTGAGGGGAATGGCTCCAATCTCCTTGGCATCCACGCGATCCTTTACATGCTCATATACCTCTTTGCTGATGAGGATCTGTCCGCGTGCGGCATTGCTTTCAAGCCTTGCGGCGGTATTGACCGTATCGCCGATGGCCGTGAAGTCCATACGGTGTTCGCATCCAATGTTGCCAACGACCGCATCTCCGCAATGCACACCGATTCCAAAGCTCACGCTTCTTCCGAAACGCTCTTGCAGTTTCGCCTCCAGTGCATCGCTTCCTTTTGCAATGTCCATTGCCGTACAAACCGCACGGAATACGTAGTCATCCAGGTCAAAGGGCGCATTGAAAATGGCCATAGTAGCATCGCCAATGAATTTGTCCAGTGTACCTTTGTTTTTGAATATGGCATTTGTGGTCAGATTCAGATATTCGTTGAGAATTTCCACTACCTCTTCGGGCATAAGACCCTCGGACATAGGAGTGAAGCCGCGGATATCCACGAACAGTACCGCCACGTGGCGTTTTTCACCACCAAGGGAAATCGAAAAATCGCCCTTTTTAGCAAGCTCGTCCACCACCTCGGGCGCAACGTATTTTTTAAAGGCATTGATAACCTTTTGCTTTTTAATGCTTTCCAGCACGTAACCAAGAATCAGCTTGACTACGTAAATGACCAGCATGCACAAAATAGGATATACAAGTGCTACTTCAACCCCTTGTGTAAACAGCGCCTTGGGCAGCACGATACATATGGCTGTACAAGCGCACAAGGCGATTGTCGCAAACACGATCTTGCGCTTTGCGATCAGCAAATAAAATCCCGCAGACAACAGAGCTACGACCCCGGCATACAGAGGCACGCTTATGGGCACAGATGTTTTTTGCTCGGTCAGCGCCTTGAAAATATTCGCATGGATCTCCACACCATACATAGGCTCGCTTCTGTCAATGGGAGTACTGTAAGCGTCCTGCATGCCGGGGGCGTATGCACCCACGAATACCGCACAATCGCGGAAGGCGGCAGGAGGGATCTTGTCCTCCAGCACATCGCAAAGAGAGATGACTTCAAAACCATCTCCACCCTTTGCCGTGTAGGCAAAAGTAAAGAATCCATCCTTGGTTTTGGGAAGCGTAACGGTAGCGTTGGTATTTTCGGCATACACGCGGTAAGCGGCAAGCGCCAGCGAGTCCACTATGACGCCTTGATCTTCTAGTTGCAGTTTGGCGTAGCGCAGTGCGCCGTCGCGATCCATATAGGCGTTTGCAAAGCCGGATTTGGTGGCATCTTTCAAGGCTGAATAGGGGGATTCCATCATCAAGATATGCTCGCTGTCCACCGAAAGAGTGCCGTCAATCAGAGAAATTTCCTGTTTGTGCACCGCGTTGAGTGCGGTAACTACGTTTCCTGCCTCACTACAAGCCTGTGCAAATGCTAAGTCGCCGCCCTCATCCTTGGCGGATACGTACAGCATATCGAATACCGTAACGGCAGGCGCATTTTGCGCGTCGGCGTAAAGCGTTTGCACAAGCTTTGCGGGGATCTCGCGACTCCATGTAGAAACGTCCCCGTATGCTTGGATGGTTTTTTCATCAATGGCAATGATCTTAATTTGGGTTCCGGGTATAGATCCGCTTTGATACAAGGGATCCGAAAACAGCCTGTCGAAGCTGTAAAGTGATTGCGATAGGACAAGCAAAAAAGAAAGGAGTAAAATAAGGATTGCCCCAAGCAGTCTTTGGGCAAGCGGTTTACTTTTCATAAAAACCTCCGCTTATACCGGTGACGGCAGTTTGCCGCCACCGGTATACATCATTACACGCGTTTAATCAACCCAGTTGATACTCATATCGGATGTGATGGGAGTTGTGAAATCAAATTCCCAATCACCCGTAGGCGCAGGCATCAGGGTCGGGCGTGTTGCAAGCTCGCCATATGCTACGCGCTCGGTTGCAAATATCTTGCCGTCAAACGTAAAGGTAACAGTAAACGTCTTTTGTTTATTCGCAATGATCTCGTCGATCTCGTCGGCGCTTGCGCCAATATCCTTACCATTTTCGATGGCAATCTTCAAAAATTCCAGCGCATTATCGTCCAGATCCTCCAGTACAACGCCCTCGGCGGTCTTTTCAACCTCGCCGTCCTGATCCACCACAGCTGCCTGACCTGCAGTGACGCTGGTGGGCTGGCTCGTGCTACCAACGGGCTGTACGCTGACTTCGCCCTCGAATACCTCCACAGAGGAGACTACGTTACCCTGTTCGTCCTCGGTCACGCTGACTCTGAAGGAGGTGCCGCGCACCGCCATGGTGGAGTTACCGGTACCGATCTCAAAGGAGGAATCCTCTGAAAGCGCATTGGTTACGTGCACGATTACCGAGCCGTATGCAATCTCAATGCGGGTCTTACTGTTTTGTGCATCGCCGGTTGCAATGAGCGAAAAGCTTGCGTCCGGCTCTGCCAAGAGATATTTATCCTCGTCAAGCTTGAGGTAGAGGTAACCATTTTCCAAAGTCTTGACCGAGTCGTTGTTTTCAAGCAACATATTTTCATAAGGTGTCATAATGTCGCCTGCCGCTTTGCGCACTTCGGCGTTGCCCTCGATGCGATACACCTTGATGGTTCTGTAAGTATCATTTGCACCACCAAGCAAGAATATTGCACCTACGATCAGTGCCGCAATGACCACGACTGCAACCGGAATTGCGATGAAGAGTATTTTTTTGTTCTTGTCAGTCATGATTATTCAACCTCCTTGTCGTTTTTGACGTCAATCAATGCATAGATTCCGCTCTTGGGTACGTAGAAGACCTGATCGCCTTGATATGTAACGCCCTCGCCCTGGAGCTCAAACGCTTCCATATCGGTAATATAGGTCTGATCCGCCGAAAGTTCCTGCTCACCCTCACCGATCACCTGTGCCCATACCGCACTGAATGTGATCGAGGGAGTGTCTGCATAGGAAATATACATTTCTGCGCCGGGTGCGTAGGTGACGCCATCGGTCGAAGCCTTCCAACCGATCAGCACGTATCCTTCTCTTGCCGCAATATCCTGCACCGTAGGAAGTGTGAGCTGATAGGTTGCCTCCTCGGCGGTCTGAATAAAGATTATGGGATTTTGGTTCAAGCCTTCGCAGTTGTCATAGCGAACCTGTGCACCACGTACATCCTTTGTGTTGTGC
Organism: Eubacteriales bacterium; assembly: GCA_045650025.1. Lineage (GTDB taxonomy): Bacteria > Bacillota > Clostridia > Oscillospirales > CAG-272 > SVQP01. The sequence continues at coordinate 12,945 of JAZRQR010000157.1, forward strand.
GCACCGCAAGCGGTACAGGTGTAATCGATGAAATAGCTGCCTTCCACAGTACCGATACCGGGAACACCCTCATCCCAAGTACAATCACCGTTTTCACGCTCACCGCAAGCGCACTCGCGGTAGTGCTTGCCGGAAACGGTTGCATCGGGCTTCCATTCATCAAAGCTATGTTCCTCGGTCTCTGCCATGTCCTCGGTATAGAAGTATCCGCAATCGGAGCAAGTAAAGGTCTTAACGCCCTTAGAGGTGTGGGTGGGCTCGGTTGTAACTGTGCCGTTATTAAAATTGTGGGGTGCTTTATCTTCCTTGTCGCATACACAGTAACGAACATGCGTGTTTGCTTCATCAACCTTGTTCACGATCCATTCACCCCACTGATGCTCGGTCATGGAAAGATCTTCGGTCTTTGTGTGTGTGCAGGTTTGGCAGGTGTAGGTCTTAACACCCTTTTCGGAGCAGGAGGGCTTGGTGGTTACAACGCCGTCGTTCCAATCGTGAGGCAGAGTTTCCACTGCATTGCAGTGGTCATTCATGCACTCGCGCTTATGGGTTTCATCACCATCAGGCGCCCAGTCTGTCCAGGTGTGCTCCGTCATCGGGAGTTCCTCGGTCATTGTTTGACCGCAACCCTCGCAGATATAAGTCATAACACCGGTGGAATAGCAGGTAGGAGATACGGTTTCAACACAGTTATCCCCGTAGTGTCCTTCTTCCGTGTAGTAGTTGCAGACAGAGCAGGTCATTCTGTGAGTATTTTCATCGTAAAAACCCCATTCGCCGAAGTCGTGGCCGAGGCAGTCGACGTCCTCTTCATAGGTTGCGCCGCAATCGTCGCAGGTGTAAACCATCTTCGCACCCTCTGTGCAGGTGGGAGTACCGATCTGTTCGCCGTCATCCCAGTTGTGAGGTGCGGTTTCTTTTTCTACGGGGCAATTTTCAGCTCCGCAGGTACGGGAGTGCGTTTCGGAAACCTCATCGTTTTTCCATTCACTCCACTCATGCTCGTGAGCAAAACGCTCTTCGGTGTGAGTGGGATCGTTTTTACAAATACGAATTTCCTTTGTTGCATCGTTATCATTGGGAGTCCACTCGCCCCAATCGTGACCTGTTGCGGGGATCTCCTCGGTATAAGAATGTGTACATTCGTCTGCGATACAGGTATAAGTCTTAACGCCGGGGGTCAGACATGTCGGCTCGGTGGTGACTTCGCCGTCATCGTAAATGTGCTCCGTGCTGTATTCGTAACGGTAGCAGGCGTACGTTGTACATCTTCTCATGTGTCTTCTGGTTTCGTTTGTGGTGTTTTCGAGGTACCAGGAAGTCCACTTATGCTCCTCGTATTCAACAGGTCCTTCACACTCGGTGCAATATACAACGTGGTAAATGCCGTCATCTGTATCTTCCCAATAAACTCTGTAAGATCCCGAGAGAGTTTTACGGGTATGATACTCGTGATAATCGCTCTCGCAATCCGTACAAGTGACCCAGTGACCGAGCTGATAATCATCTTCATCGGGGGTACAACCCTTGCTCTCGTCCTTGTTATGAGATGCTAAATCGAACACGCTACATCCCTCAACGGTACAAACGCGCTTATGAGTATTATCATTTACCTTTGTCCAAGAGCTCCAAACGTGCTCGTGAACAGGCTGACCTGCATCGGAGCAGTAGAGGTAAATGGGATACTGTGTACCTTCGATCTCCTCCCAGAAGCTGTCGGAGGTCATAATAAAGTTCTTTTCCTCACCGTTGATAAGGAAGCGAAGAGCATGCTCAAGCTGACCGTCGGCATTGAGGTTGTAAAAGGCTTCTGTGTAAAGGATAACGGCGTCATCGGGATAGTCCTCGCCATAGATAGGCTCATAGAAGTAGCTGTTAAGCTCCTTACCGTCCTTACCAAACAGGACGCCCCACCATTTTGAGTCGCCCTGATCATAGGGCTGCTGATAAAAGTGATTGTCAATCGTCACCACGGAACGAATCCAGAAGTTAGGAATACGGAAGCAAAAATCGTTCTCATAGTCCTTAACGGTGGCACCGTCGTCATAGTATTGATCGTAAAGCTCCTCGTCGGAGATCTTGCGCTCCATGATCCACTCAAGTGCGTCCAAACCGAGCACCGAGATGGAGCCGTCAGCGGCGGGTGTAACGGGGATCGCGCTTAATACGTGTATACCGGGAATGTATCCGTCGGTATATTCCCTTTCCAGATAGAACAGGTATTCCCAGATCTCGTCATTGTCCAGCACACCGTCGAGCTCTCCGTCGTAGCAGCCATCATAATCCATCGCGTCGGGTATACCGTCACCGTTGGCGTCAATTTCAAGAACGTCAGCAACGCCGTTGCCGTTTTCGTCTATCTGCAGAATATCGGGGTTACCATCCTCGTCGATATCTGCCATACTGGTGCCGATCTCTTTTTTCAGAACATAGTAATCTTTACCGCCGTTTCCGTTGTCGATCTCAGCCACCGCAATGAACGAGGCGTTGGGGTCGAGCGTACGGAACTGATCATAAGAAGTCACTTTCGTGTAAACGGGCGTGGATCGACCGCAGTTGATACAGCCTTCAGGGCCGTAGGTGTGATCAAGCGCCGGCAGAACCGGGATATGTCCGATCTCTTTGCTGAACTTGCTGTCTGCAAAATATCCGTTGCAAAGGCGGCAGTACCAGTATTCCTCGCAGCCCTTATCCATACAGGTGGGAGCGACTGCCTCGCTGTGAATGTTCTGCTCATGACCGCAGGGAGCTGCATAAAGATACGCGGTCACATCAACGCTTATATCGTAATTATCGGGGTCGGCAGCTTTCGCCTCATTGTACTCGGCAGATTTGTCGCGCAGAGCAAATCTATAATCGACACCGTCAAACTTCAGATCGAGTACGCCGTAAACCCATAAGTCCGAATCGCTGTACCAATCGATATAGCTTTCGTACAAGTAACCGGTGCCATCCCCGTTTGCTTGCCACAGGGGGCGACTATAGCTATAAGTCTCATCGGGCGGATAGTAACGAATGCCGCCATCAAACCAAGTCTGGCCTTTGGACTCAAAGGGAACGCTAAGGGCAAACAGCATATCTCCGTCAAGATACATATATGATCCTGCGTTCTGCTGATATTGCATAACACCAACGTTCACGTTATCAGAAATACCGGAGAAGGTGTTGGTTTGTGCATCGTAGTACTCGGTAATATCAACGGCACGCACAGAATCAACCTCTTTAAATTCGGTGTAGCGCGGATTGGCGAGAGTGTAATAACGGTCGCCTCTCTTTACAACGTAAAGGAAGGTCATTCCATTCTGTTCATCCAAATAATCCTCGGTGTAAATACTGTACACTTTTCCATCGGTACTTACCTCAATGGAGGATTCCTCATCGTAAAAATAATCCTCGGAATATGCCAATACCGACATCGGCATCATACCGATCAGCAATGCCAGCATCAGGAGCAATGCCCAAATTCTTTTCGTTTTCATAAAATTTCTCCTTTCTCTTATTGAGAATCACTCAGGCTGTAACAGCCGACGTGTTCAAGGTGACGTTTTCGAGCACCTCAATAAATTTCGGTTTACCCTTTGCCAGCTCGGACTGAAAGTCGCGCATGCCGACTCTGACTTGTCCGGGTAGCCCATGCGCTACGCCCTTCTCGTCAAGCACCTCCACGTAAAAGTACCAGACTACCGTATCCAAATGCTTATGCTTTTCGGGGCAGAAAAATTTGATCATTCTGCCGGGACTGTTCATCTCAAACAAAAAATACGGTCGCCCACTGTTTTCGGGAACCTTGAAGATCGGAAATCCGTTTTCAAAGTACATCGAGAATTTCTCGTGGGGTTCATTGACGAACAGATAGTCGGTAACGAGCTGTTCTTCGTTCAAAAGGTATTCCAATCCGCTGGTCCTCGGAAACTCAAAATCACCGAACAAAATACGCTTGTCGGTCACATTCACCACCTCCATTTTTTAAGTTGGAAACTTCCGGATCGTATCGTAGCTACATTTTACCATATTCATATATATATTCGGTACACCCCAAAGGGGTGAAAATGCAAAAAACAGGGGTGAAAAAAGGGTGAAAATGCTTTTTAAAGCAAAAAAAGACGGCAGATCACTCTGCCGTCCCTAAAGACAATTATTTTATTAGTAATGCGTAGAGCTCTTCGCGTGAACTGACGCCAAGCTTGCCGTACAGCGTTCTCGTGTAGGTCTTGATGGTGTTTTCCGAGAGACAAAGCTCGTCGGCAATTTCTTTTCTCTTCTTGTTTTCGAGAACCATTTCAAGAATTTCGCGCTCTCTTGTTGCGAGCAATTCACCTTCTTTGAGGAAGGAAAGTATCTTGAGTATTTTTTCTTCCATCGGCATCGTTGCAATATCGATGGGCGCGTGTTGCGGAGCTTCTTCGATAGGCGTAGGGATCAGATCCACTCTGACATAGTCTTGCATCATCCAATAAAGTCCGAGCAAAACGATCTCGCTGAATATGTAGGATACGGAAAGAAACTCAAAGTCCCACGGGATAAACTTTTCTACAAACCAAACTGCAATGTTGCCAAATACGATAGCGGCAATCAGAGATGCGTGTCTTTGCGATGCGATCATCTTCTTGCGAATGGACTGCACGATGCACGCGACCATGGCGGCGAAGTAACCCACCAAGTAAACAAGGTACACCGGGTGCAACACGCCGTAGACCTTTTTGAGCTTGGCAGCTCCATCTACGAATACAAGCTCAACCTCTTTGTAGTACCAGGGGAGGATACCGACCGTGGCAACGATCAAGAACATCACAATGCCGATTGTGCCAAGCGTAATAATAAGCTTTTTCTTGATCTCGAATCCGCAAAGCTTGGTGATGGTCAGAAGCATAGACATGGAAAGGAATACGCTTCCGAAGTATGCGATATCATTTGCAAAAATTGCAAACTCAACCGTTTTTGAAATGGAAAGAAGAAAATATCCCACGTTTACGATGGTAACGCAAATATACAAAAGGAGCAACCACGGCTCTTTTTTGCGGACAAGCGCAAAATATCCGACAAGCAATATCGATGCTAAAATCGCCATAATGGCATAGGTGATGATCAAAGCCGTACCTCCTTCCATACATAATCATGATTTCGCGCAAAACGCTCGTATTTACATTGTATCATAGTTTTATGAATAAATCAAGGAGGCACTGATGATTTTGAGAAAATAACTGAATTTTATCAAACATGTAAAATCGCCGCCTCGGTTGAGACGGCGATCTGTATTTGGGGAAGGCTATACGCCTCTGGGCGTGATGTAGGAATCCTCGTGCTCCACTCCAATTGTTTTGGAAATGTCCATGATTGCGTACAAGAATCGGGCAACGGGTGTCAATGATGTCAGTGTCGGATCTCCCTATCGGATGCGCATGGAAAAGAAAATTATACTCTATTGATTTACTTTTTCAAAATGATGTGCTATAATGTGCAAAAGGACATTTTAAGGAGACGCAACATGAAATTCTGGAAATTCGCAGCAGGCATCGCTGCATCGGTTGCTATTGCGGCACTCGCTTGCTTTATCGAAAATCTGCTGCCCATTCATCTGATCGGTGGGGCGGTGATTGCCATGTTTTTAGGCATGATCGTCAACCGCTTCATAGGCAAAAACAGCTTTATTGCCCCCGGTGTGAAATTTACCTCTAAAAAGATTTTGAAGTTCGCCATTATTCTGCTCGGACTTTCGCTAAACATCAACACCATTCTCTACGTGGGCAAAATGTCGCTGGTGGTCATGGTGTTCACGCTTGCCACCTGCTTTGGCGGCGGTTACTTTATCGGCAAGGCGCTGGGGCTCAACTGGAAGATCTCCAATCTGATCTCTGCAGGCACCGGCATTTGCGGCGGCTCAGCCATTGCTGCGATTGCGCCCACCATTGACGCCGAGGATCGCGATGTGGCTTACGCCATGTCCGCCACCTTCCTGTTCGACATGGCAATGATCGTGCTGTTCCCCATCATGGGCAGAGCGATCGGCATGAGCGACGAGGCGTTTGGCATTTGGGCGGGCACGGCGGTCAACGACACCTCCTCGGTTGTGGCAACCGGCTATGCCTTTTCAGAGGCGGCAGGTGACTTTGCTACCATGGTCAAGCTCACACGCACCCTTTCCATCATTCCCACCGTGCTTACCTTTGCCCTGATCCAGATGGGCATCAAGCGCAAAGAGGCTGCTCTGGCGGGTGCGGACGGCAAGGAGATCAAGACCAATTTCCGCTTTACCAAGATCTTTCCCTGGTTCATTCTGGGCTTTTTGGCGCTTTCCATCGTGGCAAGCATCTTTTCCATTCCCGCTGAGCTGGTCAGCACCACCAAATCGATCAGTAAATTCCTGATGGTGTGCGCACTTGCCGCCATTGGCTTGAACACCTCGTTTGGTGACATGAAAAAATCGGGTATTCGCCCCATGATCCACGGATTTATCATCTCGGCGCTGGTCGTCATCGTGGCGCTTCTGGTAGAAATGGCACTGGGGTTGGTATAATACCCGACGCCGGGCAAACAAATACACGGAGGAGCTATGACAAGCAATTCAAAACGAATGACGGGCTATATCTGCGCGATTTTGAGCGCGGTGATCTACGGCTGCATGCCGCTGATGGCAAAATACATCTACGCCGAGGGCGTCACACCCATGACGCTGGTTTTGCTGCGCAATGCGCTGGCACTCCCCTCGCTGGCGTTGCTTGCCCTTCTGCAAAAAAAGCCGCTGGCACGTCCCGTGCGCCAAATTCTGCCGCTGGGAATCCCCGCGCTGTTTGGCTGCGTGCTCACGCCCGTGCTGCTCTTTTCCTCCTATACCTTTATTGCATCCGGCACGGCAACCGTGTTCCATTTCGTCTACCCTTGCCTTGTGCTGCTGATCGGCTTTGTGTTCCTTGGCAAAAAGCCCGCGCTTGGCACGGTGATCAGCGTACTGCTGTGCTTTGGCGGTGTGGCGCTGTTTTATGACCCCACACAAGCCCTCTCCCCGCAAGGAGCCGCCCTCGCGCTCGGCTCGGCGGTGGCGTTTGCCATTTACGTGGTGCTCCTGCCGCGTTTTCAGACCGAGCAATTCTCGGGCTTGGTGTTCTGCTTTTACGTCGCGCTTTGGAGCAGCGCTATCATGCTGGTGCTGTGCGTGTGCACAGGACAGCTTTCCCTGCCCACCACCCTGCTTGGCTGGGGACTTTGCCTGCTCTTTGGCACGTCAGTCACCACGGGCGCAGTATTTTTGTTCCAGCAGGGCACGCTGCTCATTGGCGGCGAGCGCGCCTCGGTGCTCAGCGCCCTGGAGCCCATCACGGGCGTGCTGATCGGTATTCTCGTGTTCCATGAGCCAAGCAAGTCTGTCATCCTGATCGGCTCTGCCTTGGTCGTTGCCTCGGGCGTCTTGATCGCGGTGGGGGATCTCAAACGAGCCGAATAATTTGCACGTAATGCAAGTTGCGATGCGCGTTTTGACCACTTGTGCACCAATCAACCGTCGGTTGAGCGAATATTCTCCGTTTGGTTGTGTGAAAATGCCTCCTATTCAACGTTTGCAATATTCACTTGGCAGCTGCGGTGTGCTATAATGGGGGCATCAAAGGAAAGGAGTTCACCAATATGAATACGACTTTGGGAAAAAGAATTGCAGCACTGCGCCGCGAAAAAGGACTCAAACAGGACGAGCTTGCAGAAAAGCTGGGCGTCAGCCCTCAAGCGGTCAGCAAATGGGAAAACGACCAGACCTGCCCCGATATTTCAATACTTCCGCAGCTTGCAAAGATTCTCGGTGTCAGCGTGGATACACTGCTAACGGGTGACGAGCAGCAAGAGCCCGCGGTCAGAATGCTGCCCGAGGAGCAGAGAAAGGATATCAAGGATATGCTTTTGCGCATCGTGATCACCTCCACGGACGGTGACTCGGTACGCGTCAATATTCCTCTTGCCATTGTGGAGGTCGCGCTGGAGAACGGGCTGAACCCGTTGCAGGTTTCGGATAGCGACGCGCTCAAAAATATTGATCTCGGCAAAATTCTGAACATGGTCAAGCAGGGCGCGATCGGAAATCTGGTGGAGGTTGAATCTGCCGACGGAGCTACGGTACGCGTGTTTGTCGAATAAGACATGAGGATCAAGAGAAACAACCGCTCTATCTTTGCCTTTCCCACGGGATTGATGCTCAATTGCGTCACGGCAGGCATTTTCCGCAGAAAGCTCAAAAAACAAGGCGTGCGGATGACGAAAAAGCAAGCAAGGCGCTTGATAAGAGGTATCCGAAAATACAGACGGCACCACAAGGAATGGTGCTTAGTTGAGGTGATCCGAGAAAACGGAGATACGTTCGGCATAAAGATTTGAGTACGTACTGCAAAACAGAAAGCAGAAGTCTTACACAGACTTCTGCTTTCGTTTTATAGCCGAAGAGAGTCGAACTCACACGGTTTTGCTCGGCAAATATCTGCATCTGCGTCAGAAAAATTTCTCGCAATATCTTATATTGCTTCAAAATTTCTCTTTGCATCTGCGAAATATTTGCTCGCGCAAAACTGCGCAGCACCCTCCGGCGTTGAATTTTTTGATGGATTTTGTCAAAGCGAGTCGAAGCAAGATACGCATCTTGCAAGGCGAGATTTGGCGAAAGACGCGAAAAATTCTCGCCGCAGGGCGTATGAGTTCGGCTCTCTTCGGCTATACCGCCCCCCGCATTACCTTCCGCTTACGGCGCAGGATACCTCACCTGTAAAAGCTGTTGCCGCCAATAAACTCGCGTACAAGGCTGGTGGGTGGGATCTCGTCGTCCACCTCGGCTTGGTGCACGAAATTGAGCACCTTGACGATGGCGCGCACCTCCTCGAAATACTCGTCACTCGGCTCAACCGCCAGCAGCAGCGGGAAAATGTGCGTTTTGAGCACCGCCAGCTCATAAAGCGTAGAGCTGTTGAAAATGACGTCCGCCTGCTCCTGGAATGGGAATATCCACTTTGCCTCGCCCGCGCGCACCGAATCCCACATGGAAAGCGTATCGCTGACCGACGCGCCTCGGAACTCGTAGTCGCGCACGATGCGGCGCAACAATCTTAGGTAGCTGGACGGAATACGGTTGTGCAGATCCAGATTGAGCGGCAGCAGAGGGCAGACAAATAGCTTGAACACCGCCTCGGGGGCAAGTCCCTCGGGCAGCATAACGGGATTGAGCGCGTGCAGTCCTTCGACAATAATCACCGAATCCGCATCCAGCTGCAAAAAATGCCCGTTCCACTCGCGCTTGCCCAGTTTGAAGTTAAACGAAGGCAGCTCGACCCGCTCCCCTGCCAGCAGCGCACGCAAATGCGCGCCAAACAGCGCGGTATCAATGGTGTTGATGTGCTCCAGATCCACCTTGCCGTCGGGTCCCGGCTCGATTTGGTCGCGGTCCACGTAGTAGTCGTCCAGACTCATCAGGATCGGCCTTTTGCCGTGCACGCGCAGCTGCGTGGCAAGGCGATTCGCCGAGGTAGTTTTGCCCGACGAACTGGGTCCTGCCAGCATGACCGCACGCGCACCGCGCGCACAAATCATATCCGCTACCTGCGAAAATCGCTTTTCGTGTAACGCCTCGTTGACGCGGATCAGCTCACGAATACCGCCCGATTCCACCATCTCATTGAGATCCGCCACCGTGCGGCAGCCCATCAGGTTGCCCCACGCAATGCCCTCGCTGTACACGCTGTAGTAATTGTCCATTTCGCGGTAATCCGACACGCGATCGGGGTTCTTGGCATCGGGATACACAAACACAAACCCATCCGCCGTGGGCAGAATGGCATAGCTTTGCAGATATCCCGTGCTCGGCATCATCTCACCATAGAAATAGTCGGCAAAATCGCCGTATTCGTACACGTCCAGCGTAGGATAGGTGCGGTAGGAAAGCAGACGCGCCTTATCGGTCTGTCCGCGCTCGGTGTACAGCCGGACCGCCTCGGCGGTGGGGATGCGATTGAAATTGAGCGGAATATCGCGCGCGACAATGTCCGCTACGCGCTCGCGCAGCCGCTCGACAGAGAAATCCTCTGCCCCTGTGACCTTGATGTACAGCCCTGCGCCCAAGGTGCAGCGCATGGTGGCTCTTGCACCGGGGTACAGCTCATGCAGCGCTAAAAACAGCACAAACTGCGCCGTGCGCGTGTACACCGCCTTGCCCTGCGCGTCCGCATAGCGCAAAAGGCGTAATTTTCCGCCTGACGCCTCCATAGCGCGCCGCTTGGATTCTCTGTCGGGCAGTACGTCCTTGTGCCGCAGCGGCACGTAACCAAGCGTAAAAACGTCGCCCGCAATCTTTGCCGCCAACGGCTCATCTGCCAAATTGCCCGTGCGTAAGCCCATCTCCGTAATAATATCAAGCAGTGATTGTCCTGCTCTTGCCTGCACGACTTTCCCGTCTATAGTTAACTGCATCATAAAATCTCCTTTCTTGAAACAGATAAAAGTATCCTTCCAATATATGCGCATCCCCATACACATTTGCAAAAAAACAAAAAACGGCTGACTATCGGCATCCGGTAGTCAACCATTATCGGTGGTCTGTAGAAACGCCTGCCCCTATTGCAGGCTTATACCTCTATTGCGGGGATCGTGTCCTTCTTTCGTATATAGTATAGCACATTTTGCACATTTTGTCAAGCCCTGCGAAATCCGCGCCCAAATCCGCCGCTTCTCTTCACTTTTCCCTTGCACTATGGCGGCGCGTGTGCTATAATGAGAGTACTATCACCCAAGGAGAATTCGACATGAAACGTTGCATCGCATTTCTTTTGAGTACCCTCATGGCGCTTTGCGTGCTGAGCGCTTGCAATTCCCCCACGCCCCCTCCCTCCGAGGACACCACGCAAGCAGAAAGCGCGGACACGCAGGCAGAGGTGACCACCCAAGCCCCCATCGAGCAGACTACACAGCCCATTCCCACCATTCCTCCCGAGCAGGCAACCGCTCCCGAGCAGGTGGTGCAGAGCTTGGACGCGAATGCCGTGATCATGCAGATCGGCACCTCGACCAATCAGGTGCTGCTGCACGGCAACACCTGGGAAGAGATTCAGGCAGCCTTTACCGCTGCAGGCTATGCCCCCGTGCAAGCCACGCTGCTAAGGGACACCCACTTAGAGACCGTGGTGCTGTACGGCAAGGACGTGACGCTGACGCTGCAAAACACGCAGGAGGGCGCGTACGCCATCTGGGAGCCTTACCAGCCCGACACCCTTTCCCTGCTGCAGCCCAACGACAAAACCGGCACAGGAGCTGTGACGCTGGCGCAGATTGGCATTGCGCGCGAGGAGGAGGAAGACAACCCACTCAACGGCATGTGCTATATCTACAAGCTCTCGGATGGCTCTGCTTTGATCATTGACGGCGGCTTTAACACCAAATCCTGCCGCAACAACGTGCTGGGCGCGCTTAAGGCGCTGGATATTGCCAAGAACGAGGACGGCAAATATCGCATTACCGCATGGATCTTCTCGCACGGACACAAGGACCACAGAGCCACGTTCATCGGCTTTGGCAAGAATTACGGCGATCAGGTTGAGCTGCAATACGTCATGTACAATTTTCCCCTCAGCCCCGGTACGCTGACCGCTTCCACCTTTGATCTGGTCAACTTTGAGACCAAATGGAAGGAATACTACCCCGGTGCACAACACGTGGTGGCGCACGCAGGTCTTGCCTATCACTTTGATAACCTGACCATTGAGGTGCTCTACTCCCCTGAAATGCTGTACGCCCCCGACCAAAGCATTGTGTACTACAACGACACCAGCCTGATCCTGCGCGCCGATTGCAGCGGCACGCGCACACTCTTTATGGGTGACGCGGGCGAAAAGGCAGCCACGCTGACCTGGAGTCATTACGAAAAGAGTGCGTTCGCCTCCGATATGCTGCAAATTACGCATCACGGCTTTAACACGGGCGAGAGCTCGCACAACTGGAAGCACATCAAGCAGATCTATAACGCCACGGGCGCCACGCTTGCCCTTTTGCCCATGACCAGCCGTCTGGAGGGTGACGCGCGAAACGGCAGATACACGGTCATTGTGGGGCACGGCGGTGCCAACTATCAGATGTCCTTTTTTATCAACAAGCGCGACAAGCAGGACTACTCCTCGGTTACGCAAGAGGCTTACATGGAATTTGTGGAGCAGGTGGCGGCGGGCACCAACAAATACCCCACGCTGTTCGGCTATGACGGCATTAACACCATCACCTCCGCAGACGGGCTTGTGACCTACATTGCAGGCAGCGAGACCGCGCCCATGGTCACCCTGTTTGAGCTGAATGCCAACGGTGCAACGGTTACATACAACGCATTACTGGCAAATTGGCTGGGAAATTGACCACACCTAAAATTTTCACAAAAATTTTTTGAGATTTTTTTGAGATTTATTCAAAAAAGCTCTATACAAATGACTAAAATCGTGGTAAAATGATACTGTAAAATTTTTTCCGCAAAGGAGCTTCTTTTATGAAATTGGTTTACAAGGGTAAAACAAAGGACGTATACGCACTTGACAACGGCAACGTTATGCTCAAGTTTAAGGACGACTGCACCGGCAAGGACGGCGTATTTGATCCGGGTGAAAACAGCGTAGGATTGACCATTGAGGGCATCGGCAAGGCAAACCTGAAGTCCTCTATCCACTATTTTGAGCTGTGCCGCGCTGCAGGCATCAAGACCCACTACGTTTCCGCAGACGTAGAGAATGCGACTATGGAAGTTCTTCCCGCGGAATGCTTCGGTAAGCCCCAGGGTGGCGGCGGACTGGAGGTCATCTGCCGTCTGGTTGCGACCGGCAGCTTTGTTCGCAGATACGGCGAATACATCAAGAACGGCACCACTTTACCCGGTGGCTACGTTGAGTGCACCTTTAAGAACGACGAGAAGGGCGACCCGCTGGTTACCGGCGAGGGTCAGGTAGCACTTGGCATTATGACCGCTGAGATGTTTGAGTCCCTGAAGGCACAGACGCTGGCGATCACCAAGATCGTTGCTGACGACCTCAAGTCCATCGGTCTTGACCTGTGGGACATCAAGTTTGAGTTCGGCTACCACAACGGCGAGGTCGTGCTCATCGACGAGATCGCGTCCGGCAACATGCGCGTTTACAAGGGTGACACCATCGTTGAGCCCACCGCGCTGACCGAAATGATCAATAACAGATAAGAAACACGAAAGCTTTCGGCAGAGGCATTGCGCCTCTCCCGATTTTGTGAATAAGCGAGTGTGACTCGTAAGCATGCCCCCCTCCGGGAGGGGGGATGGTGCGCGCTGCTTTGAGCCAAGCGCAGGGGGGAGAGCGCGAGGAGAATCGGTTTGCTCGAGTAATATCCTAACGCAGGAAGCCAAGATGCAAACCACGCAGAAATTCATTATATTCGCGTTCTCCCCCTTTGAATATCCCCATCGGGATATTTTCCATCCCCCTCCCGGAGGGGGACTTGTTTAGAAATTCGCCTGCTTACACAGGATCGCCGTGATGTCGATCCCTACAATATTAACTGCATAAACATTCTGCGCAATTAAGAAAACACCGGAGTTCATCACTCCGGTGCTTTTATCATGGATCAAATTTCTCAATCTCACCGTTTTTTTCAAGCATTTTCAATCGATGCTCAACTGCCTTTGCGGTTCCTGCAGAGATTTTGAATACGTGATCATGCCCTTGTACAACTACGTGAACATAGCAAATCCTACCCTGATACTCCAAACGCAGATCGTCCACTCCATCTGTTTGATAGGTATATATGCGGAATTTGAATATCCGCACCTTTCCGTCTTGGTAAATTGCCACGCCGCGACACGTTATAGCATAAATACCAAACACAAATACCGCGCCGCACGCGATCAACGCCAAAACCAGCAGTGCCTTATGCTCGGACAGTCCGACAACGGCATACAGCAACGCAATTACCTCAACACCAACCAGCAAGCACACCAGCGCAGTCGTCTGCACAATATCGTACAAAAACACAAAGGTGCGCGGTTTGATTTCCCGGAAATAAAGGACGATGATATAGATCACCGCTACAACGATCGCAATACACAGCCAATACCAAGGGTTCACATAAACCTCAAAAGCAGAAAGCGGATCGGGGGCTCCGCGCCAAACCAATTCAAGCAAATCAAAAATCGGCGCAATCATACCCATCAATATCGCATAGAGTATTACCCTGCCAACATGGCGAAGTATCTTGTTCTTCATATGGCTCCCCCTTTTCAAACCTCTTCACATATATAGACGCTTTTTTTCGGAAAAAGTGCACCGATTTCGAAATTTTTTCAAAAAATCCCCGAACTTTTTTCGGGGATTTCTCTTATTATCTTCTCAGCATGATCTCAATAATCTCTCTGTCGGTGTCCTTCATGCCCTCGCGCGCCATATCGCTGACGTTGTCGATGGTATTTTCCACGCCCTTGGTGACAATGCCGTCGCCGCCCACGAACTGCTTGCCCTGCATGTACATATGCATACCGAGTAGACCCGCCTCGACGCTGGACGCGATTTTTGCCGCGCAGCTTGCCTTGGCACCGTCGCAGATCACGCCCGAATTGATGGCAAGACCGTTGACCACGGTGTGTGCGATCTCGCGGTACTTACCGCCGTGCAGATAGGTCACACCGGCAGCCGCACCGCAGCCTGCGCTGGTTGCGCCACAATAGGCGGAAAGCGCACCGATGCCGGTTTTCAGACGCACGGTGACCAGATTAGACACAACTAACGCGCGCAACAGCTCCTCGTGCGACACGCCCATTTCCTTTGCATACACGATGACGGGCAGCGAGGTAGTCATACCCTGGTTGCCGCTACCCGAATTAATGACAACGGGCAACTCGCAGCCGTTCATTCTGGCATCCGAGCCTGCAGCCGCGTATGCCTTTGCCTTGTTCGCCACGCTATCACCGTATGCCGCGAGCAGCACCTTACCGATCTGCGAACCGTAATTGCCGCGCAAGCCCTCCTCGGCAATGGCAGAATTGTACTCGATCTGTCGCTCCAGCACCTCGCGCACGTCCTCGATCTCTACCGTATCGGCAAACTCCACGATACGCTCCACGCTCAGCAGCTCGTAATGCGATTCCTCGCGCTCCACCTTCTCGGGCTTTGCCGCAAACAGCACTTCCCCGTTGCGCGTCACGCGCTCCACGTGCGTGTGCTTGTTGGTCAGCAGCACGCTTGCGCTGTCCTCGCCCGCAAATACCGTCACGCCAATCGAAAACACACAATTGCCGTCCGCGCGCTTGACCTCGATGGGGGTTGCATCGCGGTATACGCTGATCTGCTTGATCTGCTCGGGCGTGACACCGGAGATGACCTCCAGCTCGCAATACGGGTCGCCTGCCACAATGCCTGCAGCCGAAGCCGCCTCAATGCCCTTGAGGCTACCCGTGTGCGGAATAAACACGCTCTTGACGTTCTTGATCACGTTGCCGCTGACGTCCACGCGCACGCGATCGGGCATCTGCCCCAACGCTGCTTTTGCAATCGCTGCCGCATACGCAATGGCGATCGGCTCGGTGCAGCCCATCGCGGGAATCAATTCCTTATGTAAAATGGCGACGTACGCCTCATAAATGTACTTGTCCATAGCTATCTCCACTCAAATCAGGATCAAATGCCGCGGAATCCCTTACCAATAATCTCACTGCTATTGGAAACGATGACAAACGCACCGGGGTCGATCTCTTTGACGATCTTGCGCAATCTTGCACCCTCGACACGTCGGCAAACGGTCAGCAGAACCGTTTTCTGTTCACCGGTATAACCACCCACACCTTGGATTTTGGTAAAGCTGCGGTGAATGCCTGCGGTGATGTACTTGCTGATCTCATCCGGCTTGGTGGTCACGATAGTGAAATACTTGCAGGTGTTCATGTTTTCGATTACGCCGTCTACCAAGAACGCCTTGGCGAACAAGCCCAGAAGCGAAAACAGACCCGTTTGCATGCCAAATACCCAAAATGCGCTGACTGCAATTACAAAGTCAGTAAGCAGCAGTGCCTTACCGATATCCAAATGCGTGTATTTTTTCAAAATGAGTGCCACAATATCCGTACCGCCCGACGAGGATTCGGTCATGAACAGCAAAGCGGAACCAATTGCCGTCAACAGGATCGCATATACCAGCTCCAAAAACGGCTGATTGGTGAAGGGACCTGTCATGGGGCAAAGATGCTCCAGCGCGAACGTGCCAAAGGAAAACAGCAGACTGCAATACACGGTTTTGATGGAAAAGCCCTTGCCAAGCACCGCAAAGCCCACGATCAGCAACAGCACGTTGATGACAGTCAGCACGTTACCCGAGGTCAGATATTGCGCAATACCCGGCAAATATTGACTTGCAAAACCCGCTACGACGACCGCAATACCGCTGACGCCGCCTGTGGAAAATCCATTGGGAATCTTAAAAAAGTACACTCCGACCGTTGTCAGAAGAATGCCCAAATTCATTAGTGCGAAATTTTTGAATTTTTGTTTCATAATGTCCCCTTTTCGCCTTTTCTCTACATTAGTATATATTGCCGCGCCCAAAAAGTCAAGAGGTGTCGCGCAAAAACGCAAAATAAGGGCTGAACCTTGCGGTTCAGCCCTTGGTTTTTTTGTAATTACTCTGCGTCAGTTTCCTGCGCGGGAGCTTCCTCCACAACGGGAGCTTCCTCAACTGCGGGAGCTTCCTCGACTACGGGAGCTTCCTCGACTGCGGGAGCTTCCTCAACTGCGGGAGCCGCTTCAGGAGCGTTGGGCTGCAGCTTTACTGCATGACCACCGGTCAGAGTGATCATCTTGATTGCCTGCAGCGAGAAGCCGTTTGCCTCAACAGTCAGTGCCTTGTTCAGGTCGCCGTCTGCCAGAACCTTGACTCTCTTGCAATCGGATGCGATAAGCTTCTTAGCCTTGAGCGAGTCAATGTCAACCTTGTCGCCGTTCTCGTAGTGCTCGTTGAGCGTGCCTACGTTTACAGCACCCATCTTACCGGTTGCTGCGCTTGCAACCAGAACAACTGCGCCAACTGCCTGAGCGTCGGTCATCAGTGCGTCAACCTCGGTTGCGGTTACGTGCTCGACTACTGCAACGGGAGCAGCCTCAGGAGCGGGCTCAACAACAGGAGCAGCTGCTGCTACCTGTGCGTCGGTCTTTTCCTCTTCCACAGCCTCAGGAGCGGGCTCTTCAGTAGCAGGACCCTTGGGGAAGATGTTGTGACCGTACAGGATGTACGCAACGATCAGAACTGCAATGAATACCAGCAGGATGATCAGGAAGATCCACCAGCCGTTCTTCTTATCCTCTTCATCTTCGATGGACTCGGTGCCGGACTCGGTTTCAGAATCGGGAGCAGAAGTATCCTCGGTGGTTACGGAGGACTCGGGAACGTTGGTGCCGGACTCGGTCTCAGTCTCAGTCTCAGTCTCGGTCTCGGTCTCCTCGGGAGTGGTTTCTTCAGGAGTGGTGGTCTCCTCGGGAGTGGTTTGTTCAGGAGTGGTAGTCTCCTCGGGAGTGGTCACCTCAGGGGCGGTGGTCTCTTCGGGAGTGGTCACCTCAGGGGTGGTCTCTTCGGGAGTAGTTTCCTCGGGAGTGGTTTCCTCGGGGGTAGTCTCCTCAGGAGTGGTTTCCTCGGGAGCCGTGGTCTCCTCGGGAGCGGTGGTCTCGGTCTCGGAGGTTTCGGGCGTTACAGCCTGGGTGTGACCGCAGACGCATTCGCCGTTTACGTGAGTATGCGCCTCAACGTTCTGGTAGCCACATACGGAACAGGTCTGCCAGTGGTTCGCATCGTCGTAGTGATAGGTAGTGCCAAATCCGTGTGCTTCCTGGATCTGAACCTCATAGAAGTCATAATCCTGTGCATCACTTGCAAACTTATCAGCGGGATCGTAGTATCTGACGCCCCACTTCCACTTGCTTACGTAGTGGCCGTTTGCATCGGGAGCTGCAACTGCTGCAAATGCAGGAACGTCAGCAGCGTCCAGAGTCTGACCAAGGTCAGTATTGATGGTAACAGTCTTGATCAGGCTACCGTCCAGACCGTAGAAGTTTACGGTGTAGAGGTACTGCTCGTAGTTGACTGCATAGTAGGAGAAGTGCGTGGTGGTGAAGGTCAGAGCGTCGCCCTCAGAGACAACGGGCTGCTTTTCAACACCGTTTGCGCCTACGAAGTAAGCGTAACCGTGGAACTTAGCGGAATCGTTTGCGAAAGGAACGGTGATGGTTGCCTTACCGGAGGTAAATGCAGAACCGGTCAGATCGAAGCTGTAAACAGCATCGTAGTTATAGAAGTCTGCATCTGCAGGCCACTCGATCTCTTCACCCACAACGGTGGAAACTGCGAAGGAGATCTCGTCTGCAGTTGCGTTGCTCTTGATGTTGAGCAGTGCTGCGTTGTCCAGCAGAATGGTAACTGCGTGTCCGGAGCCGTTTTCGCCAACAACCACCTGCAGGGTAACGTCAGCGTTCATCTCCGCCAGCTGGAAGAGAACTGCGGGGATAACGGAGGATGCGGTCCAACGGTTGCCTACCTGCTGGTAGTCACCCATGGTCAGAACGAACGTGTCGCCGTTCAGGGTTACGTTGCTGTTTGCATCAAAGTGTGCAACAGCGGTATATTCTGCATAGTAATCGGTGTGTGCGGTTACGTTGTTCAGTGCGGTGCCGTTTGCCTGGTACCAGCCCTTGAAGGTGTAGCGGTTCACCAGATCCATCTCCTTAGCGGGAGCTTCGGGAGTTGCGGGAACGGTGTTGTACTTAACCTCTACGGAGGAGATCAGCTTGTCGCCTGCATAGAAGTTAACGGTTGCCCACAGGTCAGCCTCGTAGGTTGCATGTGCGGTTGCGGGAACGATTGCGGTGTTCCAGCCCTTGAAGGACAGAACGTCAGCAATTGCCTCTACCCAAGCGTTCTCGGGAGCAGGCATGGTGCCGTAGGGTACTTCTACCGTGTAGGACTTGTCTGCTACAACAAAGGTTACGTCAGCGGTGTAGTCAGCTACGTAGGTAGCGTCACCGGTAACAACGGGAAGCTCTGCGCCAAAGCCCTTCCAGCCCTTGAAGTTCAGGGTGTCGAAGAGGTACAGATCAGCGTCCAGAGAAGGAACGGTACCGTATGCGAAGGTCTGGGTGTACAGAGTGCCGAGAACGTCAAAGGTGATGGTGTACTCATCCACAACCTTCTTAACGGTTACAACGGTATCTGCAGCGGGCATAGTCAGCAGTACGTCACCGTACGCGTCCTGTGCAACCAGCGTATAGCCCTCGGTCTTGAGGTCGGAGTAGTAAGGAGCGAGCTGCGCGCCGTAAGGCAGGAAGCCCTCGAAGATCAGGCTGCCCTTCTCGTCCACGAACTTAACAGAATACAGATCTGCAACGGTTACGGTGAAGGAGACGTCAGAGGTTACGTCGCGGCTGGGAACGTAGTTGCCCAGAGTGATGCTCTTACCAAATGCGGTAATGGTTACATTATCAAGAATATTCTTGAGCCAAGCGGTGGGGTTGTAAGTAACGTCGAAGCCAAAGCTGAATACGCCGTTGCCCTTGTAGGTATCGGTCAGCTTAGCATCCTGGAACTTCTCGGGAATGAGATTGAATACCAGGTCGATCGCACGGTCGGTCAGGTTGAATGCAGCCTGTGCCTTAGCAGAATCGGGGATTCTGTTCTGGAACTCTGCAAATGCGCTGACCATGCGTACAACGATTGCCTGTGCGCGAGCGGGGCTGACGTTGAACTTGTTTGCAACGCGTGCGGTTGCTGCTGCGAGAAGCTCGCTGCCAACCAGTGCGTCTGCATCCTTAAGCTGGGTCAGTGCTGCCAGGTCGCTGTAAGTCACTACCTGAGTCAGGTTATAAACAGACTGGAGAGTGAAAGACGCTTCCTTGCCGTTTACGGACTCGGGAACAGCCTCGATCAGGATATCGCCGTACTTCTGGAACAGCTCCAGAGCAGGACGAATCTCTGCCAGCTTTGCCATGAATGCATCTTCCTTAGCGTCGGTTGCGGATACGTTATCCAGCAGATACTCCATAACGTCTGCGAACTGCTCATAGGTCAGCAGATCGAACAGGGACAAGAGCTCACCAACGGTTGCGCTCTCGCTCAGGCCTGCAACGATGGTCTGCTTGGTCTGATCGGAAACGCCTGCATGATTGAGAGCCTTGGTCAGAGCCATGGTGAATGCGCCGGGAACCATCACGTTCACGTGCACGTCACCGTCCAGACCCTGTGCAAAATCATATGCATCGTATGCAATGTCAACGGTCTTGAGCAGTGCCTTTGCAGCGTTGCGAACCAGTGCAACGTCGCCACGCAGTGCTACGTTGAACTCGATCTCGCTGTCAGCCTTACCCTCAGCACCCAGAACAACGTCATAGGTAGCCAGTACACCGTCGTTGCCAACGTTTGCTACGTCGGTGGGGGTAACGGGGTCAACCATCAGAGCGCTCTTGAGGCCCTGAACCGAGATCAGCTCGCCATAGTTGCCGGACTCAACGGTGCTCAGCAGCTCTGCCATCTGGGTAATGCTATAACCCTCGACCTCAACAACCTTGTAGCCGTTTACGGTTACGTCAGTCACCTTACCGTTGTAGATCTCGGTAGCAGTTGCCTGGATGAAGGCGGTGATAGCGCTCTTGTATGCGCTCTGAGCGTTGCCGGTTCTGACGTCGCCCAGTACGTCTGCAAGAATCTGGTTGTAGTTGCTTGCATCCACGTTTACGTACAGCGTTGCAACGCCGTTCGCATATACCATTTCGTACTCGCCGTAGTTCACGGGCAGACCGTTTACGTCAGCAACAACCTTTTCCAGGATGTCAACGGTAGTACCCTTGATTACGATCTCGTCAGCGCCCATGGGAACGATCACGTAGGTGTTGTCCCACTTCACGTACTGACCTGCAACAGCAGTACCCTGGTATGCGGGGATCAGCTTCTTGTAGCCAAGCTCCTGCTTGTTAACGGCTACACCATCGATTTCCCAGATAACGGTACAGGTGGGAGAAACGTAGTCAGGATTTTCTTCCTTCTTCTTCTGTTCTTCCTTCTGATACTCGATGGATTCCTTGATCTCGTCAAAGCTTGCGCCGTTCTGAACTGCGTCTACAACGGTGTCAATGTCACCGATGTGCTCGTCGTTTACCAGAACGTCCTCGATAACGGTGTCAAACTTTTCCTTTGCATCGTCATCGTCCTTTGCGCCGAGAATCTCGTTTGCGGACTCTTTAAAAGATTCGTCGCTTTCATACTTTTCATTGACGTAATCCTTCAACTCCTGCTCCATAGCGTCTTTGTCTTCCATATCCTTGACGCTATTGTACTTGTTGATCAGGTCAATGAACGCACTCATATCCTTGCCTGCAAAAGAGGACAGGAGAGAGTTGTCTGCAGCGAACGTGGGAACAGTGATTACAGAGATAAACATTGCCAGAGTCAACAATGCTACCAGTACTCTGCAACCAAGTTTTGCGGTTTGCTTCATTGGTTTTTCCTCCAACTATAAAGATTTTTAAGACTCGGGATATTTCAAACCCCTGCCGGTTTTTCCGACTTGGGCGCCTTAACATTACATAATATACACGCACGGCTTCAACGCCCAAAAAGGCATAATTCACCCAATGCGCCTATATTACGAGTATTGTATCACATTTTTTCAGTTTTGTCAAGAAAAAACACTTCTTTCCAGTCATAGTATGCAAACGGCGCGCAACGCTTGCACGCCCTGCACGGATATGCTTTTTTTACACGAAAATGCGCAAATTCCACCCATATCACGTGAAATTTATTGCCATTTCGTTGCATTTTGCGCATAATCGGTATAATTGCACGCGTTTGTGATTTACGCCGAAAAATAATGTTTACACTTTGTTTACATTTTTCGACGGCGATTTTTGCGCACTTTCCGTGCAAAAGCACATAGCACCACGCAAAGCTGCACAGCGTCGCGCAAGCTCCCTGCATCCGTCGTTTTTGGAAAGATGACAATTACAAGGGGGGGGCGTTTTGGCGGATATGGAATCTTCGCTAGCCGTACGGGAGTCGAACCAAGTTGGTTTTGACGAGCAGATTTTCTCGATCCCTTTACCTTTCCCCTTGGACATATTGCCCATATGCCCTGCGGGAAAAGCTTTTGGGCTCAAAAAAATCTGCTGCGTCAAAACTGCTCGCACCCGAGAGCGAATGCATTTTTGATGGATTTTGGTGAGATTTTGCGAAGCAAGATACCAATCTTGCGAGTAAAAGCACGCCGGAAGACGCATAAATGCATCGCCCTCGGGCAATTCGGTTCGATTCCCGTACGGCTACACAGAAATTCTCTTTACATTCGTCATAATCTGTGCTATAATATCCTCAACGACATTCCCCGGAGGATTTATGAAACGCTTGATTTCCCTTTTGGCGGTCTTGTTGGTGCTCTCACTGTGCGCGTGCAGCGTACCCGGTGACGGAGTCACCGACACTACCATGACCGACCTTGACGATACGTCTGCGTCAAATGACACAACAGAGCCAGACACTGCCGCGCCGGAAACGGATGCGGACACCGAAGCCGAAACGTCTCCCGCCTGCAACCACGCAGACACGGACGACAACGGCGTTTGTGACGTGTGCACCATCTCGGTGCTGGTCAGCGTGGATCTCTTTTCGATCAACGACCTGCACGGCAAATTCAACGATACCGACGATCAGCCCGGCGTGGACGAGCTGACCACCTATCTCAAAAACGCCGTACAAGCCAACCCCTACACCGTGCTGCTTTCGGCGGGCGATATGTGGCAGGGCAGCTCGGAGTCCAATTCCACCAAGGGTCTGATCATCACCGACTGGATGAACGAGCTGGATTTTGCCGGCATGGCACTTGGCAACCACGAATTTGACTGGGGCGTGGAGGCAATTTTGCAAAACGTGGAGCTTGCCGAGTTCCCCATTCTTGCCATCAACGTCTATGAGCGAAGCACCAATACCTTGGCTGACTACTGCACCCCCTCGGTGCTTGTGGATAAGGGCGAGGTGCAGATCGGCATCATCGGTGCCATTGGCAACAACTATTCCTCGATCTCGGCGGACAAGGTGCAGGACTACTATTTCGTGCTGGACGATGCACTGACCAAGCTGGTCAAATCTGAGTCCGATTCCCTGCGTGCGCAGGGGGCAGATCTCATCGTATACGTCATTCATGACGGCGGCGGTGAATATGACTATTCCCTCTCCGACGGCTACGTAGACGTGGTTTTTGAGGGTCACAGCCACCAAAATTACGTCAAGAAGGACTCCCGGGGCATTTACCACCTGCAGGGCGGCGGCGATAACGACGGCATTACCCACGCCATGGCAAAGGTCAATTACGTGACCGGCAGCGTTGTAGTCGTGACCGCGGAATACCTGCCTACCTCGCGCTATGCAAGCCTTGCCGATGACCCCATTGTGGAAGAGCTCAACCAAAAATACGCGGACGACCTGGAGATCGGCAACCAAAACCTTGGCTACAACGCAAAGAAGCGCTACTCCGATCAGATTCTGCAAAAGGTTGCGGATCTGTACCTTGCATACGGCGAGGAGCGCTGGGGTGAGCAATACGACCTGGTGCTGGGCGGCGGATTCCTCTCGGCGCGTTCCCCCTACGATCTTGAAAAGGGCGACGTGTATTACGCCGATCTGCAAATGCTGCTCCCCTTCGACAACCAGATCGTGCTGTGCTCAATCAAGGGCTCGGATCTCTTAAACCGCTTTATCAACACCACCAACGACCGCTACTACATTTCGCTGAGTGACTACGGTACCGATATCAAAAGCTCGATTGACCGTAACGCCACCTATTACATCATCACAGACACCTATTGCTCCTCCTACGCCGCCAACCGCCTGACCGTAATTGATACGTATGACCAGACCACGTTCGCGCGTGACCTGATTGCCGAATATATCAAGGACGGAAATTGGAGTAAATAAAATATGAAATTATGAAAAAGCCGCTTAACAAAGCGGCTTTTTCCTTCCTGTCTTCACATACGACGTGCAAACCGTCGAATCCGGTTCATGCCTTTGCATGACATAACCGAAAGGGGCTTTTCAGCCCCTTTCTTAATTATCATTCACTTTTCTTATACCATTGCTCCTCGGGGGCCGAGATGGGCCCTGCCTCCCAGCACGCTCTGTCCTGATTGCCCAGCGCATTGCGGAAGATGACCATTTCGTCGCCTTCCAGGTCGTAGGTGTATTCCACGGATGCATGCACGCCGTTGCCCGAGAATTTGGACTCATAGCGGCGGAACATGCCGTCCTCTGCGGGGAAAAATCCTTCGCCCGTGCCGTGGTATTCGGTCAGCTCCCAAACGTCCTGCAAGGTGTCGCCCTTGTACAGCGCGGTCATCTTGACAATGCCCACACCGGGTGCAAACCAGTATTCCTTCTTGCCGCCTCGATAGCCCCAGCCGGTGCCCTCAAGTCCACGCAGATCAAACGCGATATGTCTGCAGCCCTCGAACGTGCCAGCCTCAACCGTGACCGTGCAATCATCAAGCACGTCCAGCGTCAAGTCAACCTTCTGCCTTCCACATTCAACCTGCTTGGTTTCTAAGTGATAGCCGGGTACCCAAGCATCGCTCCAGAGATACCCTGTAGCTTCAGCCAAAATATCGTACAGGAAATTATGCAGCACACAAAATTCATAATCTCCGCATTTTGCCATGTCCTTGCCTTCGAACGAATAACGCCAGTTCCCCTCCCACGTATATCCCTTGCCGTTGTAAAGTAGTACATAAGGGGAGAAGAAATTCCATCTGCCAAATTCGGTGAAGTCGGGGTTGGCGTCCGGATCGGTATCCCAGATGCGCTGCATGACCTCAGTTGCAATCGCCGTGTGCACCTTCTGACGCTTGGTCTCTGCCAGCTCTGCCGCGCGCTTCATGATGCCGCTGACGTCACGCAACAGCCATTTGCCATCCTTGGGATAGATATAATTGTGGCGCGCATTGAGAATATGGCCCTGCCAAGTATCTTTATAGCCCGTGACCTGTGCAAAGTAGCCGTTGCTGACCACCGCTCTGCCATTTTTGTAGCTTGTGACCTCAAAATAGTTTTCCGCTGCAAAAACATAGGGGGAATCCTGATCTACACTAACATATTCCCAGCGATTTCCGGGAGCAAAAGGAACCATCCACTCTCCACCGCAAATTTTGTAAGAGCTCAGCTCCCAGCTGTGGGTATCGGAATACCTCGTGTTGGTCTGCGCGATCAATCCCACACCCGGAGCAAATGCAGTTTTGGTATAGGTAACATAGGAAAGATTTCCTGTCATTTCATATACCGTACAATGTGCGAACGTACCTGCCGCCACCGTAACGGTTGCATCATTTTCAAGGCATGTCAGCGTCATGCTGCCATCGGACGACTTGACGCTTTGCCCCGGGAACAGATCAGGATCGTAAAGCAGTCCGTCGCAGAGAGAGGTATTCCAGAACAGCGAATCATTGAGTTCTGCCGTGCCGCCGCGAGTATATCCGGGCTGCTCCCAGAAGTAAAGCTTTTTGCCAACGTACTGATAGACCTCACCGCGCGTGCCGTACGCCATACCGTCGCGGTCAAACGCCTCGATCTTGGGCGCGGCTGCCTTTTTCTGTTCTGTCCAAAGAGAAGACAAGGCATTTGCATAGTACACATCCTCGGGAGTCAGAAGCTCCAACACCTTGCGGAAGGCATCCATACCCTGCTCCGTGTGGTTTTCATCCATGCTGTAGCAGCCGTACCAGAACCACGTATAGCCCACGGCCTTGACAAAGCCGTGCCGCTCAAGCTCGGGGATCTGCTCCTCGCGCATGAAGGCAAGGCGTTCCTCGCCCTTATATTTTTGGTATTCTTTGGGAACAACCGCCTGCATCACCGACTCATTACGGCTTGCAATGGCTGCTGCCTTGATTTTTGCCAGCACCTCATCGTTTGCCTGCCCGGGCAGCCACCAGTAGCCCAACAAAAGTACGTCAGCAAGCATGTATTGCTTATCTGCCGAGTCATCCAAGCCCTCAACCGAGGACAGCACAGCACGGTACTCGGGCTCAAAGCCTGTTTTGTCATTCTTGATACGCCACAGCTTGAGGTGCTCCACCTGCTCGCGCACGCGCTGTACCAAAGTCTTGTTTTCGTCGTATTCCTTTTCGATCATACCGTATTCCTTTCTCAGTTGTCGTCTCCCCTCGCTCAGACGCCACTTGACCGTTCCGACCGGTACGGAAAGCTTTGCGGCGATCTCGGCAACAGACAGCCCACCGAAGTAATGCAGCTCGATCGCCTCGCGGATCTTGTCGCTCAATGCATCCACGTATAAGTGCAGCTGCTCGTCACGCATTGCCTCTGCAACGCCGACAACGCCTGTCAGCTCGTCAAGCCCGCTCTCATCCTCGCCACCCAAGTCCATGGTCTCCAAAAGGTGCAGGCTGATATCCGCCGTCACGCTTCTGTAGTGTGTAACAAGGCTACGGGCGCGATTCTTGGCGATGGCGCATACCCAAGAGCCGAATTTGCCCGGCTCCTTGAGAGATGCCAGGTTCATCCACGCCGACACAAAGGCATCCTGCGACGCATCCTCTGCAGAGAACGTGTTGCCCGTCACCTTATATGCCGTGCCCTTGACCGCACGCTCGTGCCGCAGCACCAGCGCGTCAAATGCTTTGGAATCGCCAAGCAGCGTCATTTGCACCAAGCTCTCGTCGTTTTTCTCGTTGTGCTTGTTCATGTGCGTTTCCTTTCTCGCCGTCTGTTTTTTGGGGGTTCTCTTCGACTATAAGACTCCGGATTTTGGCAAAAGGTTGGGTGGATCGAAAAATTTTGTTGGAATTATTATAACACGGTTTTTGGGGCAAGTCAAGAAGCATCCATACATCCGTAGTGCGTGGGTTTGCTCCCGCCTCGCCCCCAATTCGCGCTCGCACAAACATCTTTTTTCACAAATTCTCCCTTGGCGTTTTGTGCGATGCTACAAGAATTTCGTTTCCGACAATTTCTTTTGAAAAAAGGTTTGCAATTTGTGCCGGTTTGTAGTATAATGATGTGTTGAGCGTGTTTCAACATATGACATAGATACAAATGATTCCCCGCCGGCATGCCGCGCGCGGAATCCCCCGGTTATTTTGAATAAAATTTAAGGAGTTATATATGTTTGAAAAGATTTTGGAGCAGATCCGCTGCCACGACACCATTATCCTTCACCGTCACACCAACCCCGACGGCGATGCAATGGGCAGCCAGATCGGGCTTAAGCACATCATCAAGGAAAACTTCGAGGGAAAGCGCGTGCTGATGGTGGGTGACCCTGCCAAGCGTTACGGCTTTATGGAGGACAGCGTGATGGACGAGGTGGCAGACGAGGACTACCGCGATGCCCTTGCCATTGTGCTGGATACCTCTGCAAAGGCGTTGATCAGCGACACGCGCTACACCACCGCGCACGTCTCTGCACGCATTGACCACCACCTGTTCTGCGAAACCATTGCAGATATTGAGGTGACCGACAACTCCTACGAGAGCTGCTGCGGTCTGATCACCGAATTCGCCATGGAGAGCGGACTTACCCTTTCCCCCTTGGCTGCAAAATCGCTTTACACGGGTATGATCACCGACTCGGGTCGTTTCCGCTACGACTCCACCTCCGCCAACACCTTCCGTCTGGCTTCGTTCTTGAAGTCGCACCCCTTTGATACCAACGATATTTACCGCAATCTGTACGCAGATGACTTCTCTTTCATCCGCCTGCGCGCCTCCTTTGTGCTGAAAATTCAGTTTACCGAGCACAAGGTGGGTTACATTTACACCACCAAAGAGGAGCTTGCCCAGACCGGCGCGGACACCTTTACCGTATCGCGCGGCATGGTCAACACCATGGGCGAGATTCGCGGCGTGGATATTTGGGTCAACTTTACCGAGACCGATGACGGCGTGCTTTGCGAGCTGCGCTCTTCCAAGTACAACATCAACGCTGTAGCAGTCAAGTACGGCGGCGGCGGTCACATCAAGGCAAGCGGCGCGACGGTGAAGGATCACGCAGAAGCAATGCAGATGCTGGCAGACCTTGACGCCATTGCGAGAGGAGGACAAAACTAATGGAAATTTTACAGCAGATTTACGATAAGATCGCACAATACGACCGCATCATGCTGTTCCGCCACGTGCGCAACGACGGCGACTGCGTGGGCGCAACCAAGGGCCTTAAGGCGATTCTGACCCTGACCTGGCCCGAAAAGCAGGTATATCTGATCGACGATGAGCATGCCGATTACTTAGAGTTCCTGGGGCCCGAGGATCAGCCCGTTGCCGACGAGGTGTACGAGGGCGCTTTGGGTATCGTGCTTGACACCGGCACAGACGCGCGTATTTCCAATAAGAAGTACGCACTTTGCAAGGAGCTGATCAAGATTGACCACCACATCAACATCTGTCCCTACGGCGACCTTGCCTGGGTGGAGGAGGACGCCTCCTCTTGCTGCGAAATGGTGGCAAAATTCTACCTTGCAAACAAGGACAAGCTCAAGATCGACCGCGAGGCTGCAACCTACCTGTACACCGGCATTGTGACCGACTCGGGTCGCTTCCGTTACAACAGCACCTCGGGTGACACCATGCGCATAGCGGGCATGCTGCTGGATCTGGGCGTAGACACCGACGTGCTGTTTGCCAATCTGTACATGCAGGATCCGGAAAGCTTTAAGTTCAAGTCCTTTGTCTACAAGAACATGAAAATGACCCCCGCGGGCGTGGCGTATCTGTACGTCAGCCGCGCCACCATGGAAAAATACGGACTTTCGCACGAGCAGGCAGCCGCTGCCGTTTCGCTGATGGATTCGATCAAGGGCTCTTTGATCTGGCTGATCTTTATCGAGCACGAGACCGAGATCCGCGTGCGTCTGCGCTCCCGCTTTGCAACGGTCAATCAGATCGCCGAGCGCTATAACGGCGGCGGTCACGCATGCGCAAGCGGCGCTACCGTGAAGTCCAGACGCGAGGCAAACAAGCTGATCAAGGAAGCTGACGCGGCACTTGCCAAGTACAAGGCGGAAAACGAGGGCTGGTTATGAGAATTTTGATTACCAACGACGACGGCATCAAAGCCGAGGGACTTTTGGGACTGGTCAAGTGGGCTTGCAAGTACGGTGAGGTCACAGTTTGCGCACCTCTGCACGAACAGAGCGGCAAAAGCCAGGGCATTGATATTTTCCACCCCATTGCGGTCAGCAAATACGATCTGATCGAGGGCGTTGAGGCATACTCTGTGGATTCCACCCCTGCCGATTGCGTGCGCTTTGGCATCATTGGGCTGGCAAAGCAGTACGATCTGGTGATTTCGGGCATCAACCGCGGCTACAACATCGGTCAGGACATCGTGTACTCCGGCACGGTGGGCGCGGTCTACGAGGCAGCAGCACAGGGCGTGAGCGGTCTTGCCCTCTCCACCTCCCCTTCTACCCTGCCCGGCGCTTTGGAGCAGCTGGACTACGTGTACAAGTTCATTGAGCGCAACAAGCTGTTCGCGCAAAACGACGTATACAACGTCAACATCCCCGAGAATCCGCAAGGCATTCGCATCACCCACCAGGGCAAGGCGAAATACTCGGACGAATGGGTGGACATGGGCAACGGCACCTACACGCAGGTTGGGCAGTTCATTTTTGAGAACACCAAGAACCTCGATCTGGACACCGACTGCGTCATGAACGGCTACGTTTCCATCACTCCCATGCAGACCGACCGCACCAATCTCGCACTCTATAAAAAGCTTGCAGGATATCTCAATCAATAAACAATAAAGAAAAGGCGTTGCACCGAGGTGCAACGCCTTTTTTATGTTGTTTTGTAATCGGCCTGAAATTAAGCGAGGATATCAGTTACCAGAATGGTCAGATACTTGCCGCTGCTTGCAGTGCCGATGATGTAACCCTCAACGGAGAAGGTGTTACCTGCCTGTGCGTCAAGTGCTTCCTTGATCGCGCCTGCGGGATAAGAGAAGCTGCCTACGATGGTGCAGCCATCCATGGTGAAGTTGTAGTAGTTGCCGGAAACAGCAAGCGTACCGGTCACCTTTACGTAGATGGGAGCAATATCGGAAGCGGTTGCGTAAGCATCCAGCTCAGCTGCACTCAGCTCTACAGCGGTGGGAGTCTCGACGGTGCCGTTCTCCAGAACGGTAACCTCGGTGCCCTGACCGAACTGCTTTGCACCGCCGTAAACGGAGGTGGTACCGGAAACCTTCACCACGTCACCAACGTTGCACGAAGGAGCGGAGCCAAGGTAGATCAGCATCATGCCGGTCTTATCGGAGATCAGCAGGCTTCTGCCGGTGATACCAACAACAGTACCAACAGTCTCGTACTTGCCGTTCTCGCTTGCCTTGATCTCCTCAATGGTGGGGTAATCGGGCTTGCCCTCGGAAACTACAACGAGCTGCAGGGGGAACTGGCTGACACCGGTGTTCTCAGCGCTGATGTAGCTGGTCTTGGAACCGCTGACGGTATCGAAGTTGCTGTAAGTGCCCAGGTAGTACTGGCTCTCCTCGCCCTCAACGTTGGTTACCCATGCGTTGATATCAGCGTTGTAAACGTAAACGGAAAGTGCGGTATCCTGATAGAATACGGCGATCTTGCCACCGTCGTTCTTGGTGATGTTGATGTACTTCTTAGCGCCGTCTACCATGGTGTAGAAGGAGTAGCCATCGCCGTTTGCCTCAGCATAAACGTCGATCGCCTCTGCAGCAGCCTTGGAGGTGATCAGGTATCTGTCACCGGTTACACCGCCGGATACGAATACGCCGTAGCCGTTGGTGCCCTGGTACATATAGAGCTTGTATGCAACTTCAGCCTCGGGAGTGGTTACGGGCTCAACGGTAAAGTTGGTAGCAACCAGCATAACCTCAAACTCGACGGTCTCGGTAGCATCACCCAGAGTAACGGTTGCAGTCAGCTTGATGGTGGTGGTCTCTGCAGGCATGGTCAGAGTCAGCTTGCCGTCTGCAATCTTAGCAAACTCGCTGTCGGAAGCCCAAGTGATGGAAACTTCGGGATAGGTTGTGCCTGCTACGGGCAGATCGATCTCAGCGCCCTCGGTGAAGGTGCTCTCGAAGGTCAGGCTATCCTTTTCCAGGGTAACCTTTTCAGCATCGGATCTTTCGGGAAGTGCGTAGTTGTAGAAGCAATCTACGGAAGTGGGAATGATGTAGGGTGCGCCGCTGTAGGTGATCAGAATACCGGTAACGTCAGCGGTGTAGCCGTACTTTTCAGCGTGTGCTGCATCGATGGTTGCCTTGTCGTCAGCCTTCAGGGTAGTGGGGAAATCGGTTACGTAGGTTCTTACGTAGCCCTGAACGCCATTCAGCTCGAAGAACAGGTACTGGCTGGTTGCAGTTGCAAGCTCCTGACCGCCAATGGTAACGCCCTTAACGGTTACAGGCATACCAACAAGCTCATTGAAGTTGGTGCCTTCAACCCACTTATCGGTAATGTCAACGGGAGCGAAGTCCTTCTTTTCAGTGTTTACAACAGTGGGAATACCGCCCTTGATCTCCATCATGCCGCTGTAAGGAGCAGCAGGACCGGAAACGCGAACGGTCATACCGAGCTCGATGCCGAGATCAGCAACGGGGTCAACGTCCATCTGGTAGGAGTAGTAGCCGCCAAAGCCGCTCTCATCCAAGAGGAACAGGTGGTTTCTGGTGTTGCCTGCAGCCTTGGAGTTGATAGCAACAACGATACCCTGAATGATCAGGTTGTCGCCTTCCTTAGCAGCCTGGTACTCTTCCCAAGTAGTAACCTTGAACTTGGGAACAGTGCGGTTGAATTCCTTGGTAACGGTGTTGCCTTCTGCATCAGCAACGGTTGCAGTCAGCACGTAAGCAATGTCCTCGAAGGACTCGTCGGGAACGTCAACGGTAACGGTGCCGTCCTCGGCAACGGTAAGAGTGATCTTATCGGTGTTAACAGCCCAGGTAACAGCGTAGCTTACGCCGCCAACCTTCACGCTGGAAATCAGGGTGTAGTCAGCAGCGGTAACGGTGGTGTCCTTGTACAGCTGACGAACGTACTCAGCTGCGTTCTCAAGGTCAGTGGGCTCTTGAGCGCCGGGCTCCTCGGTGGTGACTTCCTCAGAAGACTCGGGAGTCTCGGTCGTCTCTTCAGCAGCGGTAGTGTCATCAGTTCCCTGCTGCTCGCCGTTGTCACAAGCAACGAACAGAGCCAGAGAGCAAACAAGAGCTGCTGCGAGCAAAAGCATTAAAATCTTTTTCATATTAGCTCCTTATTTTTATCAAAAAAAATTGTGGATACTGCCATTAGCCGATGATGATATCATCGATTGCAAACACTCTGACCTGGTACTGACCGTCGTAGGAATCCACGATGCCTCTTACCGTGATCTTGGTGCCTGCGGGGAAAATGTCCTGGGTAACGATATTACCCTGTGCGTCCAGCAGCACCTCGGTTCTGATGACGATGGTGGTACCGTCCTCTGCCGTACAGGTCAGAGACATGGCACCCTTATCGTCGCTGGTCTCGGAGGTGGTGGTGTACACGCTTTGTACGGTCAGATCCTTGACCGTTACGGTGCTGTAGTGTGCCAGCTCGCCGTACTTGAACTCGGTGGGAGTGCTGATCTCGTTGCCATCTGCATCCTGCGTAATGACATCCAGCGTCAGCTTACCGCTGACGATGTCCGAAGCTGCTACTTCACTGTAGCTTGCGCTGTAGCCTTCCTCGAGCTTATGGATACCGTCCTTGGAGAGTGCTCCGTTGGGGTCCATCATATCCACGCTGTACTTGATATTGGAAATCTGCCAGGTGCCGCCCAGCTCGTAATACTGCAGCGTACCCACCATCATCACGCGGTTGCCAATGCTCAGTGCTTGCATGACGTTGCCGGGGGTGTTGTAGCCGCAGAATACCTGCATACCGTAGTACATATCGGTCTCTGCATCGTACTCCTCCAGGTAAACGGTTGCACCGCTTCTCTTAACGACCACTGCCTCAAAACGAACCAACTGATCCTTGTAAGGCTCATAGTTGAGCTTGAGCTCCTTTAAGGTTACGTTCTGTGCACCGCCGTAATAGAACTCGGGGTCCTTATCCTTGGAGAACACGTAAAGCTTGAACTGCTTTGCCTGGTTGAGCGCACCCATGGTGTAATCGGAGTACGCATTGTCGGCTGCATTCGAGCCAAACGCAAGACCCTGCTGCAAAATCTCCAGGTTGAGGTTGCGGTACTCGGTCATTTCTGCCGTCTTGTACCATACCCAAACCAGGTATCTGCCGCCGGTGGAATCGGCATTCCAGCTTGCGTTATCGGATTCAATGTAAATAGAGGTTGCCTTGGAAAGGGTTTCCTTAGTATAGTTGGAAGCCTTTTTGCCCCAAGGCTCGATGATGCCGGTGGATTCGGGGGTGTTGATACCAAGGTATCTTGCCTTGAGAATATCACCGGGCACAATGCCTGCGGGTACGTTGAAGTGGGTGGTATCACCGTCAATGAACGCGTGAACCGTGACTTCTACGTTAAGTCTGCCGGAGTTGGGATCAAACTTGAGCTGAGAAGCAAAGTCTACAAACTCGGGCTCGGGAGCTTGGGTCGTTTCGGAGGGGTCG
This sequence comes from Eubacteriales bacterium, assembly GCA_045650025.1. Classification (GTDB taxonomy): domain Bacteria; phylum Bacillota; class Clostridia; order Oscillospirales; family CAG-272; genus SVQP01. The sequence continues at coordinate 46,556 of JAZRQR010000157.1, forward strand.
GTAGTTTCGAGGGTCGTCTCGGTGCTGTCCGCAGCCGTGGTCTCCTCGGTCGTGCCGCCCTCGGTATCGCAGGCTGCAAAGCAGCCTGCGATCATGCCAAAAGCGAGCAGAACGATCAATAATTTAGCAAAATTCTTCATCGTTTTCTCTGCTTGTTATGATTTTGTAATAATGGATCTTTGGGAAGGATTACTGAGCGTTCTTACACTCGGTAACTGCCTTTGCAAACGCCTCGTCCAGCATAGCGTCTACATCGGTTGCGGGAGTGGTGAAGCAGTACTGCATCAGCTCGCCAACCTTGTCACGTGCAACGGAAGAGCCGTTGAATGCGGGAGATACGAAGTAAGCGTTGGACATATCTCTACCAACCTTAACAGCCAGAGCCTGGATGTTGTCGCCGCCGTCTGCATTGTCAAGGAAGTTCTTGTATGCGGGGATCTGGTCAACGCTCTTGATAACGGGCATGTAACCGGAGATCATGGAGAATGCTGCCTGGAACTCGGGGTTGGTGGTCAGGAACTCAACGAACAGCCAGGAAGCGATGACTTCCTGCTTGTTGTCGGACTCAAAGATGCACAGAGAGGGACCCTGGGAGATAGCCTTGGGGTTCTCTGCATTGACCTGAGGAATGGGAGCGATGCCTACCTCAAACGCATAACCGGTATCGGTAGCCTCGGGACGCTGGTGGATGGAACCACCGGTGGAACCGATGGACATATAGCTGTTCTTATCGGTCAGCTCGGTGAACAAGCCCGAGGTGTAACCGCCGTACAGCTCCTGGGTGGTCAGGTAGCCCTTCTCGTACCAGCCTCTGAACATCTTAACGAATACCTTGTTCTGGGGATGGTCGAACTGGTAGTTGTTACCTCTCTCAGTGGAGGTGTAGGGAGAGCCGTACTGCTCGGTCATGGTGATGAACCAGTTAGCCTCGGAGTCGTAACCAAGGGGAATGCAATCGGGATCGATCTCAAGGATCTTCTGGCAAAGAGCCTCCATTTCCTTCCAGGTGGTAGGAACCTGCAGGTTGTGCTGCTCGAAGAAGGTCTTGTTGTAGTACAGAACCTCTGTGGACTTGGACATAGGCAGGGTGTACATGGTGCCTGCGTTGTCAAATACTGCACCCTCTGCGTAGAAGCCGGGGATGAAGTCAGCGATCTGCTCTGCGGTCAGACCCAGAACAGTGGTGTTGCCCTTTGCATCGGTGATCTCGATGGTGCTGTTGATGAAGCTGTTGAGCGGTACTACTGCCTTTGCTACGTTGTACAGAGCAACGTGGTCGGGATAGCAGTATGCGATGTTAGGCTGGTTGCCTGCGGTCAGCTCGGTCTTGATCTGGTCGCGAACCTCGTCGTAACCGCCAACCTGTGCATGCTCTACGTGGATGTTGGGGTACATTTCGTTGAACTTTGCAATGTACTGATCCAAAATGCCCTGGTAGGTTGCATTCATGGTGTGGGAGAAGGTGATGGTAACTTCGCTGCCGTCGTATGCAATAACGTCATACTCCAGGGGCTTTGCCTGGGTGTTGCCGTTATCTGCGGAGCCGCTTTCGCCTTCAGGCTGAGTCTCAGCCGCTTCGGTGTCAGTGGGACGCTCGGTAGTGGACTCGTGACGGTTGTCGCAGCTTACAAGTGCGAACATGCCAAGACACAGAGTCAACATCAGAGCAAACGCAAGAATTCTTTTCATGGTTTGTTTCCTTTCGTTATTTGTGTTATTTTTATTTTATTTATAGACTTTACTGGTCAATAAATCGGTCATTAACCCTTGATGCCGCTCTTGGATACGCCCTTCATAATATACTTACGGAGGAAGATAAATACCAAGAACAGAGGGATCGAAACAACGGTAACCGCAGCCATCTGCACGGGGATATCCGCCTCACCCGAGCCTGCATCCGTAAACGCGGAGCGCAAGCCGTTGGTGATCAGCCAGAAATCTCTGTGTGCAACCAGTCTGGGCCAGACGTAGGAGTTCCAAGCACCCATCATTTTCAGAATGGTGATGGAGATCAGCGTAGGCAGGGACAGCGGGATCATCACCTTGCACAGGTACTTGAAATCGCTGGTACCGTCTACCTTAGCTGCCAGGTAAAGCTCATTGGGGATCTGCATGAAGTTCTGTCTGAGCAGGTAGATATAGAAGATACTGACCAAGAACGGAACGATCAGTACCGAATAACCTGCCAGCCAGTGATCGTTGTTTACCCAGTCAAATTTGTCAACCGTGATATAGTTGGTAATGGTAAACAGCTCACCGGGGATCATCATGGTGCCAAGCAGCGCAGCAAACAGCGCGTTCTTGCCCTTGAACTCCAGACGTGCAAACGCAAATGCCGTGATAATGGTGATCACCAGCGACAAAAGCGTGGACACAACACCGACGATTACGGTGTTCTTGAACAGCTTGAGCAGCTCTGCCTTGGTAAATGCCTGCAGATAGTTGCTCCAGATGATCTGCTTGGGGAACAGCGTGGGCACGGAGAGCTTGTACTCTGCCAGCGACTTGAGCGAGGAAATGATCATCCAGTAGAACGGGAAGATTACGATGATCGCCATGATCACCAAAAACAGATACAGGAAAAACTGCGAGATGATCTTAACGACCTTTTGTCTGCCAGTTACCTTTTGGAGGTCCTTTTCGGACAATACCTTGAATTGATTTGCCATGATAGTACCTCCTTACTTAATAATGTGTCTTCTTCTTGCTGACCGCGAGGTTAACAAGCGTTACAGCAAAGATGAGCAGGAACAGCAAGAGCGCGGCTGCGGAAGCAATACCCTCTGCGTTACCCAGGTTGTCGTAAATATAACCAACCATGGTCTGCAATCTGGGCGTACCAACCGATGCTCCGGGAGGCTGCATGCCTTCGCCGAAGATACCGACGATGCTGGTGTACTCCTTAAATCCGCCGATAAATCCGGTAATGACCACGTATGCGATCATGGGAGAGAGCAGCGGAACGGTAATACGGGTAAATACTCTCCACTTGGGAGTCGAGTCAACCTTAGCAGCATCGTAATACTGCTTGTTGACGCTCTGCAAGCCGCCCAGCAGGATCAGGATCTTGAAAGGCAGTGCGTTCCATACGATATAAACGATCATGACAGCCATGTTCGCCCAGTAGGTCGAGCCCTGGTTGATCCAGTTGATGGGGTCCATACCGAACCAGCCGATTACGGTATTGATGATACCGACCGAGGTGCTGGCGGCGATATCGGTGGTGTTGACACCAACGATATTAAACATTGCTGCAAATACCATACCGATTGCGATCGAGTTGGTCACGTACGGCAAGAAGAAGATAGTCTGCAGCAGTCTGCGCAGGGGCTTGATCGCATTCAGACATACCGCGATCAGCAGCGCAAGGAAGGTTGAGAGCGGTACGGTCAGCACGCAAAGCAGCACCGTGTTTTGCATGATCAACCAGAAACCGTCGTAATTGATAACCGCCTTGAAGTTTGCCAGACCGAATTCATAATCGATCTCACCCGTCAGGCTTTCCGAAATCTTGTAGGTCGAATAACCGCCCCACTTGACAGGCACTTCTTTTTTGTGAACGACGTCTACCTTGTCCCCATTTTCATCGATAATGGTAACGATCTCTTCCTGAATTTCAAATTCCACCGGCAGATCCGGATCCCAATACACTGTAAACGCCATGCGCAAGGTATTGACGATCGGCCATGCAGTGAAGATCAGCAACAGAATGATCGCGGGAAGCAGATAGAGCCACGCTTTCCATTGTTGTTTACTGTCAACCATGATGCCCTCCTCAGAAATAAATTCTGTTCTCGGTCTCGGCGTCGAAAATAAACACCTTATGAGGCTTGAGCGAGTAGGCAACGGATGCCTTGGAAAGGTCTACCTTATAGTCAGAGTTAATGATGGCACGAACCAGAGGATTTACAGAGGAGGAATGCTCACAAACCACGCTCATGTCTCTGCCCATGACCTCAACGTTCTTGAGATCACATACCATAGGACCGTTCTCCTCGGGGATAAAGCCCTCGGGACGAATGCCCACGATGACCTCACGGTTATCTACGCCGGGCACATCCAGCACAGCGTTCTCACCCATGAACAGCTTGCCGTTCTCTACTCTGCCCTTGAATACGTTGATGGGAGGAGTACCCAAAAACTTTGCAACGAACAGGTTAGCGGGGTTATCGTACACCTCCTGAGGTGCACCGATCTGCTGTACCACACCAAGCTTCATAACAACGATCATATCGGAAATGGACATTGCCTCTTCCTGGTCGTGCGTTACGAATACGGTGGTAATGCCGGTCTCCTTCTGGATGCGGCGGATCTCTTCTCTGGTCTGCAGACGCAGTCTTGCATCCAGGTTGGAAAGCGGCTCGTCCAAAAGCAGTACGCGAGGCATCTTGACCAGTGCTCTTGCAATGGCAACTCTCTGCTGCTGACCGCCCGACATTTCGCTGGGCTTACGATCCATCAGATCCTCGATCTGCACCAGCTTAGCTGCCTGGTATGCACGCTCCAGCATGGCTTCCTTGGTCATCTTGTCCTTGCCCTTGAGGTTCTGCAGGGGGAACATAATGTTCTGCTTCACCGTCATGTGGGGGTATAGTGCGTAGTTCTGGAACACCAGACCAACGCCGCGGTTTTCGGGAGAAAGCTTAGTCACATCCTCGTCTCCAAAGAAAATCTGACCGCCGGAGGGCTTTTGCAGACCACTGATCATGTACAGCGTGGTACTCTTACCGCAACCGGAAGGACCAAGCAAACCAACCAGCTTACCGTCCGGGATGGTAAAGGTAAAATCGTTGACCGCGATGACCTCACCGCCCGCCTTTTTATTGCGGCTGGGGAAGATTTTCGTTAGATTTCGTAATTCGACTTTCATGTCATCTAACCTCCATGTTTTTATATACTTTTTTTAGTATCAACTTAATAAGGGGAATTTGCTACGTTTTCCTCGTGCAGCTTCTTTTTATAATCCAGCAGTGCCTGCTCGCTCTCAAAGACCATCTGCGTGGACAGATCCACCACCACGGTATCCGAGATCAGATCGTGCACGGCAGAGTTGGTGCGCGTTGCGCATACCGCCACGACCTCCAGCACGACAAGACCGAGGATCACAACAGGCCCCACAATGCCAACCAGCCCAAAGAACATCATAATCAGCACAAACAAGGGCAACACGGTCTCAATGGTATATTTGCCGAACAGCATACGCACAAACAGGACAAAGGGCGAAGCCTTGACCGCATTGGTGCGGATGACGCCCAGTCCAAACAGCTTTTTGCCAAGCGTCTGTCCGTTTTTGAACAGCAGCATGGGCACAGCAAACTCCAACAGTGCGTACGCCACAAAGGTGCTGACAAGGCAGATCACCAGCGAATAATTCAACAAAAGGAACAATGCCGTCTGGGCATACTGATCCTCGCTGAGCAGCTCGTCCATTCGGTGATAAATCTCCTTTTGCCCTTCGGACATATCGTCATAGGCAAGCGTCAGATCCAGCTTGCAGCTCTCACCGTGCTTTTGCTCGTATTCCGATTCCGCCTGCGCAATGAGTGCGGCTTGCCGCGCTTCAATCACGCCAATGTGCGTATCGTAATGCAGAACCGTTGAGAGCAGCGCGGCGATTCCCACCACGACGACCATCATGATCACAACGTCGAAAAGAAACGCAGATGCCCTTTTCCAAAGGCTTGCCTTTTGCAGATCGTATATCATACTCGCGCTCCTTTTTTTCAGATTCCGGTATGTAAAAACGGTAGAAGGCCACACATACCCATACTACAATATCATACCACATTCCTTGACAAAAGTCTACACTTTATTTTAATATTATCTGCCTTTTTTTCACTTTTGGTGAAATCGACAAATTTTTTTCATCGGTTTCCGTAAATTATTTTAACATACATCACTATTATATATACAAACACCGTAAAACACGCCGACAGCCCCAAAAAACAGGACTGTCGGCGTGCGGAAATTTTCTTATTCTTGTGCAAAATTTTCTATGATCTCCAAAAGCTGCGCGGGCGAGGATGCCACCACCTCGGCGCCGCGTGCGTACAGCACCTCGGCAGGGCGGTAACCCCAGCATACGTCAATGGCGTGCATGCCTGCATTGAGTGCGGTTTTCACGTCTACGTCGCTGTCTCCGATGTACGCGCATTCGTGCGGCTGCGCCCCCATTTTGGCTGCCAGCATCAACGGCACGGCAGGGTCGGGCTTGGGTGCGCGATCGGTACGAAATCCCTCGGCGGCAAGAAACGTTCCTTCCGAGAACAGCTGCGCCACCAGCGCCTTGACAAATTCATCCTGCTTGTTGGAGTTGACCGCTATGGGGTACTTCCCTTTCAGGTAATCGATCAGCTCGGAGATGCCGTCGTAGGTGGTATCGGTATGCATATAAACCTGTGCGTAATGACGGTTGTACGCAGCGTACAGCGCGTCAACGCGCGCATCGTCCTCGCGGTACTCCGGGGGCAACGCATATTTTGCGTAATCGCGCGCGCCCATGTTGATAAACTCATATACCTGCGCCTCGCCGATCGCGGGATAGCCCAGCTCCGCAAGCGCCAGATTCATACCCTCGGCAATGGCGGGCAGCGTGTGCGCCAGCGTGCCATCCAAATCAAAAATCAATGCTTTTAACATGCGTCAGTCTCTCTTTCTCTTCACGCAAATCATGCAAAGTGCGACTGCGGACAGCAATGCCGGCACGGTTGCATATACAGTAGCCTTGCATCCCGTTTTGACAGCGGGCTCGGTTTCCTGCTCAGACTCAGCTTCAGGAGCGGTCGTCGTGTCCGCGCTCTCGGTATCGGGTTCGAGCGTCTCAGTCTCTACCGTCACGCCTGCATTTTCCTCGGTGCTGACATAGCTGTACTTAAAGCGCATACCGGGAGCGACGTCACCCGAGGTATAGAAGTCCAGAATATCCCCCGAGAAGGTGGAATATACCCATGCACCGTCCGCGGTCTGCGTACCGGTATCGGCAGCGTCGTGCACGTTATCGGTCCATGCAAAATTGATGGTGAAATCGTATCCGGTCAGTGCCAGCAACGACTTGGAGACCTTCACCTGCATGCACTTGCCGTCCACGGTGTACTCGACCTGACCGACTACCTCGGTCTCATAGCCGTTACCCGTAAATTTCTCCAGAGTTGCCGTCGTCGCGGTGGGAGCGGTCTTGCCCAGCACGTACTCAAAGGTCTCCCAGCCCTGATTTTGCTGATCGGTATCCAGGTACAGCACCATCCAGAGCGGATCTGTATAGGGCGTGATATTCTCTGCGCACTCTACGTAGAAGTATACGTACGTGTCGTCTCTTGCCACGCGCGCGCCAATGATATCGTTTCTGCCCGAAAATTCGGTATAGTAAGTAGAGCCGTAGCCCTTGGAATCGCGGTCGCCCGTGTTGCCGATATACGCGGCATAGTAGGGCTCCACGCCTGCCCACTGCTCTGCCCCTGCGGCAAGATCAATGCTCTGCGCAACGCCGGGCGTCGGAATGGGTCTTGCGCCCTGGAAGCGTCGGGATTCGTTGACCAGCTGGTAATAGTAGTGGTCCTTGAGGTCACCCTTGCTGGGCTCGATATCGCGGCTGTGCTCATCATCAAACTGATCGGGGAATCCGTTAGGCGTGTTGGACCAGTTTTCGTTTCTGCCCGCCGTCCATTCGTTCCAGCCGGTCACGAAAATAACCTTGGGATCCTGCTCGATGGCATACGCAAACTGCTCTGCAAGCTGATAGCCCCACAGCTTGGCATCCTCCTCGGTGCGGTACCCCGCAGAGGTGTACGAGCGTCCCATCGCGTCGGGATGGTTCATTGCCACCATAGAATCGGTAACGTAGGAGTGATTGATGGCAACGCCCACCGTCATCTGCTCCCAAACACCTTGCTTTTTATCCTTGGTGGTGGCAAAATACGTTGCCTGCGGATAGGTGGAAAGCCAGCCCCATTGCAGCTTATCCGGATTCTTGACCACGTAGCTGGGTTGTCCTGCACGGAAAGTGAAAAATCCCCTGATCTCCTTGTGCAGACCCAAGTTGGTCTTGAGATTGGAGGTGTGCGCCATGAGCATGGGCTTGCCGTCCAGATAGTACCAAAGGCTTTGGTATTTGTCCGAACGATAGATGTCCAGATACAGCGATTCCAGCTGCTCCAGCGAGCCCTGCGTTGCGCCAAACGGCAGCATGAAGGACACCTTAGGCGTGTTCATTCCGTTTTGCTGCAGCTGCGCCCAAGTGTTATACAGCGGCACGTAGCTGGATTTCCAGGTAAAATTGCCGTTGGTATTGTCGGTAAAGATGACGTCAATGCCTGCGTTGGTCAGCATTTCGGCATGCTTGCGCAGTACCCATTCGTCATCGGTACGGTAGTAACCAAACAGCGGCTCGTTCCAGAAAAACGCCGTGCCCGAGGTCGGCCAGCCTTTATGGTAATAATCGTTGATGGCTTCGGGATGCTCGGTGGTAAAGGCGGTATTATTAAAGGGCTCATTGTAAGAAAGATCCACGTGCCAAGTCCAGTAAAAGATCGCCAACGTCTTGTCGGTCTTAAGATCCCCTACCTCGGCATTGGTCAGCGAGGTGCGACCCAGCCCATCGGTAAACACCCAAGTATCGGGCATGACCTCATGGGTATAAATCAGGCTATCCTCGGGAAATACGTACTCATCGGGCGTGTCGTGTCCGGTAAATGACTCCTCCATAGAGGTCGCCTTCAAAAACGGCGTATCGGTCGCAACGGTGAAGGTGACCGTGATCTCCAAGTCTCCCGTCCTCTCAATGCCGTCCTGCATGACGTAGCCGTTCGAGACGGTTGCGGGGTATACCCATGTGCCGACCTGTCCCTCTACGTCCTTGATGCAAAACAAATACTCCCCTGCGGGCTGCTCGGCAAAGCCCAGCGTATAGGTCTGGCAATCGCGCACGTTTTCAAAGCGCTGCTCGGCAATCGGCGCAGCTTCTACGGTTTTGGAAAAGGTCTCGTTCCAAGCATACAGCGCAAGCGTTGCATCCGAATCGCTCGTGCTCCAAGTAGGCAAGCAGAATGCCAGCGCCTCAAAGGACGCGCCCAGATGCAAGTGCGCACCGTACACCTCGCCGGGCTGCACCTGATGCGCCGACTTTTGCCCGTCCTTGGAAGGATCATAGGCTTTGACCTTGGTGCCGCCTGCTGCCAGCGCGGTCAACGTAAGGCTTACAAGGATCAGAACGGTTAATACAAGGATCGTAATCTTTTTCATGCGTACCTCCTTAATAATGGCTCAAAGTCCCAATGTTTGCAAATCAAACTCTGAATGGTTTTTGATAGGTGCTTCACAGATCAGCGCCATGACCGCGCCCTGCAACTCAGGCAGCGTTTTGCTTTGCTGCAAGCGCTTGACGTACTTTTTATCCGCGTCAAACACGCCGCTCATCAAAAGCCAGATCTCCTTCATGCGCCCGTTCACAGCATGGTCGCTGCCCAGCACGCGTGCATAGTGCGCCACCAGATCCTCATGGAAATCGTGCATGAGTGCGCGCGTGACCTTTTTATCCGAGAGCAGCGCAGGATTGGCAAGCAATCCCCTGCCGATCATGATCGCACGGGTACTTGAAAAACGCTCGGCTATGTACGCGGCGTCCGCCTTCGTGCACACGTTCCCGTTATAGCACAAGGGGATCTCTGTGTTCTTGGTCACGTACTCGTACGCGTCCAGATGTGGCACGCCGCGGTACAGTTCCTTGCCCGTACGGGCATGCACGGTCAGCTCGCACACAGGATATTGATTATAAATTTCCAACAGCGCGGGAAGCTCATCCGCTTCTTGATAGCCAATGCGCGTTTTGATCGAAATATCAATGGGACAGCGCGCAAACACCTTGTCCAAAAACGCATCCAGCGCATCGGTGTCTGCCAGCATGCCCGCACCCTTTTTCTTGGCGGTCACCGTGCCCGAGGGGCAGCCGAGATTGAGGTTGACCTCTGAGTATCCGCGCGCGGCGATCTGCTCTGCCATCCACAAAAAGTCGTCCGCATTTTTGCCCAGCAGCTGCGGCACGGTGGTGGGCGGATTGTTTGCGGGGTCCAGCTCGCGCACCTCGCGAACTGTCAGCTTATGCACCTCCGTGGGCGAAAAAAAGGGTGTATAATAGCGGTCGATTCCGCCAAAATATCGTTGATGCAGCGTACGGTATACGCTGTCCGTCAACCCCTCCATGGGGGCAAGATAATATTTCATAGAAAATCCTTGCTTTTTCTTTTATTGTAACACATTTTGCACCTTTTTGCAACAGCTTTCGGCAGAATATTTCGCGCGCGAAACATTCATGAATTTTTTGTGAATTTGCAGAAAAAGCCATTGCACATTTCAGTCTTTTGTGCTACATTATATACTGTATAACAATTTACAATCCCCTGTTGCAGGGCTGAAAGGAGAACCATCATGGATAAGAATAACAACACCGGTGCAATCGTTCTGACTGCCGTTATCAGTGCAGTTACCGCTGCTGCTTTGACCGCAGCGATCATCTTTGCTGTTCAGAACAGACAGCAGATCAAGGCAGCTGCTATTCGCGTAAAGAATAAGAGCGTAGACGCAGCAAGCAACCTCAAGGAGAAGACCGTGAACATTGCCAACACCATCAAGGCTAAGCTGACCAAGAAGAAGGCAGCTTGCGCTGATGAGGAGTGCGACATTGCAGAGGAGCTGACCTTCGAGGAAGCTGACGCTGATCTCCAGATTCTGACTATTGAAGAGTAATTCCGAGAAATAAAAAAGCTGCCGTATAGGGCAGCGGAATTAGCGGAGAAATAATTTTAGCCACCACGTTTTTGCGTGGTGGCTTTTCAAATGCGTGGCATCTGCGATCCGTTTTGGTGAAGGAGCGACCGTTAAATGAATCTCACCCACCGCAATCGCGTTGAATATTCTCGGCTTAATCGCCTCAAAATTCAACGCTGCGGTCCCCCCTCTCCAGCGGAGAGGGCTAATGTAGCGCATCCGTCTTGTTCAATCATCAAAAAGGGCGACAAAAAGAGCCCTCTCCGCTGGAGAGGATACCTGCAAGCAGGTTTGACCGCGAAGCGGTGGGTGAGATTCCCCATACGGACGCTCTTTCACGTCTTATATAACAGAACGCAGAAGCCATATAGACTTCTGCATTCTTTTTGTTCTTTTTTTCGCTAATTCCGCAGCCCGATGGCAGCTTTTTTTATTCAGTTTCCTTTTCCAAGCAGGTCCTGCACAGTCTCCAGGATCTTAAAGCGGATGCGGTATTTGACGTTATCGGTCTCGGTAATGATCTTATACTGCTCCCCCGTCAGCCCCACCGAGATAAACGCCTCCTCATTGCTCTGCTCCCCCTGTGCGCTTGCGGCGGACAGACAGAGCGGCGGGAACAGCACGCACCACCAGTTTTGCCCCTCCGCCTCGCCAATGCACACGCGCAAGGACACGTACGTGCCGCCCGGGAAACAGCAATTTTCATAGTTGCGCGTGGGGTATTCCTCCTTACCAAGCAGTACGCTGACGGGATAATCGTAGCCCTGCTCCACCACCACCGCCTGCGCCGCTGCCTCGATCTCGTCCGAGTGCTCGGTCAAGATTTGCTCTGCCTGCTCCCTGCTCGCGCATCCTGCAAGCAGCGGCTCGGTCACGCGCAGCACCTCGTCACGCACCTTGAGCTTGAGTGCCTGATCCTCCTTGGAATCCGAATTTGCCAGCACGTGCAGCCGCACCACGCTCTCATAGATCTCCTGCTCGCCGTGTACCGGCAGAATGCTGAAAAGCCCCAGTAAAAACAGCAGCACAATGCCGCCCGTAAGTATTCTCTGATTCATAAAAAATATCCTTCCCTTGTGTTTCATAGTATTGTCGTCTGACAAGCCTATGATTGCCATGGGAAGGATATTTTATACACGTGGCGCAAAAAATTATGCGTCCTCGCCGTCCTCGAGCACCTCATCGTGGAACTCAATGTTCTCCAGAATCTTTGCAATGCGTGCGCCGTGCTCAACCGATGCGTCCTCAATAAAGGTCAGCTCGGGAGTCATGCGCAGATTGAGCGTTTTTGCAAGCTGAGTACGCATATAGCCGCTTGCCTGACGCAGACCCTTTGCCACGTCCTTTTTATTGCCCGAAAGGCAGGAATAATAGACCTTTGCATATTTGAGATCGGGGGTGACGTCTACTGCAGTCACGCTGACGAAGGCATCGCTGACGCGAGGATCCTTGACGCCGCGCAGAATGACCATCAACTCCTTCTGCATCTCATCGTTGATTCTGCCTCTTCTGTAATTTGCCATACTATCTCCTTATATTTTCATGCTTTGCGCGTTGATTTCAAGGTATTGTACCACAAAAGCACGCGCTTGTCAATGACTTTTTTACTCGGTACGCATGCAGAATGCAAGCGCGGGCAGATTATTGCCGTTACGCAGATCGGCATACTCCACCGACGCACGAATGGAATACGCATACGACACGACGCTTGCGTCCGCGCCATCGGGCACGTCCACCAGTACGCAGCCGCGCGTTTCGATCACGGCGCGTGCGGGCACGTCACTTCCCTTAGGTCCAACGCGGAAGCCCTTGACTTCCCTGTCAAGGCTGTCGCGCGGCGACTGACCGCAGACGCAAAGTCCGTCACCGATGTCGGTAAAGGCAACCGTGATCTGCTTGCCGTCTGCCGATTTTTTCGCCTCGGTGGCGCGGGGGGCGCGTGCGTCATACTCGTTGCCAATGCGGTATTCGCGTGCAAGTGCCAGCTTGGCAAGGCGCATGGCAAGCTCATACTTACGGGGAGAGTGCGCAAAATCGGGGTGATCGTCGGGTGCACCCAGATCCATAGCAGGGGTCAGCGTGCTGCCCGGGATGGTCGCCAGTGCATCGGTCTGCTTGACGCGCACGGTGTCCAGGCACGCAAAGTAGGTAAAGCACTCATCGCGGTAGTCCGAGAGCTGCACGTTATAGAACGGGAACTCCTGTCCAAAGCGTGCACGCTCGTCCTCAACAAAGCGGGTCAGCTCCACGTCGTACACGGGCGCGCGATCCGGGAAGCAGCCCTCGCTCTCGCCCTGGAAGAAGATCTGCCCCTTGAACTGCAGCGGCACGAAGGGATGGATGAGCGAATTGTAAAAGCCGCCAAGAGGTACTGCCACCGTGGTGGTATAGCCAAGCTCGGCTGCCAGCTCTGCGGGCATCAGCTCGCGAATGCAGGCGCCGCCTGCCGCCATCATGATCATGCCCACGGGCGCGTCAATATAGCGCAGCAGCTCCTTACCAAAGAACCAGCCGATAGCGGAAAAGCCCATGGCGTCCGGCTCGAGTGGGAGTCGCCAATGCCAATCGGGATTGATGACGTCGGGCTGCGGTGCAGCACACTGCTCCTGGTGCTCAAAGGCATACTGACGGGTCTGCGTAAACAGGCGCAGCGGCTCGTCCTTGTCGTACCATTGCTCGGGTGCCCAGGACAGGCAGGAGGAGAGGTTGTGCTCGGCATTGGACTGACCGCCGATCAGCCACACGTCACCAACAAGCACGTCCTCGAGCACCGCGCTGTGTCCGCGGTCATCGTAGATCGACATCAGCTTGCCCTCCCATACCGCGCCGTGCGGTACGAAGGTCAGCGTCCATTTGTTGTCCTCATTTACGGTGGCAGTTACACGCTCACCCATAAATTCGCCCGTGACAATCGAGCCGGGCGCATTGGAAAAGCCCCAGATGCGAATGGGTCTCTCGCGCTGCAACACCATATGCGAGCTAAATACGCCCGATACCTTGAAATCCGGGCAAACCCAGCCGCTTGCGTTGACGGTCAGCTCCTTTTCCTCTTGTCCGGGCAAAGCCATTTTGTTTTCTTCCATGTTGTCCTCAATTCCCTGCTATCTTCTCGTAGCAGCTGTATATTTCGCTTGCAAGCGCAGCCATGGCGGCAGCATCTGCCTTTTCCACTTGTCTGTCGTAGGTCACAAGACCGTTGGTTTCATCCTCCACGTCCGAGATCTGCGTCAGCACGCACGCGCAAAGACCACTCTCCTTGATCGCAGGTATGACCTGCTCGCGGTAGAGTGCCTCGGTCGCGGCTTGCCACGCCTCGGGGGTGGGATAGGTGGTGTAGCCGTAGTTGTTGTCGGGGTTAAAGATGTGCCCCTCTACGCGGCAGGCATAGCCGCCAAACTCGGAAAGCACCACGGGACGGTCACCCCAGGGCTTGATATGGATCTTTTTGAAATAGATATGCTCACTCTGCACGTCACTTTTCTTGCCCCAGAACCAGCCCGAGGTGGCATCCCACACACGCGAGGGGTCAAGTGCCTTGAGCGTATCATAGGTTTGATCCGCCTCAAACTGTCCCCATCCCTCGTTGAAGATGGTGTAATAGCACACGCTGGGGTGGTTATGCAAGAGCCAAACCGTGTTTGAGCTCTCGGTAAAGAATGCTTGCTTGCGTCTCTTGCTTACTCTGTGCGTAACGCCGCGCTTGAGCCCTGCCGTGGGCAGAGCGGTATCCACAAGGAAGCTGTAGCCGCCGTTGTTGACCATATCCTGGAACACCACCATGCCCAGCTTGTCGCACAGATAATAGAACACCTGCGGCTCGATCTTGATATGCTTACGCAGCATGTTAGAGCCCATTTTCTTGGCGGTCAGAATATCGTTTTCATAGCCACGGGGGCTGCCGGGCAGATAGATGCCGTCCGGGAAATAGCCCTGATCCAGAAGTCCGTGGAAGAAATAGGGCTTGCCGTTGAGGCAAATGCGCGGTGTGCCGCCCACGTTTTCCACACTCACGGTGCGCAGCGCGAAATAGGACTTGACCTCGTCCTTACCCGACCGCAGCGTAAACTCATACAGATACGGGTGCTCGGGCGACCAAAGCATAGCGGTCTTAGGCTTGTAGGTGTAAGAATTACCCGTAAAATGCACGGTGTCCGCACCGTCGGGCGTTTGTACGGTCATTTCATATTCTCCCGTACCGCCCATGATATCGATTTTCACAGAATCAAGCGCGGGCGTCAAACGGATATTTTCGATATACGCGTCGGGCACCTGCTCCAGCCATACGGGCTGCCAGATGCCGCTGACGGGGGTATACCACATGCCGCCGCGATCACGGCGCTGCTTACCCCAGCCGAAATTGTGATCCAGCTTATCGGTGACGATCACGGACAAATGGTTGGTACCCTGTTGTACGTAATCGGTAATATCCAGCCCAAAAGGCAGATAGCCGCCTTCATGAATGCCTGCTTTTTGATGATTGATCCGCACGTCACAGCTCTGATCCACCGCGCCAAAGTGCAAAATCACGCGCTCACCCTCTCGCTTTTCCAGCTCGAACGTGCGCTTATACTGCCAGCGCTCATCCGCTTGCAGCTGTCTTTCGATACCCGAAAGTCTGCTTTCGGGCGGGAACGGCACGCGGATCTGACCAATATACTCGGTTCCCTGCTCCCCAATGACCGTAAGCTCCCATTCCCCGCAAAGGCTCTGCCAGCACTCGCGCTTCATGGACGGACGGGGATATTCTTTCTCCCACGCGTTCGCATCCTGTTCAAAAGGGGTATGCAGCTCCTGCAAACGGGGCTTCTTTTTTTCTCCAAACAGCACCACCAAAAGCAGTACGATACCTGCCACGACCAGCGCGGTCAGGAAAATATCAGCACTGGGCACAAAGGATTCGGTACCGTCGCCGTTGACGATCCGCTCGGCATCGGCAAGCACCAGCTCGCCGATCCAAGGACCGATGACGCCGGGCAGCAGCACCTGCGTAAATATGCGGATGCCCTGCAGTCTGCCCGCCTTGCCGGCAGGGGTCAGATCACGGATCTTGGCACCAAACACGGCAGCGCCGCAAAGGTAGCCGCACATCATGAAGAGCGAGCCGATAAAGACCGGCAGCTTGCCCGTGCACAGATACAGCACCACAAAGCCCACGCACAGCCAAAGCAGCGCAATGATGCCCGTGACGCGGAATCCCTTTTTGTCATACACTCTGCCCCAGAACGCGGTTGCAACCGACGCTAAAATGATGGCAGGTGCCATGACCAGCACGTAATCCGCCATACCCAGCGACACCTCATAGTAAATAATGAGGTATGGCATAAAGATCTGAATGGCGATATTGAACAGCACGAAAATGCCAAGCAGCACGTACAGCTGCGGATGCTTTGCCATGGTGGACGGACGGAATCCGTACATCACCGAGGAAACGTACCCATCCTTGACCGGCTTGATGGCAGGGTCTTTGATCAAGAAAAATCCCAGCACGCCCGCGATCAGCACAAGCCCACCGATCACGCAGAACATCAGCGTCCAGTATGCGGGCATGGACTGCGAGAGGCTGGCAGGCACCAGCATCATACCGCCAAACACCAAGAGAATGGCGATCAGCGGCATCATGGCGTTCAGACCCTCCGCCGCACCTCGGTTTTTCTCGGTGGTGCTGTCGGTCAGCCAGGCGTTAAACGCCGCATCGTTGGCAGTTGAGCCAAAGAAGGTCATGATGCAGTCCAGCGCCACGGTCAGCGAAATGCCCACGGTGGCAGCCGAGACGGTCATGGGAATGATGGTGGAAATCCAGTCCACGCGCAGAGCGGCAAAGGCAAAAATGGAAATGCCCCACAGAATATAGCCGCCCGAAATAAACAGACGGCGCTTGCCGATCTTATCCGAAAGCGCGCCCATAAAAATGGTGGTCAGCGTAGCTGCCACCGCCGAAGCGCTCACCATCAGACGAATATCGCCCGGGGATGCCGCGAACATTTTGTAAATGAATACGTTGAGGTACATATTCTCGACCACCCATGCGATCTGCCCCAGCAGGCCAAACAGCACAAGCGCCATATAGAATCTTCCCTTTCCTTTTTGCTTCATAGGTCTCTTATCTCCTTATGCGGATCCTTATGCGGAAATGGGGTGACGGACACGCCGCCACCCCTTTTTTCATCATCACAGAACGTTGAGCAACGATACGACCAGCAAAGCACCGGTTAAGCCGGTTGCTACAAGCAGAATGCCCTGCACCGCAGCCACAGCGGTAGAGATCAACGTAATCCAAACAGGCTTCATAACAAATCCCTTTCTGATTTAGCTAAGTGCCTCGAGCAGCTTTACACGCGCTGCGTCGATCACATCTGCATCATCTGTAAAATCCTCAAACGTGCGCGCAACCGATTGGCTGATCGCCAAGGCAGCGGACGCATCCTTTTGTCCAAGCATATGCAAGAGCTCCCAGTCGTAAAGTCCCTCGCGCGTTGCCACCGCTCTGTTAGAGGGCAGCACGTCAAAGTGCTCTGCGTCGGGATACACGATATAGCCGTCACCCTTGTATCTTGCGCCCGGCTGAATGCCGTAAATGGTCTTTTCGCTCCAGTAGTTAAAGCCCCAATGCAAAAAGCCCGTAATGCCCTGCGAGTAGCATGCCCACTTGATCAGTCGGCTATAGGAATGCGGCAGATCCAAAAACTTGTTAAGCCACCAGTTTTCCTCAGGGAAGCAGCAGCTATAGCACCACACCGTGTCCCCTGCCGCTTGTCTTGCGCGGTAGAACGCGGGATCGGACGCATACACCTCAAGTCTGGGCACGTACTGATCGCACGCGCCTGCCAGCTGCTCGGCAACGGCATGCGTATCCAAGGGCTCGCCGCAAGGCACGCCCGGGCAGACCTCGGAAACGATCTTTCTTGCCCAAAGCCAATGATCGGGCAGGTGCGGCTCATCCTGCAGGCGCAGCACCAGCATGGAAAGCCAGCCCTTCTCGGAAAAGTGATGGTACACCGCTCCCCAGAAGTTTCTTGCCCATTGCTCGGCATCGGGGGTGCCGATCTCATAGAGTGTAAATTTTCCCTCTTCGTCAAAGCAGCGCACGGTATTGCCGAACACGGGCGAGATCTGCGCGCACATGGTCAGGTAGCGGAAGCTACCCTCACGCAAGAACAGCTCGATAAAGCGGTCCAGCAGGGTAAAATCAAAGTGCCACTTATCCGCGCTGACGCGGCGCGAGCCCGCATCGATCAGAAAATCCAGAGGCGTGATATTCAGGCTGTTGACGCGCAGCATTTTCATGGCGTGCGCGTAATTTGCCATCAGCTCCCACCACTCGTCCGAATAACGGTAGGTGTCGTAAAACGGCTTGACGGGCGGCTCCCAGCTCTGCCCCTTGGGGGCAAAATAGCCGGTGTCGCAGAAAAAGTATTCATGCCCAAACGCGGAATTTGCCGGCTCGGGAATGGTGACGGGATAAATGCGCAGATACAGCTTTGCCTCCACGTCTCCGCGCGTGGTCTTGACAAGGCAGCTCACCAAGGTCTTTCCCTCGGCGGCCTCTGCCGGCACCCAAAGATGCACCCAGATGCCCTGCGTGGTATTGAGCGGCACGTGCACGCTCTTACCGGGCTTTTGGATATCCGGATACGGCAGTCCGTCGTTAAATACGGCATACTCCTGCAGGCAGACCTCTGCCGAAACGCCCTCGGGCAGCCCCGAGACGGTTACGTCGGTAATATCAAACGCCAGATCAACGTCGCGAAACAGCAGCTGCGCGCTGACGAACATATTCTTACCCGTGTGCAAAAGCAAGCTTGCACAGTCATTCTTTTGCTTGCGCGTATGCTTGTACACACGCGCCGCTGACGGCTTACACCAAAAATCCATGGTTTCTCCTTTGGGGAAGCTCCCCTGTCATTTAATCCTCAAATTGTTTGATCAGCTTCTTGAGTGCTCTTTCTGCCTTCTTAGCTGCAGAGTTGTAAGAAGAGGAGAAGGAGTTGGTTCCCTTGGAAACCGCACCCTGGAACGTGCCGGCGAGTGCCAGTTCGCTGTAGTAGTTGACCAGGTCGTAGGTACGGTTGGAGAAGATGATATCCAGCATGCCTGCGGATTCCTCGTCACGCACCGTCTTACGCTTGAGCACCAGCTCGTAGTAAGTGGGGATCACGTGCTGACCGGACAGGATTGCCATGCACTCCATGACCTTGCTGACGTCCTCGACGTTCTGAGGGCCTACGGGAACGACCATGGTAGAGGAAATGCCGTGTACCCAGGTGGTATACTGCTCCTGCGCCTTATCGTACTTCGGTACGGGCAGAACGCCAAAGTCATCCGACATATCCTTAAGGTTTACGATATAGCTTGCAACCTCGCTGTAGAACAAGCCCTGGTTTGCAGCGAACATGAACTTAGCAGTTGCCTCGTCGCCCGCCTTTACGATAAAGGTGTTGTTACCCGAGTAGAAAATGCCCAGTACCTTATCCAGCAGGTCGGTAGCCTTGAGCAGATCGGAATCGGTCAGGCACAGATAAGGATCGTCGTCTGCGGGGCACTCAATGTACTTAAGCCCCGAAGCGTAGAACATGGTAGAGCCCATAGCGGAGGTACCGATCAGACCGTAGGTATCGTTGTCATCGTACTTACCGTCACCGTTTGCGTCATGCGATACCTTTTCTACGTACGTACCGAACACATCCAGCGTCCATTCCTGGTTTTCAACCGTCTCGTAGAGGTTGTCCAGGCCCTCCTGCTCAGCCAGCTTCTTGGAGAACAGGATCAGGAAGGTTACGTCGTGCGCCAGGAAGTTGACGTCACTGTTCATCCAGAACACCTTACCGCCAATGTTCATAGCAGCCGTACCCTGGTCCCACCATTCAGCTTCCAGATCTACGTAAGGCAGTTCGTTGAAATCGCGGATCAGACCGCGGGTCGCCATGGTACCTGCGCCCACCATATCGGGCATCGCCAGGCTGTATTCGCCCGCGCCGCCCTTGATGTCGTTGGAAATCGTGGTGACAAGGTCAGCCGTGCCAACGGGCGAGACGAAATAGGTCAGCTTGCACTTTTCAGCCAGCTGCAGATTTCTGGTGTATACAGCTGCCTCCAACGGGTCGGAACTGGTTTCCTCACGCATCATCTCGTTGATCGAGTTACCTGCGTCGTTACGGCAAACCACAGCAAAGTTTTCTCCTCCAAAGTCCACCTCAATATTGTCCAGTGCATTCTGCATGGCGTCGGTTTCCACCTCTGCATTGGTGCTTCCCTGCTCTGCGGGATCATCTGCATTCACGCAGCCTACTAAGACTGCAAGCAGCATAAGCGCTGCCAAAAACGTACATAAAAGCTTCTTGTTCATCGTGAACCTCCGTGTATTTAAAATTTTTTAGTCCGTCGCTTCAAATTTTTTGACGATCTTTCCAAGCTCCTTTTCGGCCTTACTTGCCGCCTTGTTGTACTTGGAGGAGAAGGAATTGGTCTTTTCATTGACCGCCGCCTGGAACACGTGCATCAGACCGATCTTTTCGTAATAGTTTGCAAGATCGTAGGTGCGGTTTGAGAAAATGATATCCAGCATGCCTGCGGATTCCTCGTCGCGTATGGTCTTGCGCTTGAGCACCAGCTCGTAGTAGGTCGGGATGACTGACTGCCCTGAAAGCACCGCCATGGTCTCAATGACCTTACTCATATCGTCAAAATTCTTGTTGCCCTGCGGCACGACCATTGTGGAGGAGATGCTGTGCACGTATGTCGTATACTTTTCCTGTGCCTTATCGTACTTGGGCATGGGCAGCACGCCGAAATCATCCGACATGGAGCGCAGACCCACAATGTAGCTTGCACATTCCACGTAGAAAAGCCCCTGGTTGCGGATAAACATTTCCTTTGCCACCTGCTCCTTACCGGCAGCCACGATGTAGGTGCTGTGTCCCGTATAAAGCAGATCCAGCAGCTTATCGAGCAGATCGCTTGCCTTGAGCAGATCGGAATCGGTCATGGCAAGGTAAGGCTCACCGTCTGCATCGCAATCCACAAACTTGAGATCCGAGGCGTAGAACATGTTGTATCCCATGGTGCTGGTGCCGATCAGACCGTAATGATCGTTTTCATCAAACTTGCCGTTACCGTCCGCATCCGAGGACACGCGCTTGCTGTAAGCCGTGAGCACGTCCAACGTCCATTCCCCGTTCTCCACGGTCTCATAGAGGTTATCCAGCTCCTGCTGCTCTGCCATGACCTTGGAGAACATGGTCAGGAAGGTCACGTCGTGCGCCAGGAAGTTGATATCGCTGTTCATCCAAAAAGTCTTGCCCGCAATGCTGATAGCGGCAGTACCCTGATCCCACCAGGATGCGTCCAGATCCAGATACGTAAGCGTATTGAGATCCATGAGCATATTCTGGGTTGCCATAGCACCTGCGTTGAGCATATTCGGGAATACCACGTCGTATTCGTTGGAGCCCGACTTGAGGTCATTGCTCACGGTGCTGACCAGATTATCCGTCGGCACGATGGTGGCAATATAATTCACACGGCATCGCTCGGAAAGTGCCAGGTTGCGGCGATATACCGAATCCTCCAAGGGATCGGTACTGCTTTCCTCGCGTAAGATCTCAGTGACCGAGTTGCCCGCGTCGTTTCTGCCAAGCACGACAAAGTCATCGCCCTTCATATTCACGGACAATTTTGCCAGCGCCTGCTCGTATTCGTCACCCGTTTCCTCTTCCGTGCAGGTCGTATTTTCTTCTGCGTCCGGCTCAGGGCTTGCGCAAGCACAAAGCATGCCTGCAAGCGTGGCTGCTGCCAATAACAACGTCAAAATTCTACGTGTCATATCCTGCTCCCCTTCGTGGTGAAATTTGATTACTGCCGAAGATGTCTATTGAGATAATTATAACATATAAAATATAATTTTGCGAGGGGAAACGCCTATTTTTTCACGTGCTTTTCACATTTCTGCGTTTTTCACAAAACCATTTTTTCTTTCTCGGGCAGAATGCCGAAAAAAAGCACTCGCCTTGCGAAAAATCCAATGCAAAGCGAGTGATTTTTGTTATTTGAGTGCCAGGCAGACCAGCTTTTCGCAAAGCGAATCGTAATCCATGCCTGCCGCTGCCGCCATTTGCGGCAAAAGGCTTGTGGGTGTCATACCGGGAAGCGTGTTTGCCTCCAGGCACCAAAGTCCGCCGTCATGATCCAGCATCCAGTCAAAGCGCGCGTAGCCGCCGAGCCTGAGCGCATCGAATGCGCGTGCGGTCAGCGCCGCCACCTCTGCTCTTGTCTGCTCCTCGATGGGTGCGGGGCAGATCTCCAGCGTCTTGCCGCCCTGGTACTTATTGGCATAGTCGTAAAATCCCTCCTTGGGAATGATCTCGATAGCAGGCAGCACCTCGCCATCCACAATGCCCACGGTCAGCTCCCTGCCCATGATGCGCTGCTCCACCAGCACGTAACGCTCGTATTTGGCAGCCGCCTGCATGGCTGCTGCAAATTCGCCCGCATTATCCACCATGGAAACGCCTACGCTGGAGCCGCCCGAGCAGGGCTTGACGACGCAGGGATAGCCAATGCTTTCGGGTGCGGTTTCGGGTACGCCCAAGGACAGATCCGCCAGTACCCAAGCCGGCGTGGGTACGCCCGCGCCCACCAGCATTTTCTTGGAAAGATCCTTATCCATCGCCAAAAGGCTGCCCACGTAGCCGGAGCCTGTATAGCGGATTCCAAACGAATCCAGCGTTGCCTGCAGCTGGCCGTTCTCGCCCATATCACCGTGCAGCGCCAAAAATACCACGTCTGCGCACTTGCAAATCGGAATGACGAACGGACCGATTTTAGCCTCGCCGTTGCCGCTTTGTGCCTTGATCGCCTCCAGATCGGGCACCTGCTCGCCTACGCTGTAGGCAGGATATTCGGTTGTAACAAAGCACTCGTCCATGCCCTTTTCGGACAGCTGCGTGCCAAGATATACGTCCAGCAAGCAGACCCTGTGCCCTTTTCTGATCAGCGCGTTGGCGATCAGCGAGCCCGAGGTCAGCGAAACGTCGCGTTCGGGCGACAGACCGCCCATCAAAACCACAATATTCAAAATATCGTCTCCTTTACGGGATAATTATCGGGTATATACGTATGCTACGCGGGGGTTGCCGCCCAGATCCTTTTGCACCTCGCAGGCAAAGCCCAGCTCACGGGCAAGCGCTTCGATCGCATCCTGCTGATCGTAGCCGATCTCAAAGAGCCAAAAGCCGCCCGGCTTTAGCACGTGCTGCGATTGCTCTAAGAAATGGCGGTAAAACAGCATGCCGTCCGCACCGCCGTCCAGCGCCACCTGCGGCTCATGCGCAAGCTCCGGGGCAAGTCCCTTGACCACCTCGGTGGGGATATAGGGAGGATTGGAAAGAATGCAATCAAACGCCTCGGCGAACGCGCCCTCCAAGGGCTGCAGCAGATCGCGCAGCACAAACGCAGCGCGACAAGAAACGCCGTTTTGCTCGCAATTGCGGTGCGCAAGCGCCAGCGTTTTGGGAAAGGCATCCACCAAGGTGGCACGCGCATCCGTTCGGTTTGCCAGCACCGCCGCAGCAATGCAGCCGCTGCCCGTGCAAAAATCGGCAAAGTGCGCCCCTTGCGGAAGCGCGTCAATAGCGCGCTCCACCAAAAGCTCGGTGTCTGCACGCGGGATCAGGCAATCGGGGCTGACCGAAAAAGGCATGCCGAAAAATTCCCACTCGCCAAGAATATACTGCAATGGCTCGTGCGCAACGCGGCGCGCCACGGCATCGGCAAGCGACTCTGTGGCAAACTCCTCATCCATGCGAAAGGGCAGCTGCGCCGCACTCACGCCGCAAAAATGCGCCAGCAGAATGCCCGCCTCCATTTTGGCGTTTTCAATATCCGCAGCCTGCAGCTGACGGCACATTTGTCTGTACGTCACGCGCTCACCTCCCCTTGCGATTTCACTTCTACCCATTATAGCATAAAATCCTCGTTCTGTCACATTTTTTTTGAAATTTTCCATATTTTTTTCTTGCTTCCCACTTTTGGGCAGAAAAATATGAATGGTTTGAAAACTTCGCGTAAAAATGGCATAAAAAGTTGCCGTATTTCTCAAAAAGTACTTGATTTTTCATGCATTTTCCGCTATACTGTGTATAGAGAAAATATTTCAACGGAGGTAACACACATGAAACAGAACAACAAGTCTAACGTTTGGACGATCGTACTTATCTCCCTGGGCGTTGCTGCTGTAACCGCTGCCGGCGTTGCTGTCCTGATCAAGGTCATCAAAAAGAAGAAAGCACAGAAGCAGCTGGTCCTGGAATGGGACGATGAAGAAGCATTTGAGGAATGCCTGAACGGAAACGACGAATGCGAAGTCGTCATCATTTCCGAAGCAATCTGATCTGATCCCCGCATAACCGAATCGTGGGTGCCGTATCCAAATACGGCACCCACTTTTTTTCATTTTCCTCTTGACAGCGTAACATTGTTATGCTATACTGATAGCGTAACATTGTTACTCTCTACAGCAAGGAGGACGTATGGAGCAGGAATTACTATCCAAAAAGGAGCTTTTGGAGCGCTACGGCATATCCTACGGTGCGTTGTACCGCTGGAAGCGCAAGGGACTGATCCCCGAGGATTGGTTTATCAAAAAATCCACCGTGACGGGACAGGAAACCTTTTTCCCGAAAGCACAGATCTGTGAGCGAGTGGAGCTGATTCTGGGGCAAAAAGAGGATATTTCGTTGGACGAGCTGGCAGGCGCGCTCAATCAGGACGCCAAATCGCAAGCAATTCTGACCGTCAAAACGGTATACGGCGACCGCACATTTACCCTTTCGGATATTCAAAGCATCACGCTGGATAAGGGAAACGGCGAAATCATGGATTTAACCAAGTATGTCATGTAAAGGAGAACGATTATGGATATGAATATTTCGGGCAGCGGCACCGTTCCCGCAGGAGAATATGAGAACATTAAAATCAGCGGAAGTGGGCATATGAAGGGCTCTGTGAAGTGTACTTCCCTGTACGTTTCCGGCTCTGCGGATGGCGAGAGCGTTGTTTGCGCAGGAGAGATCCACGTCTCGGGCGCTTGTAGCTTTGAGGGCGACGTACACTCCAAGACCTTACACGTGTCCGGTGCTTGCAATTTTGAAGGCAACGCCACGGTTGCAGAAAGCTTCCATCTGTCCGGCGGCGTGAATATGGACGGCAATCTCAAATGCGGCACCTTGGACGTGCACGGCGGATTGCGCGCGGACGGTGATATTGAAGCGGAGACCGTTTCGGTACGCGGCAATATTTTCAGCGAAGGACTGCTCAACGCCGAGCAGATCGATATCAATACCAAGAGCGGCTGCGCGCTGGGCAGCATTGGATGCAGCAAGCTCACCGCCACCTACACCAAGCGCAAGTGGTTTGCCAACCTGATCAACGTCACGTACAACGGAAAGCAGATCCGCGGCGTCATGGTGGAGCAATCCATTGAGGGCGATGAAATCGATATCAAATACGTCATCTGCCCGCGCGTATCCGGACGCACGGTCAAGATTGGCGAAGGCTGCGAAATTGAGGTTTTGCAGTATAGCGAGAGCTGCGAAATCGATCCCAAAGCCAAGGTTGGGAAGATTGAGAAGATCTGATTTTGCAAAAACGCGCACGGCACATTTCTCATAAAAAAGCAGGGACGACCCATGGTTGTCCCTGCTTTTTGCCTCTATTTTGTAATTTTTTGTTGTTTTTTAAACAATTATTTTACTTTTCGTGTCGTACTTACGCACCTCCGAGCAGCTCGCGCAGGCGCTCCATGATCTTTTTCTCCTCGCGCGAGACCTTGACCTGCGAGAGTCCGAGCGCCATTGCCACCTGCTGCTGGGTCATGTTGCGCCAGTAGCGGAGCAGCACGATCTTGCGCCAAAGTGGGTCAAGCTGCCCGATGGCTTGCGAAAGTGCAAGCCTGTCCAGCATGCGTTCGGTATCGTCCGCGCTGTCGCGGTCGGGCAACGTGCCCTCCAGCGTCAAGCCGTCCTCGTGCACGGTTTCGGAAAGCGATGACACGGGTGCAACCGCGTCCATTGCCACCGCTGCATCCTCCACCGACACACCGCAAAGCTTGGCAAGCTCGCAGATCGAAGGGTCTCTCCCGGTCTGCGCAATGATACGATTGCGCTCGCCCAGCAGCACCGCGCCCATGCGCTTGTATTCCCTGCCCACCTTGATAGGTCCGTCATCGCGCAGGTGCTTGCGGATCTCGCCCACGATCAAGGGCACGGCATAGGTGGAAAACGCGGTGCCGCGCTCTACGTCAAAGCTGCGAATGGCCTTGAGCATACCAATGGTGCCGATCTGCACCAGATCCTCATATTCGGTACCTCGGTCTCTGAATTTGATGGCAACGCTACGCACCAGCGGCATGTTGTCCACCACCAACCGCTCCAGCGCCTGCTCGTCTCCCTGCCCTGCCCGGATCAGCAGCTCCCGATTCTTTTCAATGCGCTCCTGCGCAACGGTATTTTCGATATTGATCCCCCCCTGTTTTACGTTATGTAGAGAGATCCAGCTCGGACAGAACCTTAACCATAGTCACCGTAGTCCCCTTGCCCGGCCGCGAGGAGACGCGCACGCCATCGGTAAAGCTTTCCATGACCGTAAAGCCCATGCCGCTGCGCTCCCCTGCCGCATCGGTGGTGAAAAGCGGCTGCCGTGCTTGCTTGACGTCGGCAATTCCGCACCCCTTGTCCGCCACCTCAATGCGCACGATGCGCCCCTGGCAAAGCTTGACTGTCATTTTCACCTGCCCCACGGCATCGCGATAGCCGTGCACAATGCAGTTGGTGACCGCCTCGGACACCGCGCACTTGATGTCTGCCAGCTCGGTGGCAGTGGGATCGAGCTGAGAGACGAACGCCGCAGCAGCCGCGCGCGCCATGCCCTCGTTGACCGAAAGTGAGGGCAGCTTGATCTGCATTTTGTTGACCACCTTGGCGTTGAATTTGTTCTGCTTCATTTGAGCACCTCCTTTCTGACCCTGCGCACGCGCGGCTTGTCCGCTGCTCCAGGCTCGGCTTTGGCGCGTTCAATGCGCACAACGCGCTCAAGACCCGCGAGCTTCAGGACGCGTTCGACTCCTGCGGTCGGCTCACACACGATCAAGTCGCCGCCGAGCTCTTTCATGAGCGCATAACGCCCCATAATCAGACCAAGCCCGGAGGAATCCATAAAATCCACACCCGAAAGATCGAGATAGAGGCGGCGCGGTCGCGTTTTATAAAGCAGCGTATCGATTCCGCTGCGCACAGAGACGGCGCTGTGGTGATCGATATCTCCTTTGAGTTTGACGTGGAGGAAAAACCCGATTTCCTCATAAGTAAACGTTGCTCTGCCCATGGCGTTGCACTCCTTTGCATTTGATTGAGACAATGATAGCACATCGGGCATAAAAAAAGCGTCGCACCCTGTCGGTGCGACGAAAAGATTTTTACCAGCCCCTTGTGAAGGTTTTTGATCGACTTTTTTGAAAAAAAGCGGGCAATAGATCAGGATGCTTTACATTGAGAAGTTTTTTTCCGTTCTTTTTGGCACCACAGGCGCAAAAAGAACCAAAAACGCCGTGGATTATTTCGCTCGTTGCGACGAGCGACCAAGGGCGCTGCCCTTGGAGCCCGCAAACTTTTGAAAAAGTTTGATCAAAACTTTCATCCGTGACAAAAGGGCTACCGCGATGCGGCAGCCCTTTCACAATCATTAAATTACTCAGCCTTCTTAGCCTCGTCAATTACCTTCTGTGCGATATTTGCGGGTACTACGTCGTAACCGGTTACTTCGAACTCAAAGGATGCACGACCCTGGCTCATTGCGCGCAGGTCGATGGGGTAAGAGACCAGCTCGGACTTGGGAGCAACTGCCTCAACGACCGTGTAGCCGGGCTTGTTCTCTGCAGGGTTCATACCCATAACGTTACCGCGGCGCTTCGGAATGTCACTCATAACGTCACCAACCATACCGTCCGGAACAGTGATGAACAGGCTGCCTACAGGCTCAAGCAGTACGGGCGCGGACATTTCCAGGCACTTCTTGTATGCCAGGTTGGCAGCAGTACGGAAAGAAAGTTCATCCGAGTCAACTGCGTGGTAAGAACCGTCATACAGCTCAGCCTTGAGGTTAACCATGGGATAACCTGCAATACCCTTTGCCATAGCATCCTGCAGACCCTTTTCAACTGCGGGAATGAAGTTCTTGGGAACGGAACCGCCAACGGTTGCGTCAATAAAGGTCAGACCTTCCTCATCGCCGGGAGCGAATCTTACCTTAACGTGACCGTACTGACCGGAACCACCGTTCTGCTTCTTGTGCTTACCTTCCACGTCACACTTCTTGGTGATCTTTTCACGGTAAGGAATCTTGGGAGTGTCCAGCTTGATCTGTACGCCGAACTTGCCCTTCATCTTAGCAGCCAGAACGCTCAGGTGCATGTCACCCAGACCGTAGATCAGCATCTGCTTGGTCTCGGGGTTGTTTTCATACTTCAAGGTCAGGTCTTCCTCGGTCATTCTTGCGATTGCCTGGGAGATCTTGCTCTCGTCCTTAGCAGTTGCGGGCATCATAGCCTGGCACATGTAAGGATTGGGGTACTTGGTAGCAGCGTATGCAGCAGTACCTGCGGACAGAGTGTCGTTGGTGTTGGTTTCGGACAGCTTTGCAACCATACCGATGTCACCGCAAGCCAGCTCGTCAACCTCGGTCTGCTTGTTACCCTTCATAATGTAGATGTGCGCCATCTTTTCCTGAACGTCGTTGGTCAGGTTGGTCAGCACCATATCTCTCTTGACAGTACCGCTCATGACCTTGAACAAGGACATCTTGCCAAGGAACGGGTCAGCGATGGTCTTGAATACGAACAGAGCGGGATCACCCTCAACGTCGATCTTGATCTCGTTGCCGTCAGCCAGCTTTTCCACCTTCTTCGCGGTGTGTCTGGGGAAGGAGTCCACGATCGCGTCCATGACTGCAACAACGCCCCAAAGTCTGGTAGCAGCGCCGCAGAATACGGGAGTGATGGTACCGTCGATAATACCCTGGTGCATAGCTTCCAGAGATTCTTCCTTGGTGAACTCTTCACCGTCGAAGAACTTCATCATCATTTCATCGGAAGTACCTGCCAGAGCCTCCTTAAGAACCTCCTGGTATCTCTCTGCGTTTGCTTCAAGCTCAGCGGTCATTGCGGTCTCGGTTCTCTTGCCGCTATCATCATATACGTAAGCCTTCATGTCGATCAGGTCGATCATGGTGATATCCTTACCGTTCTTACCAACGGGAATGAATACAGGGCACAGGGAGTTGCCGAACTTTTCGTGCAGCTCTGCAAAGGTCTTGTTGAAGTGAGCGTCCAGATCGTCGCACTTGTTGATGAAGAATGCCTTCGGGATGCCCATTGCGCAAGCCTTATCCCAAGCCAGCTCAGTACCAACCTCAAGACCTGCCTTACCGTCAACCATGATCAGAGCAGCGTCCGCTACGCGAACAGCCTGGTTTACTTCACCCTCGAAATCGAGGTAACCGGGAGCGTCGATCACGTTGATCTTAATATCTTTCCAGAAAACGTGTGCCAAAGACGCGGACAGCGAGAAGCCTCTTGCCTTTTCTTCTGCGTCAAAGTCGCAAACGGTGTTACCGTCGGTGGTCTTACCCATACGGTCAATGCCGCCGGATACGTACAGCATAGACTCTGCAAGAGAGGTCTTGCCCGAGCCGCCGTGACCCATCAGGGCAACGTTTCTGATTTGCTTGGTGTTAAAAGTAGCCATGGTAGTGTTCCTTTGTTCCCTTTTCCCCGACCTTTTGCCGGGACGAGGGATCCCTTTCATGTGAATTTATTGCAATACGAAATTGTTTTTTCATGTGCAAATATGCGTAAAAATGTACAACATACTATTTTATTATACAGTACCATACGCGATTTTTCAAGACATTCTATTGATTTTTTTGCAAAGAGGGCGTAAAAATTACGCCCTCTTTTTTGTTCATTTTATACAAATTTACAGGATTTTAAACAACCTTTTCGCGTTCGCTTCGGTTGCAAGCGCAATTTGCTCAACTGCAACTCCATGCAGCTCTGCTTGCATTTGTGCAACCAGATGCATGCGCCCCGAATGATTGATCTGTCCGCGGTACGGGTGCGGCGAAAGATAGGGGCAATCGGTCTCCAGGAGCAGTCGGTCCAGCGGCACGACACTTGCGGCGCGTCTGACCTTTTCCGCATTTTTGAAGGTCACGGGGCCTCCGAACGAGAGATACCAGCCCAGCTTGAGAAGCTCCTTTGCCATCTCATCGCTGCCCGAATAGCTGTGGAACACACCGCGCACATCGGGATACTGCTTGATCATGGCAAGCGTGTCACCGTGCGCGTCACGGTCGTGGATGATGACGGGAAGGTCGAGCTCACGCGCCATATCCAGCTGGCGGGCGAAATAGGTAGCCTGCAGCTCCTTGTTGACGGGCTGCCAGTAGTAATCGTAGCCGATCTCGCCAATGGCAACGATTTTGTCGCGCGCGCGGATCACCGGATCGGAAAGCTGCGCGTAGAGGTCGGCAAGGACGGCATCGGGCAAGGCTTCGATGTGCTGGCAATCCTCGGGATGAATACCGATAGCACACCACATATCAGGATAGAGTGCGGTCTGCTCAATGCAGCGGCGATTGGTTTCGGGATTAGTGCCAACGTTGATGATACCGGAGATGGCATCGGTGAATGCAGGGTCGGTCAGAATGGCACGTGCCCCGCCCTCAAGGGTATCGAATTTATGATCGTAATAATGTGCGTGGGAGTCGAATAATTTCATGTCATCGGGATCCTTTCAACATGGGTTGTCACAGATAAAAACTTTTCGCCCGCCACCAAACGGGCGGCAACGGATGAAAGTTTTTGCGTCGCTTTTTTCAAAAAGCGACCGGGGTTCGGGGCAGAGCC
>JAZRQR010000158.1:0-26555 GCA_045650025.1 Eubacteriales bacterium
GGCTTACAGGCAAGACTGCAAAAAGAGAACCAACTGCGCGCGGTTGGTTCTCTTTTTGCAACGCGACTTGCGTCAATCAATAATCGATCAAATCTTGACAATCAAGGATAAATTTGCTATACTGATAGCATAGATATATAAATTATAAATTGGAGGTGTAACAATATGAACAGAATTATCTCACTTGCTTTACTGTGCACCTTATTGCTTATGTGTTTTTCGGGGTGTTCAATTCCGAACGATGCAAATACCGAAAAAGAGCCGGTTCGGGAAACGTCTCCGAGTACAAACGATAGTACAGATAATTCCGGTCAGGAGAGCGAGGTAAGCACCGAACCAGAGTCAGACTCAGAAACGTCTACGGGCGCAGATAACAGTACCGATAATCCCGATCAAGAGAGCACGGCAAATACCGAACAAGAGACAAACCCGGAAACGTTTCCGAGTACAGATAACAGTACCGATATTTCCGATCAGGAGAACGAGGCATATTATGCGGCATTGAATGATTTTTTTGCGAATATGCAAAAAGATACAAACGGTATAGATAAAATACAGTTCTCTATTGAACGTCAGGATTTGCATTACCAATTAAAAGAATCCGGCGAGTATAATGATGAAAAGTGGAGCAACGCTACCATTCTCGTTACTGTCAGCTGCAATTATGACCTCGCGACTGATGAAGACTGGTATAAGGCTTGTTCAAATACGGATTTTTTAACGCTGAATACTGCGTTCTTTAATGAATATAGTCACGAATTTTCCGAAGGACATTTTTCCCCGTGGGGTGTTCTCCCCGCGCTGCACTTTATATATGCCCATTCAGCAGGCACGTTCTCTGAAGCATTAACGACGTTTTATTCGGACTATACCGTTTTGAAACGATTGATAGACTTGGAATATGTAACCAAAATTTCAATTCAGTATTTTTATTCTGTTCCCGGAAGTTATTTTGATGAATGATACACGGTTAAGAGGGGATTTTTTGGGGTGTTGCATCAAGCAGCACCCTTTTTTTGTAGTTTTTCCGACAATTTCACAAAATTCAATAATTTTCGGAAATCTCTTGTGCACGCACAAAATATGTGCTATAATATATACGTATTATTATGCCAAGGAGCAAGCAATGAAGGAATTCCACATCGGTACACAAATATATTTCGGTGAATCGGCACTTGACAGACTCTCAGACATTGGTTTTGAGCGCGTCATCATTATGGCCGATCCCTTTGTCGTGACCTCCGGATTGGTCAAGCACGTCACGCACCGCCTGGAGGGTGCCGGCATTCAGTACGATCTGTTTACCGACATCGTGCCCGATCCCCCCGTGGAAAAGGTAATTGCCGGCGTAGCAGCGGTACTTGGACAGCACTATCCCTGCATGATTGCCGTTGGCGGCGGCTCTGCAATTGATACCGCAAAGGCGGTGCGCAAGTTTGCAGGCCAGATCGAGGCTGGCTACACCCCTCGCCTGATCGCCATTCCCACCACCTCGGGTCCCGGTAGCGAGGTGACCGCATTCTCGGTCATTTCCAACCCCGCAGAGGGCAAGAAATATCCCCTTTGCGCTGACGACATGCTGCCCGAAGAGGCAATTCTGGACGAGGTACTGGTTAAGTCGGTTCCCGCAGCCATTACCGCGGACACCGGCATGGACGTCATGACCCACGCGATCGAAGCGTACGTCAGCACCAACAACAACGAGTTCTCGGGCGCTCTGGCAGAAAAGTCGGTCGAGATCATCGGTCAGTTCTTGATCCGCTCCTACAGTGACCATAACGACTCGCACGCACGCCGTAAGATGCACATCGCGGCTTGCCTTGCGGGCATTGCATTCAACTCCGCTTCCCTGGGCTTGGTACACGGCATGGCACACCAGCTGGGCGCTCACCTGCACATCCCTCACGGACGCAGCTGCGCGCTGCTGCTCCCCGCTCTGATCGAGTACAACAGCGGCATTACCATCTCCTCCCGCTCTCAGGCAGAATACCCCTCCTGCGTACGCAAGTACTGCAATATGGCGCGTATTTTGGGCGTGAGCAACTTTAACGAGATCACCACCGTACGTGCACTGATCAGCTATATCCACTTCCTGACGCAGGAAATGGGCATGCCTGCGCGCGTCAGCGAGGCAGTTTCGATCACCGAGGCAGAGTACCTCTCTCATGTAGAGGCAATGGCTGAGGCGGCACTGCTGGACGGCTGCACCGCCACCAATCCCCGCGTGCCCACCAAGGCGGAGATCATTGAAATCTATAAGAGCATTTGGTAATACATAAAAAAAGAAGTTGCAATTACGCAACTTCTTTTTTTGCTTTGCTTTTTGCAGAGATAATCTGAACCAGCTTGGCAACGTACAAAATAATGCACGCAATAGCACAGAATCCGACAATATAGATCAACAAGCTCCAGGGGAACGGCACGGCTCTCTGCACGTCAGAATAGATGGGCAGCGTGGGCTCGCAATAGGGGCTGACGTAGAACATATTGACGCGGTGACTGCCTTCCATAATGCCTGCGCGGTATGCCCATTCGTTAATGCCAACCGCAATGCCAAGCGATACCGCAAATACGGCGCTTGCCTTCAGCAGGCTCTTGAACTCGGTCTTGACCAATCCGGTATAGAACAAGAACACGCCAATGACGATCATGGATGCATGGCAGATCATGGTCTGGATATTGATACCGATCTCGGCGGTATAGACCTGCGCGGGATAGATCATAACGGTAAGTCCGCCGAAAATCGCGTAAGTAGCAAGGAAGCAATGCATAAAGTTGCGCGCCTTGCCACGCAGAATGCCCGCCAGAAGTCCCACGTACATGGGCATGGAGCAGAACTGCCACGGCAGAATGAACCATTGATATTCATAATGCAACACACCCCACTCGTCAATGCCGAAGCAGAACACGATCTGCTTGTAGATCTCCAGCACGATGACGATGACCGCGGTGATCCAGACCAGACGCTCCGGCTTTTTGATGCAGCCCTTTTTATAAAGCAGGCACAAAAGCACGGTGGCGGCGATCATGATAAAGATCCAGATGATATGATATATGCCGAATACGCCAGGCGTTTTCGCGCGTAATTCCAAGATAGGTAACAGCTTTTCAAACATACAGCTCGCACACTTCCCCTTTTACACAATTCGCATTATTCTACCATATCTCGACTGCAAAAGCAAGAGCTTTTGCCAAGACTTAATACATTAAGATTTTTCGGCTCTTGCCAAGCGGCGAAATGTATGCTATAATAAAATCAAACACAAGAAAAGGAGCCACGACCATGAAGCACACGCAACGGGATATGATGTTTGGCAGATACTTGCCGTATGCCCATGACCCCGCAAGCATTCCTTTTACCTATACGCTGGGCGGCACACGCTACCAAGGCTTCCCTGCCGCATTTGGACCGCGCACCGAAAGCGAGCGCATTGATGCCTCCATCACACGCCACCGCACCACCGCGTATGCGCCCGGTGATCTCAAGCTGACTGCCGATTGCTACGAGTACCGCGACTTTGCGGTGTGTGAATGGGTGATGTACGCGGAGAACTGTGCAGACGTCAACTCGCAGACCATCTCGGATTGGTGTTTCTGCGCCGATTTCCCGGTCACCGGCGCACAGCTTTACCACGGCAACGGTGACACCTGCGCGCCCAACGGCTATGCCTGGCAGACCGACACCCTGGATGCACAGCCCATACACATCCAGCCCTGCGGCGACGGCACGCCCTGCAACGGCGCGTTCCCCTATATGCGCCTTTTGTTTGGCTATTGGGGCATCAACCTTGCCATTGGCTGGAGCGGCCATTGGTACGCAGATTTTGCAAAGCAGGAGCAAAGCGTGCAATTCTCTGCCGGCCAGGCGATCTTTCACGCTTACTTAAAGCCGGGCGAATGCGTGCGCACCCCTCGCATCACCCTGCAGGCATTTGCAGGCGCAGATGGGCGCGGCATGAATTTGTGGCGCGAATTTTACTTTGCACATATGCTGCCCCGCGAAAAGGACGGAAATCCGCTCTCCCCCAAGCTTTTCGTGCATACCTGGATGATTGACGGCAAGAGTGAATTTTCCGGCACGACCGAGAAAAACCAGATCGATGCCATCAACACCTATCTGCAAAAGGGCTTTGAGCCGGATGCATGGTGGATCGATGCGGGCTGGTACCCCTGCAATTACGATTGGGGCGTGGGCGTGGGCAACTGGCACGTCAACGAGGACAACTACCCCAACGGTCTTGCGCCGGTTTCCGAGCACCTGCACAAGCACGGCATGGATCTGCTTTTGTGGTTTGAGCCGGAGCGCGTATTCCGCGACACCGAGCTTTGGCGCGAGCACCCCGAATTTTTACTGTTCTACAAGGGCGAGAGCGACTTTTTATCCAGCAACGCGCTCTTTAATCTGGCAGACCCCGTGGCATGCGATTGGCTGATCGACAAGATTGACGGGCTGATCAAGCAATACGGCGTGGATATCTACCGCCAGGATTTCAACTTTCAGCCCCTGCCCTACTGGCAACAAAACACCGAGCCCGGGCGTGACGGTATCTTGGAAAACCTGCACGTTCAGGGCTATTACCGCTATTGGGATACGCTGCTTGCGCGCAATCCCGGGCTTTGGATCGACTCCTGCGCCTCGGGCGGCAGACGAAACGATCCCGAAACCATGCGCCGCGCCGTGCCGTTGCACTACACCGACGTGGGCTACGGCCACCACCCCATCAAGCAGCTCCAGCACAGACAGATGTTTGGGTGGATCCCCTATTTCCGCGCACACAACTACAACTGGTGCAACCCCGAGGGCAATTACGACGGCGGCAAATATCGACTGGACGACTTTGCCTACCACAACGCCATGACCCCTGCGCTGACCGATATGACCGAATACTATGACGACGAGGAGCTGTTTTCCCAGGGCATCAAGTGGCATAAGATCTGGCGCAAGGCGGCAGATTTCATGCTGAATGCGGATTATTTCCCCTTGACCGAGTGCTACACTACCCCGGATCACTGGTGCGGCCTGCAGTTTGACAGGGACGGCACGGGATACGTGCAGGTCATGCGCAACGTGCAAGCCCCCGAGGAAACGCTCACGCTCTGGCCCTACCTTTTTGACGAGACAAAAACCTACACCTTTACCGAGGCAATCAGCGGCGAGGTGCGCACGATCAGCGGTGCAGACCTTGACCGGGACGGCATGATCTTTGCCATGCCCAAAAAGAGCGGACAGATCTGGTTCTATACAAGTAAATAACAAAAAAGGGGCGGATATAAAATCCGCCCCTATCATTATGATTTGCAAATGACAGACAGCATGGTGCCGCGCTTGCCATCTTGGTATTTTGCCGCATACCGATGCGAGAAAAAGAGCTCCGGATGGCAGCAGGTGCAGACCCCGGCGGTGTCGATATGCGCGTCCGACACGCCCGCATCCCGCAAAAGCATGTAGTTGATGCGCGTCAGATCGCCGTAAAACTTACCGTTTTCGCCATTTTCGAAGCATTTTTGCACCAATTCCGCCCCCAGATTGCGCACAAAAACCTCCACGCAATCCTGTTCTACCTCAAAGCAACACTGTCCGATGCAGGGTCCGATGGCGGCAAAAATTTCGCCGTTTGCACAGACCTTGCGCAAGGCCTGCACTGCATGTTGTGCGATGCCGCCCGCCGTACCTCTCCAGCCGGCATGCACCGCAGAAACGGCACACACGCAGCCACTCGCATCGCGCACCTCCAAAAGGATCGGCACGCAATCCGCGCTTTTCACGCCCAGCGGCAGCCCTGCTGCTTCGGTGACGTAGCCGTCGCCCGAGCCGTTGGCAGGCAGCACATATCCCCTGCCCGCGTCCGCCTCGGTCACATATAGTACCTCGTTGCCGTGTACCTGCGGCAGCGAGATCACGCGATCGGCATCCAACCCCACCGCACCCGCAAACAGATGCAGATTTTGCAGCACGGTCGCCTCGTCATCCCCTCTGCCAAACGCTAAATTGAGCGCGGCAGTCTCGGGAAAAGTACTCACGCCGCCCGCTCTTGTGGCAAAGGCGTGTTTGGATTGAAGCAGGGTCGAGTAGTAATACCCGACCCCGTTTTTTGTGATGTATTGCATCAGTCAATATCCTCTTTGACTTCCGTAATCGGCTCATCCAGCACAGCGGGATGCTCCAGATAGGTGCGCAGCGTCTTGAATGCGGAGGCATAAATATAGCCGTCGCAGATACGCTCGTCGGTCACTACCTTGAGGTCGATCATGCGCTTTTTCTGCACGTTGCCCTCATCGTCCAGGCACAGCTCCATGCGCTTGTTGCCGTATGCCACGAAAATGGGCAGGTTGCCGAAGTTATACAGATGGTGATAGATCGGGCGAATACCCAGCGAGCCCATGCTGGTGACGATCAATGAGCCAAAGAAAGGCAGCACGTCAGCAAGTGCCTTGGGGAAAATGTTCCAGGTATCCAGCAGGATCAAAATATTGACCAGGGGCGAGAGAATGAAGCTGGGCAAGCCGCTGAGAATGCGCAAAAGCTTATCAAATCCGCTCTCCTTATCCGCCTTTTGCTCGCTGGCATCCTTGACCGCCTGCACGGCAGCGTTGAACTTGTCGTATATGTCGTCGATGGTATCGGTCGGCTCAAAGTATACCTTGATGCAGGTATCGGGTGCATCAGCCGACATGGTGGTCTTGATGACCATATTGACCTCAATTCGGTTACGCGCATAAATCTTCTTACCGCTGACAAAGCGATTGATCTCAGGGCGCTTTGCAACGGTGCGCACGTATGCTGCCAGCAGCACGTGCAAGAACGAGAAATTCACCTTGCCTTGCTTAATCTTGCTGCGGATATACGGATCGGTTTCGGTCATGTCAATGCTGTCCGCAAATTGATTGCAAGCATCGTTTCTGGTGCGCATAATGTAGGGCATGAGCTTGTTCATAGGATACAGGGTGCGCAGCAGTCTGCC
This sequence comes from Eubacteriales bacterium, assembly GCA_045650025.1. Classification (GTDB taxonomy): domain Bacteria; phylum Bacillota; class Clostridia; order Oscillospirales; family CAG-272; genus SVQP01. Next base: position 6,963 of record JAZRQR010000158.1, read on the forward strand.
GTCCTTGCGGTCGCCCAAACGACGCTTGCGCTTCTTAGGCGTGACGGTAGCTTGCTTGTCCATGGTTGCGTTTGCCATCTTGATAGACTCCTTTGATGTGATATTTGTATCATTATATCGAAAAATCGCGCAGAAATCAAGTGGCAAAACGCACAAAACCTTTGACATTTTGTACTTTTTGTGATAAAATACCGGTGAGGTGATGAACATGAAGCACGTAGACATCTATACAGACGGCGCATGCCGCGGAAATCCCGGTAAAGGCGGCTGGGGCGCAGTCTTGGTTTATAAGGGCGTGGAGAAGGAGCTTTCGGGCGGCGAGCCCATGACCACCAACAATCGCATGGAGCTTTCGGGGGTCATTGCGGCACTTTCCGCGTTGCGCGAGCCCTGCGAAATTACGCTGACCAGCGACTCCAAATACGTAGTGGACGCCGTGACCAAGGGTTGGGCGCGCTCCTGGAAGGCAAAGGGCTGGAAAAAGGCGGATAATTCCCCCGCGCTCAATTCCGATTTGTGGGACAAGTTGCTGACCCTTTTGGACTACCACCACGTCACGTTCGTGTGGGTCAAGGGACACGCGGGACACCCCTATAACGAGCGCTGTGACGTCCTGGCAACAACCTTTGCGGACAGCTTTACCTAAACTGCAAAATTCTATTGACAAATGCGCGAAAATTGTCTATAATATAGGAGTATTCAACGTGCGTAACCATCGCACACGCAAGGAGGAAATATGAAAAAGTTTTTTGAAGAATTCAAGAAATTTATCACACGCGGCAACGTTGTGGATATGGCAGTCGGTGTGATCGTCGGTAGTGCTTTTACCGCAATCGTGAATGCCCTGAGTAACGGCATTCTCAAGCAGCTGATCAACTGGGTGTTGACCCTGGTGTTCAAGCAGGAAGATCCCTTCAAGTCGCTTAACACTATCCTCTATCCCGTTTACCAGACCGAAACCATTACGGACGAAGCAGGTAACATTATTGAAACCGTGATTCTGCCCGAGCTGGATATGGCAAAGACCATTTATCTGGATTGGGGCACGCTGATCAGCGCAGCCATTAACTTTATCCTGATCGCATTTGTTCTGTTCTTGATCGTTAAGACCATCAACAAGCTCAGAGAAGAAAACAACGAGCTCAAGATCAAGGCTAAGAAGGGCATGCTGACCAAGGCACAGAAGAAGGAGCTCAAGGCTGCAGGCGTCAAGATCCGCGATAAGGAAGCTGTGGAAGCTTACTATGCACAGAAGAAGCTGGAAGCTGAGCAGAAGGCAGCCGAGGAAAAGGCAGCCGCGGAAGCAGCAGCTAAGGCTGAGCGCGAGGCAAATCCCACCACCGAGGATCTGCTGAAGATGATTCTGGCTGAGATCAAGAAGAACTGATCCTACATAAAGAAAACGGATGCACCGCATCCGTTTTCTTTTTCCGTGCTTGACAAAGCAGGCGTTTTGCGGTATAATGAAGTCAATAAAATGATATCACGGAGGTACTCTCTATGTCCATTCCCTTCCAGCCCCTCAGCCTTACCAAAAAGGCGGTCATTCTTGACACCGATATGGGTCCCGATTGCGATGACGTTGGCGCACTTGTGACGCTGATCTCCTACGCTGAGCAATACGGCATTGATATTCTGGGCGTTTGCCATTGCACGTCCAACCGTTCCGGCGTGGGCACGATCGACGCGGTTGCCCGCTATTGCGGTCACCCCATTGAAAACCTGGGTCAGTGGGAGCACCCCGGATTTCTGGACGACGACGCTTGCCGTAAGTACTCCATTGAGGTCGCGCAGCGCTTCTCCGAGCAGTATGCAAACGGCACGCTCAAGATCGCTCCCTCGGTTGAATTTTACCGTAAGACACTCGCCGCAGCGCCCGATGACGGCGTGGTCATCATCACCATTGGTATGTTTAACACGCTGGCAGCCCTGCTGGATTCCGCACCCGACGCCATCTCCCCCTTAAGCGGCAAGGAGCTGGTGCAGAAAAAGGTCAGCGCGCTGGTCTCCATGGCAGCCATTCTGCCCGAGGGCAGAGAGTATAACGTGATCTGCGATCCCGAGGCAGCCGAGAACGTGTTTACCAACTGGCCAACCGCTATGTATCTCTCGGATTTCCACATTGGCTGGCAGATCATGACCGGCTATGACCCCGCAGATCCGCATCCCGACAGCCCCTTGTACGAATCCTACCGCCTGTACACCGCCGGCAGATGCCAGAACAGCAGCTACGATCTGACCGCTGTGCAGTTCGCTGTGATTGGCGAGGGTGAGCTCTACGGTCTTCACGAGGACGCATACCGCCTGGAATTTTATGACGCAGGCACGGGCAAGCCCGATGCAACGCGCGCCATTCCTGACCCCGAGGGTCGCATCCACTTCATGAAGAAGCTGGTGGATGACGCCACCATCGCCGCAAGCCTGAACGCGCACATGGCGAAATATTTGTAATCCGTTACACAAAAAGGACTACCGATCGGTAGTCCTTTTTTATTAACTCAACCCGATCAGCGCATCGGTGACCGCTTCCTTGACGGCTCCCACAAACTTGGGAAGCCCCACGATCAGCACGGTGGTATCGGGATCGGTCATGGTCAGAATGCGCTTGGCAGCGCGCTTGGGTGTGGTACAAGCGGTCACGGTGACCGCTTCGGTCTGCACCGTTCCCTGCCCGACCCCAATCATCTCCTGCACGGCATACGCGTCATTGCCCGCAAACTCGGCTTCAAACGCAGCAAGCAGCGCATCCGGCGCTTGCTCGGTGCACAGCACCACCTTACCGCCAAAGCTCGTGCTCTTTTCATGCAGCGCGCCAAGCAGCGCACGCACGTCCTCTTGCGTGTAGGTCGCACTTGCAATCACGCCGGGTCTCACCGTGATCACGTCAAAGCCCAGCTCGACCTGTGCCTTTTGCAATCCTGCCGCCATGGCTTGTCCGGGAAGTCGCACGCCGTCACGGCGCAACGCGTAGCACGCCTCAATTGCCGCCAGCGCCGCCTCCTGCTGCACCGCATACGAGGAATGCAGGCGATAAGGCCCCTTGCCGCGGTAGGTAAACACACATCTGCCCAGCGACTGCTCGCTGACCACCACCTCGCTCTTAGCAGGCACGGTCATGCGGCTGCCCGCTGCAGCACACGCCTGCGAGAGCAGATTATACACCTCGCCGCCTACAAAGCCCGAAATGACCTCTCGCGTGCCTCTGCGCACCGCCCGGCAGATCTGCGCCGCCTGCTTTTTGGCAAGTGCAGTATCCCGCGTGCCCATGCCGCAGGGCATGACCACCGTATAAGGCGAGCACACCCACATGGGATCCATGGTACAATCCTCGGAAATATCCAGCAACACCACGTCACAGCCGTGGCAGAAAAACGCTAACATGGCAAGCGCGCAAAGCTTTTGCTCGCTATCAAAGGAGATCGTCTCCTGCTCGGTCTGCATGGCGTCGATCTCTTTGAGAATCTGCTCGCACAGCTCGCTTACCTGCTTGTGCGAGATGGGCTGTCCGTCAATGCAGATACGGCTGCGCAGATCATCCGTACTCATGCGCGTCCAACGACCGACGCGATAGCCCGCTGCCAAGAGAATGCTTTCCAGATACGCCATGCGGCACGCGCCGCTTTGATTGGTATTGATCGCGATCTTTCGCATACCCACGTGTATGCGCCCCAATCGCGTGCAAAGGGCAGCAAATTGCTCGTGGGTTGCCCCGGGAGCATCTGCTAACAAATATCGTTGCGCTCGTACAAAGGTCATACGCCGCCTCCCGTGCGCTCCAGAATCAGCACGCTATCAGGCTGCAGGCAAACAGGTCCCTTGCCGCGCGTGCCGCAAAGCAGATCGGTAAACTCACCCTCCAGGGGCAGAACGAGCTTGTCCTCGTGTCGGCTTGCTGCTACGATCAGCTCCCTGCCCTGCGCACGTCTTGCAAACGCAATGGCAGATTCGTCGTGATACAGCACCTCAAAGCTGCCGCCATCCAGCGCGGGATGCTCGGCACGCAGCTGACCCAGCTTTTGATAAAACGCCAGCAGCTCTGCGCGGTACGGCACGTCCATCTCATGCCAAGGCATGGGCAGACGGCAGAAGGGATCGCGCGCGCCCTCCAGTCCAAGCTCGTCGCCATAGTACAGCGACGGAATGCCGAATACGGTATATTGCAGCGCAGCCGCAATTTTGACAAGCTCCAGCGCCTTAGCACGTACCTCGGGGGTAAGTCTGTAGGTTGACAGCTGCTCGTTGGTCTTGTCCAGATCCTCCTCGGTGCTGCCAAGCATGGTCAGAATACGCTCAGTATCGTGCGTGCCGATCAGGTTCATCAGCGCGTGGCACACCTGCTCGGGATAGGAGGAATACAGCTCGGTGAGCACATTGTAAAGCCCCTCGGCATCGCGGTAGCGGACAAAGTCCAGAATCCCGTTACGCACGGGGTAGTTCATCACGCTATCCAGCTGCTTGCCGGACAGATAGCGACGGCGGTGGCCGTACGCGATCTTATCGGCAGCGTTTTCCCACACCTCGCCAATGATCACGCACTCGCCCCGGCTCTCATCCTTGACCGCCTCGCGCAGCTCGTCCAAAAATGCATTGCTCAGCTCGTCCGCCACGTCCAGACGCCAGCCGCCGATGCCCTGCGCCACGTACTTTCTGGCAATGCCCTGCTTGCCCGTGAAATAGCGGCGGCAGGTAGCCTCGGAGTGATTGAGGCGCGGCAAGATCGGAATGCCCCACCAGCAATCGTACTGATCGGGATAGTTCTTGAAATCATACCACTTGGCATATGCGGAGTCGGGCGATTGGTATGCACCAATGCTCTCGTACTTGCCATAGCGGTTAAAATAGCGGCTGTCGTCTCCCGTGTGGTTAAACACGCCGTCCAGGATGACGCGCATGCCTCTCTTGCCCGCCTGCTCCAACAGGTGCGCAAATGCCGCATCGCCGCCAAACGCGGGATCGACCTGCTCGTAGTCGCCCGTGTCGTATTTATGATTGGAATATGCCTTGAAAATGGGGCTTAAGTACAGCACCCTTACGCCCAGCGACTCTAAGTAATCCAGCTTTTGCGCCACACCCCAAAGGTTGCCGCCGAAAAAGACGTTATTGGAAACGGGAGCGCCGGGATAGGGCGCATACTGCGGCACGCCGCCCTCCCAATCGGGATTGATGACGGCATCGTCACGCGTGCCCACTTCGCCTTGTCCGCGACAAAAGCGATCCACAAATATATGATACATCACACCCTTGCCAAACCAAGCCGGCACGGTGTAGTCACGTTCGAAAATCAGCATACGGAATCTTGCGCCCGAGGAGCGGGACAGGAAAAAGTCCACGTTGTTGATACTCTCGGTAAACATGGTATCAAAGCCCTTGAGCAGCAAAAATTCATAGTAGTAAAGCCCGCTCTCCAGTCCGCGGCAAAGTACGCGGGTGTCCAGCGTGCAGGTATAGGTCGTTACGGTATCGGTCGTCTTGTGCACGGTCATCGCAACGTCCCCGTCAGAGTATCCGTCCGAATTTCCGCGCAGCACGGCACCCTTTGCGCCCAGGGCTGCGGGCACGTCCAGATACAGCTCCAGCACGGAGCCGCAGGCAAACGCGCTCTTGCGCGTCACGTCCTCGCCATTGCAATATTTTCTGAAAACGACACCGTTTGCTTGCATGAATTTCCTCCAAAAAATACTCTTTCGGGGCTGTCGCCAAAAAACGACAGCCCCATGGATATAAATGAAAACAATACTTACTTCAAGGGCTCGATATGCCAGATCTTCTCGGCATATTCCTTGATCGAGCGGTCTGCTGCGAAGTAGCCGCAGGCAGCCGTGTTAAGCAGCGAGCGCTTGGACCATTCCATACGGTTTGCATAGTCCTTGACTGCCTGCTGGTGGGTCAGGCGGTAAGACTCGAAGTCTGCCAGACACATAAAGGGGTCTGCAATGCCCTGACCTGCCAAGAGGTAGGTGGCAATGTCCGCAAAGGACTCGCCTGCAAAGCCGACGGACAGGAAATTGACAATGCGCTCAAGGCGCGGATTGTTTGCATAGAACTCAGCGGAGCGGTAGCCGCGCAGCCACAGCTGCTCGACCTCTTGCGCGGTCAGACCGAAGATATACATGTTATCCTCGCCAACAGCACCCAGCATCTCAATGTTAGCGCCGTCCAGCGTACCGATGGTCAGCGCGCCGTTGATCATCAGCTTCATGCAGCCGGTGCCGCTTGCTTCCTTACCTGCAAGCGAGATCTGCTCACTGATGTCCGCAGAGGGGATCAGGATCTCGGCGGTGCTGACGTCATAGTTCTCAAGGAACACCAGATTGAGCTTCTGCTTGATCTTGGGGTTCTTTTCAATATCCTTGCTGATCATGCAGAGCAGCTGAATGATGCGCTTTGCCATCTGGTAACCGGGAGCCGCCTTTGCACCGAAGATATAGGTCTGAGGCGTCATATCCAGGTCGGGATTCTCACGCAGATCCAGGTAGATACCGATCACGTTGAGTGCGTTGAGCAGCTGACGCTTGTATTCATGCAGACGCTTGATCTGTACGTCATAGATGCTATGCGTATCGATCTTCTGTCCGGTCTTGCGGTACAGGTGCTGCGCAAACGCCACCTTATTTGCATGCTTGATGTCGCGTACGCGCTGTACCACAGCTGCGTCATCCGCAAACTTGGCAAACTCGGCAAGCTCCTCGGGGTTGTGACGGTAGCCCGTGCCGATGCACTCATCCAACAAGCCCGCAAGCTGGGGGTTGGAGTAGCACAGCCAGCGGCGGTGTGCAATACCGTTGGTGACGTTGAGGAACTTTTCGGGATACATTTTGTAGAAATCCTTGAATACGGTTTCGGTCAGAATACCCGAGTGCAGCTTGGAAACGCCGTTGACGCTATGGCTGCCGATCACGCAAAGGTTTGCCATTCTGACCTGACCGTAGCCCACGATGCTCATCTTGGAGATGCGCTGCCAGTTGCCGGGGAATACTTCCCAGGCCTGACGGCAGAAGCGCTCACTGATCTCCTTGACGATTGCGTAAATTCTGGGCAGCTTGAGGCGGAACAGATCCTCATTCCAGGTCTCCAGCGCCTCAGGCATAACGGTATGGTTGGTGTAGGAGCAGATCTTCTTGACCATTTCCCACGCCATATCCCAGGGGAAGAAATACTCGTCCACCAGGATTCTCATCAATTCGGGAATGCAGAGTGCGGGGTGCGTATCATTGATGTGGATCGCAACCTTATCGGGCAGGTTGGCAAGCGTGCCGTACACTGCCATGTGGTCACGAATGATGCTCTGGCAGGATGCGGAAACCAGGAAATACTGCTGCGTCAGACGGAGCAGCTTACCCTCGGTGTGGTTATCCGAAGGATACAGCACCTTGGAAATGGTTTCTGCCTGGGTGTTCTCCTGCATAGCTCTTGCATACTGACCCTGCGTAAACAGACCCATATTAAAGTTCTTGACGTCACGCGCGCGCCACAGACGCAGCTGGCTGACAGCAGAGCTGTCCGCACCCGACATCATCATGTCATAGGGTACTGCCTCAACCTCCTCGGCGTTCTCGTACACGACCTCCATGCGGCCTTCCTTCCAGATCTCTCTGACGTGACCGCCAAAGCGTACGTGGAAGGTTCTGTCGGTTCTGGGCACAAGCCATACCTCACCGCCGGGCAGCCACACGTCAGGCAGCTCGACCTGAATACCGTCTACGATCATCTGACGGAACAAGCCGTACTCATAGCAGATCGAAAAGCCGGTTGCGGGATAATCCAGCGAGGAAAGCGAGTCCATAAAGCATGCAGCCAGTCTGCCAAGACCGCCGTTGCCAAGTCCGGCATCGGGCTCGCAAGCATACAAATCGTCCAGCGCAAAGCCTAATTCGCCCAGCGCCTTGCCGTATTCCTTGTCAAGTCCCAGATTGCACAGATTGGTCTTGAGCGATCTGCCAAGCAGAAATTCCATGCACATATAGTACACGCGCTTAGAGCCCTGTCTGTTTACCTGCTTTTTAAATTCGCCTCTCTTCTCCGTCAGAATATCACGGATGGTCATGGCGGTTGCCTTATACATTTGTTCGGTGGTTGCTTCTGCGGGGGTGCAACCGAAATAGCGGGAAAGCTTTACTGTCAGATCCTCTCTGATCTTTGCCGCCGTGGGTCTGTAGTCTATCATTGGTTTGGTAAATCCTTTCTTAGGGTAAAAATCGAACGGGAGCGCAGCTTGGTTTATGCCAGGTCTGCGTACATCTCCAGATACTTATCGGCAGATGCTCCCCAGGAGAAGTCGGTGCGCATCACCTTAGCCACCAGCTTCTTCCACTTTGCGCTGTTACCGTACAGCTTGATTGCAGCGCAGGTGCGCTCCAGCAGCTCCTCGGAGGAATAGTTGGCAAAGGTAAAGCCGTTGCCCATCATTTCGCCGTCCTTTTCCCAATAGGGCTTGATGGAGTCGTAAAGACCGCCCGTCTCGCGCACTACCGGTACAGCACCGTAGCGGGATGCGATCATCTGAGACAGACCGCAAGGCCCGCTCTTAGAGGGCATCAGGAAAATATCGGTTGCTGCATAGATGCGCTTTGCCAGGTCTCTGTCGTAGGTCAGCAGCGCTGCTACCTTATCGGGATAACGCTCTGCCAGATCCGCAAAGAACTTTTCAAAGCGTTCCTCGCCCTTGCCCAGCACGATCAGCTGGATGTCATTCTCTGCCACCAGCTTATCCGCGATCTGGCTGATCAGGTCAAGACCCTTGTGGGCAGCCAGACGGGAGATTACAGACAGCACGGGAACGTCACCTCTGACGGGCAATCCTGCCTCTGCCTGCATAGCCTCCTTATCCTTTGCCTTACCGGAAAGACGGCGATAATCAAAGGTGGAGACCAAGCCAAGATCCTTGGCGGGGTTATAGTAATCGTAATCGATACCGTTGAGAATACCGGTCAGCTTGTGCGCGTTCTGCTCCAGCACGTAGTTGAGTCTGTGCGCATACTCTGCGGTCTTGATCTCCTCGGCATATCTGGGGCTGACCGTGCTGACCGTATCGGCGCACACAATCGCAGCCTTCATCAGGTTGATGCAATCGTCATAGCGCATCATGGAGCTATGCTCTACGCCAAGCTCAAATACGTCACCAAGGATAGCAAAATCGTACTTGCCCTGGTACTCGATATTGTGAATGGTAAAGACGCTCTTCATGTGCTCGTATGCGGGCTTGTTGCGGTATCTGGTATTCAGGTACACCACCGACATAGCCGCCTGCCAGTCGTGTGCGTGCAGCACGTCGGGATACCAATCGATCAGGGGCAGCATTTCCAGCGCTGCCTTGCAGAAATACGCGTATCTCTCGCCGTCGTCGTAGTTGCCGTACAGCGCGGGACGGTTGAAATAATACTCGTTTTCGATAAAGTAGAAGGTCACGCCGTCCTTAACCAAGGACTTAACGCCGCAATACTGGTTACGCCAAGCAAGGTTGACGCGGAATTCCGCCTCATCCACCAGCTGGTCGCGCCAGGTCTGCGTCATGGCACCGTGCAGCGGGAGTACCACGCGCACGTCCACGTTCTTGCCGCCCTTCTTGTGAATGGCTGCGGGCAAAGAGCCCAGCACGTCACCAAGTCCGCCGGTTGCGGCAAAGGGCATTGCCTCAGCTCCAACAAATAAAATCTTTTTCATGAATATCCTCCCGATCAGATCGCGCCGTTCTTGCCGATGTAGAAGGGCATGGTTTCGCAGCCGGAGAGCATTCTGCCGTCCTTGATCATGACGTTCTTATCGGTGATGACGCAGTTGAGCAGTACGTTCTCGCCCGTGTAGGTATCCTGCATAAGAATGGAGTTCTTGACCACAGTTCCCTTGCCTACCTTAACGCCGCGGAACAGAATGGAGTTTTCTACCGTACCCTCGATCACGCAGCCGTCTGCTACGACCGAGTTGACGATCTTGGCGTCACCGCAATACTTTGTGGGAGCGGAGTTACGAACCTTGGTCAGAACGGGTCTGTTGGGTACGCCCCAGATGCCCTTACGGGTCTCCTCATCCAAAAGTGCCATGGAGCAAGCAAAGTAGCCTTCCATCGAGCCGATCTTGGCAAATACGCCTTCATACTCGAATGCACGGTAATTTGCGCTTTGCACAGTCTTGGCAATGACGTCCTTAAAGAAGCTGGTATAGCCGTGAGAAGCTGCCTCCTGCACAACGCCCTGCAGGTAGGTGCGGGTAGCCACCATGATGTTGGTGCTGATGGTTACGTTGCCCTCTTCCAGGTGCTTCTCTGCAAAGTCAATGATCTTGCCGTTCTCGTCCACACAAACGACCGGCATAGTGCCCTCTACGTACAGAGAGCCTGCATCCACCTTGGTGGTCACGAAGGTCAGGTCTGCACCGCTCTTCTCGTGTGCTTCCAGCACTGCCTTGAGGTCAATATTGCAGATCACGTCACAGTCGGACATGACGATGTAATCCTCGGAGCAGCGGTTGATAAAGTTGATCGCACCCTTAAGCGCATCCATTCTGGAGCGGTTGACGCCGGGGGTGTTCTGATCAAACATGGTGATGTAAGGGGGCAAAATCTTAATGCCGCCCGAACGGCGAGCCAGATCCCAGTCCTTACCGTTACCGATGTGGTCCAGCAGCGACTGGTAGTTATAGTGCGTGATAACGCCAACCTTGGTAATATCCGAATTGACCATGTTGGAGAGTGCAAAGTCGATCAGGCGGTATCTGCCGCCAAAGGGTACCGATGCCATGGTGCGCAATCTGGTCATTTCGGCAATGCTCTTATCGTGGGTATTTGCAAAAATTAATCCTGCTGCAGTCATTTCTATTCTCCCCCTCTCTTAAACCTCGGGAACCATGGCGCCCGCTTCCACGGTTGCGCCGTCGTCAATGGTAATATCCTCACCAATCACGGCAATTCCCTTTGCACTAGCCTTGTCTTCACCGATCACGGCATTCTTACCGATGGTAACGCCGGTTGCCACGATCGAATAGGAAACGGTGGCACCTGCACCGATCACGGTATCGCCCATCAATACGCTATCGGTCACGACAGCACCTGCCTCGACCTTGACGCCTGCACCGACGATACAGTTGCGAACCGTACCGTAAATCTCACAGCCCTCGGAAATGTTGCTGTTTTCGATCACAGCATCCTTGCCGACGTACTGAGGAGAGAGTGCCATGTGGCGCGCGTAAATGCGCCAGGACTCGTCGCCCAGGTTGAGCTCGGGCTTCTCGCCCAAAAGATCCATGTTTGCCTCCCACAAAGAGGAGATGGTTCCAACGTCCTTCCAATAGCCCTCAAAAGGATATGCAAACATCTTCTCCCCTGCTGCAAGCATGTTGGGAATGATGTTCTTACCAAAGTCGTTGGAGGAGCCGGGGGTGTTTTCATCCGCGGTCAGGTACTCAGCCAGCTTCTTACGGTTGAAGATGTAGATACCCATGGAAGCCAGATTGGAATCGGGATTCTTGGGCTTTTCGGAGAACTTGTAGATGGTGCCGTCCTCGTAGGTGCTCATGATACCAAAGCGGCTTGCCTCCTCGATCGGAACGCCGATAACGGCGATGGTGCAATCCGCACCCTTCTGCTTGTGGTATGCCAGCATCTTATCGTAGTCCATCTTGTAGATATGGTCACCCGAGAGGATGAGCACGTATTCCGCATCGTAGCGGTTGATGAATTCCAGGTTCTGATAAATGGCGTTTGCGGTACCCTTATACCAGTCCGCGCCCTTTTGACCCTGATAGGGAGGCAGGATCTTGACACCGCCCCATGCGCGGTCCAGATCCCAAGGCAGACCGTTGCCGATGTACTCGTTGAGCACCAGGGGCTGGTACTGGGTCAGAACACCAACCGTATCGATACCGGAGTTCACACAGTTGGAAAGCGTAAAGTCAATAATGCGGTACTTACCGCCGAAGGGAACTGCGGGTTTTGCGGTTTTGGTGGTCAGCGCGTACAGGCGCGAGCCCTGTCCGCCTGCCAGAAGCATTGCGACACATTCTTTTTTCTTGAACATAAGAACCACTCCTTCGTAAATTATAGGTTTCCCGTTTTTCGGGTGTTAAAATAAGGCTATCTTCAACGGTCGTACCGTGAAAAACAAATGAAGATTATGCGCGAGGAGGCTTGCCTGCCGTTTTTTTCTTGGTGCAGCGCAGCACGCAGCCGCCAAGCGGCGGAACGCGCAAGCGAATGGCTTGCTTACCGCCTACGCGCTCGGAGACGAATTGCGTGCCCGTATTGGTCACGCCGCTGCCGCCGTACGCGGTATCATCGGTATTGAATACCTCTTTATACGTGCCTTCCGCGGGCACCTGCAGCCAAAAGTCCTCGTAGGTCGAGGGGGTAAAGTTAAGAACCACGATCAGCTCCTTGCCGTTCTTATCAATACGGCGGAAGCTAATGACGCTGCGATCCTGATCGTCCGCGTCGATCCACTTAAAGCCCTCAAACGAGTCGTCCACCTGCCAGAGTGCAGGCTCGGAGAGATAGAACGCGTTGAGCGCCTTGCAAAACGCCTTGTGCTTGCGGTGGGTGGCGTATTCATCCAGAAGGAACCATTCGATCTCTCCCTCGTACGCCCATTCGCGGAACTGCCCGATCTCGCTGCCCATAAAGGTCAGCTTTTTGCCCGGATGCAGCATCTGGTACGCAGCAAACACGCGCGCGCCCGCAAACTTTTTCCAGTAATCTCCCGGCATCTTGTCGATCATGGACTTTTTGCCGTGTACCACCTCGTCGTGCGAGATGGGCAGCACAAACTGCTCGTTAAACGCAAACATCAAGGAAAAGGTCAGCTTATCGTGGTGATATTTGCGATACAGCGGATCCTGCTTGACGTAGAACAGCGTATCGTTCATCCAGCCCATGTTCCACTTGAGGTGGAAGCCAAGTCCGTCACGCCCCGTACCGGTCACGTGCGGATATGCGGTTGCCTCCTCGGCGATCATCAGCACGCCCGGACACTCGCGTCGCATGTGCGCATTGAGCTTTTTGAAAAATGCAATGGATTCCAAGTTAAGGTTGGTGCCGTGAATATTGGGGAACCACTCGCCGGGCTCTCTGTCGTAATCCAGATACAGCATGCAGGAAACGGCGTCCACACGCAAGCCATCCGCGTGGAATTCCTTTGCCCAATAGGTGGCATTGGAGATCAAGAAGCTTTGCACCTCTTCCCTACCCACGTCAAAGCAGCGTGTGCCCCAGCCGCGGTTTTCCATGCGATCCTTGCCCTGGTATTCGTAAAGAGGCTTGCCGTCAAACTCGTAAAGCCCGTAAGCATCCTTTGGAAAATGCGCGGGCACCCAATCCAGGAATACGCCAATGCCGTTTGCATGCATGGTGTCCACAAAATAGCGGAAATCATCCGGCGTGCCGTAGCGCGGCATGGGATTGTAATAGCCGCATACCTGATAGCCCCACGAGCCGTCAAACGGGTGCTCCATAACCGGCATCAGCTCCACGTGCGTATATCCCATCTCGGCAAGATACGGAGCCAGCATGTCCGCAATCTCCCGGTAGGAAAAATACGTACCGTCCTCGTGTCTGTGCCAGGAGCCAAGATGCATTTCGTAAATGTTCATGGGAGCTTGGTAGTACCGCTCGGCAGTTTGTCTGCGGCGGCGCATCCACGCAGCATCCCGCCACGCATAGGGCTTTTCCTCCCAAACGCGCGAGTTGGTGCCGGGTGCTCCCTCGGAATACCGTGCATAAGGATCCGCCTTCCAGATCCTGCGATCGCCGGATGCGATGCAGAACTTATACGCATCCCCTTCCTTGACCAGATCGGTTGGCAATTTTGCCTCCCAGATACCGGCAGCGGTCATGCGTTGCATGGGCGCGGTCAGTTCCCAATCATTGAAATCTCCGCCAACCCAGACAGCCTCTGCGTTGGGAGCCCAGACGCGGAAATAGTACCCGTCCTTGGCGCGATGCGCGCCCAGATAACGGTATGCATATCCCAAAGTACCTTGGTGAAACAGGTATCTGTCCAGCTCACCGTACGTTGTCGCCACAGGCTTTCACCCCCCTTGTCAAACGTTTCTTATACACCACTTTAAATTATATCACACTTCTGTTTCTCTGTCAATGTGCTAAATGTCGAATTCTTCTCAATATCACACAAAATTCATATCAGTTTGTGTCCAATTTGCCCATGTTTTTCTCATTTATGAACAGACATTCAAAAAACATTCAAATTCATAACACTTTCTCAACGCAAACTTGTGATATAATAGAGGAAATATAAATTTATATCATCGCAACGGAGGGTACAACCTTGATAGAGGTAAAAAATCTTACCAAAAAATACGGGAACAACGTCGCGGTCGATGATGTCAGCTTTAAGATCCGAAACGGCATGATTTACGGATTCTTGGGTCCCAACGGTGCTGGTAAATCCACCACCATGAACATCATTGCAGGCTGCCTTGCCGCAACCGACGGCACCGTTCTGATCAATGGATGCGACATTTGCAACGATCCCATTGAAGCCAAAAAGCAGATTGGCTACCTGCCCGAAATTCCCCCGCTCTACACCGATATGACCCCTGCCGAATACCTGCGCTTTGTGGCAGAAGCAAAGGGCGTTAAGGACACCAAGCTGGACAAGCAGGTCAACGAGGTCATGGAGCTGACCGGCATTACCCACATGAAGGACAGACTCATTGCAGGACTTTCCAAGGGCTATAAGCAGCGCGTGGGCATTGCGCAAGCTATGCTGGGTAACCCCGACATTATCATTCTGGACGAGCCCACCGTGGGTCTTGACCCGCAGCAGATCATTGACATCCGCGCACTCATCCGCAAGCTGGGCGAGACCAAAACGGTCATTCTCTCCAGCCATATCTTAGCCGAGATCCGCGAGGTCTGCGATCACATTATCATCATCTCGCGCGGCAAGGTCGTGGCGGACTGCTCGCTGGACGAGCTGGAAAGCCGCGCCGGGGACTGCACCGTGCTGCGCATGAGCATCAAGGGTGCACGCGACGCCATTCTGGACGTGCTTGCCGGCTATCCCAACATCCGCGACCACCGCATCCTGTCCGAAAAGGGCGGCGTGGTCGAGCTGGAGCTGGAGCTGCCCCGCGGTGTGGACATTCGCGACGATCTGTTCTTTGCCATGGCGGCACGCCGCTGCGCGGTCATCAACGTGGAGCAATCCGGCTCGAACCTGGAGCAGGTGTTCCTCTCGCTGACCGATAAGACGCACGGCACTCCCTCCAAGCGCGCGCTGCGTGAGAAGAAGCGCCGCGAAAAGCTGCTTGGCAACGTCAAGGAGGAGCCTGTGGCAAAGGCTGCCGCACAAGAAGATGAGCAAGACGGAGGTGACGACTGATGAAGGCCATTTACAAACGTGAGCTCCGCTCCTATTTCAGCAGCATGTACGGCTACGTATACTTAGCCTTTACGCTTTGCGTCATTGGCATTTACGTGACCATGAACAACCTGCTCTCCTCTACCGCCGAAATGGCGTACACCTTCTCGGATATGGCGTTTATGTCCATTTTCCTGATCCCCGTTCTGACCATGCGTTCCTTTGCCGAGGAGCGCCGCAACAAGACCGATATGTTCCTGCTCTCGCTGCCCATCAAGCCCATGGAGGTTGTTCTGGGCAAATACCTGGCTATGCTGACCGTGTTCGGTATTCCGGTTACCGTGACTGCTCTGTTTGGCATGGTGCTGCGTCTGTTCTCCGAGGGCTCGGTGCTGCTTGGCTCGATCGGCAGCTCGCTGGTGGCAGGCATCTCTTACCTGCTTCTGGGCGC
This sequence comes from Eubacteriales bacterium, assembly GCA_045650025.1. Lineage (GTDB taxonomy): Bacteria > Bacillota > Clostridia > Oscillospirales > CAG-272 > SVQP01. The sequence goes on from JAZRQR010000158.1 coordinate 22,722, forward strand.
ATTGCTCATTGCCATTTGCATGTTCATCTCCTCGCTGACCGATAGCGTGGTGCTGGCAGCCGTTGGCGGCTTTGCAGCCGTGCTGGTGCTGTACTTCATGGACTACGCCGTGGTCATTGCCGCATACATTGACGCCCTGTTCCCCGAGCAGGCTGGCTTGCTTTCCTTTATCTGCCTGGTGCTTCTGTGCGCACTCTTCGCGCTGATCTCCGGTCTGCTCTCCAAGAGCGCGACCATCGGCATGATCGCCGCAGCGGCGCTCATCATTCCGCTCTCCGGTGCTTACGTGATCTGGGCGGACGCATTTGCCGGTCTGTTTGCCAAGGTGCTGACTCACCTTTCCGCATTTGCAACCTTTTCTTCCATGACGCTGGGTGCATTCAGCATCAGCGGTCTCGTATTCTTCGCATCCGCCATCTTCTTTAGCGTGTACATGACGATACAGTCGCTGGAGAAGAGACGCTGGAACAACTGACCACGGAGGTGACTTGATATGAATACGCAAAACAAACAAGCCTTCAAGCACTCGGTCAGAGGCACACGCATGGCGGTCGTCACCGCAATCGTGCTGGCGGTACTCATTCTCCTGAACGTGGGCGTTGGATTGCTCCCCCGCTCCCTGACCAATTTCGTAGCCGATTCGAGTGACGCTTTCTCGATCAGCGCAAAGTCCAAGAGCTTTTTCAAGCAGCTGGACCAGGACATTACCATTTACTACATCAACGATCCCGACATGACCTACGACTACGATTACGCAGCCAAGTTCCGCGTCATGCTCGACCGTTACGCTCGTCTGTCCGATCACGTCGAGGTGCTGTACGTTGACGTAAACGACACCGAGTTTATCTCCAAGTACTCCAACTACCAGCTGGTCGGCTCCAGCCTGATCATTGCAAGCGAAGCACGCTATGACGTGATTTCCTATGACGAGCTGTTCCAGTACTACTTCCCCACCGACGGTAAGCTGGTCTCCTACAACGACCTTGTCACCCTGTACGAGGGTTGGTCAAGCGTGGCAGATCAGTACGCACAGCTGTACGGACAGGATGCCGCAATTGCGTACGCAAACAGCGCCATCAAGCAGTACTACGGCATTTCGGATTTCTATAACGCTTACCTGGATCTTACCAACGGCTACAACCGTTACTGGTACGCCGATGCCATGATCACCGCGGCAACCGACTACGTTACCACCGAGGCGATTCCCACCACCTATATCTTAGCAGGTCACGGCGAAGCAGAGCTTTCCGAGAACTTTACCAAGATGTACCTGGACGATCTGAGCATTCGTTACTTCTCGATCAACCTTGACAGCAAGGGCAGCATCCCGGATAATGCCGTGACGCTGGTGCTCAACGACCCCAAGACCGACATTACCGATAAGGAAAAGCAGCTGCTTGCCGACTTTATTGCAAAAGGCGGCTCGCTGATCCTGAACACCACCCCCGGTGCCGTTCACCTTCCCAACCTCATGGCTCTGCTGGACACCTACGGACTTGGCGCAACCGACGCTATCGTACTGGATGATTCGCTCTCCTACAATAAGTACCTCAGCGGCAGCACCGAAACCGGCACCGAATCCACCACCGAGGCAGCCACCGAGGCAGATCCTGCAGCGCAGGCAGAGGAGACCACGACCGAGTCCACCACCGAGTCCGGCACCCAGACCGGGACCGAGGCGGAGACCTACCCCGAGGATTACCTGTTCATTCTGCCCGATTCCACCCACTCTTTGGTTGCAGCAGCTGACGACATTATCACCATGGCAATGCTCAGCGAGATCTACTCCATGTACATGGCGGCTTACGAGCAGTACCAGAGCACGGGCAACTCGCTCTATCAGGCGTACGCGCAGTACTATCAGCAGATGTACGAGTCCTACAGCCAGACCGATCGCAACTTCCAGATGATGGTGGTGGGTGCGCATCCCATTACCTACCGCGAGGTTGCAGGCGTTACCGTTAAGCCCATCGTTACCACCTCGGATAAGGGTTACCTTTCCACCGATCCCACATCTGCCAAGTACACCATGGCAGTTACCGCTACCGTGACCACCGATAACAAGACCGGCAGCATTGTTTGGTTCGGCTTTGCAGACAGCTATTCCAAGGAGATTGCAGACGAGCTTTACAAGTACAATTACGGTTTCCTGTACGCTGCAGCAGATTACGCAGGCAGCACGCAGGCATTTAAGTCCACCTACACCGACATTCCCGCCGTAGATCTTGGCGGCATGCTGGATATGCACTGGGCTTGGATGCTGGTCATTGCAGGACTTGGCATTCTCATTCTGCCCCTGGGCACGCTGATTACGGGTATTGTGATCTGCGTTAAGAGAAAATTGAAATAAGCTTTCGTTTTTCCCCCGCCACCGTTTGCACGGTGGCGGGTTTTCTGTGAATTGTTTTATATCAAAGCAGGCGATCAGTGATCGCCCCTACGACCGATTTTGTTGACGATTTAGAATTATAAAACCACAACGCACACAACTGTAGGGGCGATCAGTGATCGCCCGCCTTGGCACAAACTAACTTTTTCTTCTTGACAAATCCGCAATTTTCTGTTATACTGTAAGGTGGATTTTTGTATGCGGAGGTTTGCAATGAAAGAGACGTTACCGCGCCTTTGGGGCAACGATGCCCTGCGTGCGCGCTTTGCGGGCGATATACTGGCAGGCAAGCTTTCGCACGCCTACATCATAGAGGGCAAGTACGGCATGGGCAAGCACACGCTGGCGCTGCAGCTGGCAGCTGCACAAAGCTGCCTTTCCAAGGATAACGACCGGCTCCCCCTGCCCTGCGGCTCTTGTCGCAACTGTAAAAAGATCTTGGAGGGCAAGTCCCCCGACGTCATTACCATCGGGCGCGAAAAAGGCAAGGCGCAGCTGACTGTGGATGCCGTGCGCCATCTGCGTACCGACGTGCTGACCGCCCCCAACGATCTGGACACCAAGGTCTACATCATTGAGGACGCGCACACCATGAACGCGCAGGCGCAGAACGCGCTGCTCTTAACCTTAGAGGAGCCACCCGCCTACGTGCTGTTCCTGCTGCTTTGCGAGGACGCCGGCAACATGCTGGAGACCATTCGCTCCCGCGCGCCCATCTATCGCCTACAGCCCCTGCCCCTGGATACCGTGGCTGCTTACGTAACCAAGCACGCTCCCGCAGGTCAAAGCGTTCCGAGCGCCGATCAGCTTTCCCAGCTGCTCATGGCAGCAGACGGAAGCATTGGCAAAGCACTCGACCTGCTCTCCCCCAAGCAAAGCACGCCCATCTTAGAGGCGCGTCAGGCGGCAACCGAGCTGCTTTGCGCCATTCCCGAAAAGAACGAGCGCGTCATTCGTGCGCTGGTGGCATACGGACTGCGCAAGGAGGACGGCAAGGGTGAAATCAAGCGCGACGAGATCGCCTATCGTCTGGAAACGCTTTTGCGCGCCGTGCGCGATCTGATCGCCGTGCGCCGCTGCGATCCCGCAACCGTACCGCTCTGCTTTTTCACCGACCGCGATGCTGCCGTGGAGTGCTCCATGCGCTACACCATGCAGGATCTGCTGCGCTTGCTTAGCGCCGTGGACACCGCCTTTGAAAGCATTGCACAAAGAAACGCCAATTTACGTATCGCCATTGCCGACATGGCAGTTTCGGCTGGCATACTTTGATAAAACGAGAGGAAATTACCATGGAAAACAATCAGAATCATAAAGCTCCCGAGGCGGGTGCGGAAAAGAGCGGCAAGAACCACCGTCCGCGCCACCATCACCGCCCCCATAAAAAGCCCGAGCAAAAGGAACAGAACGTGCAAAACGCACCTGCTCAGGCAGCTGCTCCCGAG
>JAZRQR010000159.1:0-2921 GCA_045650025.1 Eubacteriales bacterium
CGGGCTTCTCGGTGGTGGTCTCTTCTTCAGTGGTGGTTTCCTCAGGAGTGGTGGTCTCCTCAGGAGTGGTTTCTTCGGGAGTAGTTTCCTCAGGAGTGGTTTCCTCAGGAGTGGTCTCCTCAGGAGTGGTTTCCTCAGGAGTGGTTTCCTCAGGAGCAGCTTCGGTGGTCTGCTCTGCAGCGGTAGTATCGTCGTTGGTGTCGGGAGTGGTCTCACAAGCAACCATTACAACAGAGAATACCATGCAAAGTGCCAACAAAACGAGTAACTTTTTCATGATGTTTTTCCTTTCATGATTTTTATTCGCCTACGAATAGGTAATATATATAATAGCATAAACCTTTTTATTTTGCAAGGAAATTGATGCGATATTTCATGCTTTTTTAAAAAATCAGCATAATATACAAAAAATGAATAAATATGTATATAAAGTGCATAAAATCAATTCGCGCTTTTTGCAAAAATAGGATCTGCCCAAGTTGGGCAGATCCCTTTTGATATTACAAGTATATAATTATGTAACCTGTTTATTGCTTATACGTCATCTCACCGTAGGTAGGAACCGGCCAGAGCGAGGACGGCATGAGCGTTTCCATGGCATCCACGGGAGCGCGCAGCGCCTGCATGGCGGGAACTACGCTATCTGCAAACGCCTGCGCGATTGCCAGATGGTCTGTCTGTGCAATGGCTTGCGCGTCTGCCTTTTTGAGCGCCTCCAGAGCGGCAAATGCCTGCTCGTTATACGCGCTGAGCTTGGAGAGCAGCTCCTTTTCTACGCGGATCGAGCCGGGGCCCAGCACCTCTTTCTTTTGGTTGGCGGTGCTTGCCAGGCGGCACATATATTCCTCCACAGCGGGAATATACTCGCGGCTTGCCATGACCACCATGGTCTGTGCCTCGATATTGATGATCTTTGCGTAGTTTTCCAACAAAATTTCCTGTCTGGACTGCAGCTCGGTACGGCTCATGACGCCGAATTTTTCGAACAGCTCTACGTTTTCCTCGTCGGTCATGTGCGGATACACGTCAACCGAGCGCTTGTAGTTGCAAAGTCCGCGCTTTTCCGCCTCCATTTCCCACTCGCGGGAATATCCGTTGCCGCTGAACAGAATGCGCTCGTGCTTGGTGAATACCTCACGCAGCAGTGCATGCAGCTCGGCTTCGAAATCGGTTGCGTTTTCCAGTCGGTCTGCGTATTCGCAGAAGGATTTTGCCACGGCGGTATTGAGCACGATGTTGGGCATGGCGATATTTTGTGCCGCGCCGGGCATGCGGAACTCAAATTTCTTGCCGGTAAAGGCAAAGGGAGAGGTGCGGTTGCGGTCGGTGGTGTCCTTGCGGAAGGTGGGAATGGAGGGCACGCGCAAATTCAGCGTGGCTCTTCCCGTGCCTGCATAGATGGTGCCGTGGATCATGGAGTGAATGACCTGCTCCAGCTCCTCGCCGACAAAGACGGAGATGATGGCGGGCGGTGCTTCGTCTGCGCCCAGACGCGAATCATTGCCTGCGGTGGCGATGGAAAGGCGCAGCAGCCCCTGATAATCGTCCACAGCCTGCAATACTGCTGCCAAAATCAGCAAAAACTGCATATTTTCACCGGGCTTTTTGCCGGGATCGGTCAAATTCTTGCCCGTATCGGTGGCAAGCGCCCAGTTATTGTGCTTACCCGAGCCGCTGACGCCCGCATAGGGCTTTTCGTGCAAAAGGCAAATCAGTCCGTGACGCTCGGCAACCTTTTTCATGTACTCCATGGTCAGCATGTTCTGGTCAACTGCCACGTTTGCGGTGGTATAGATGGGCGCAAGCTCATGCTGCGAGGGCGCTGCCTCGTTGTGCTTGGTCTTGGCGTTGATGCCAAGTGCCCACAATTCCCTATCCAGCTCCGCCATAAACTCCGAAACGCCGGTCTTCAGAGGACCGAAATAGTGATCCTCCATCTCCTGGCCCTTGGGTGCGGGTGCGCCGAACAGGGTTCTGCCGCAGTAGGAGAGGTCCTTGCGGCGATCAAAATATTTTTTATTCACCAGGAAATATTCCTGCTCTGCGCCCACCGTTGCGCATACGCGGGTGGTAGTCCGGTCGCCAAACAGGCGCAAAATGCGCAGACCCTGGGTATTCAGGGCGTCCATAGAGCGGAGCAGAGGGGTTTTGGTATCCAGCGCCTCGCCGGTATAGGAGCAGAAGGCGGTGGGAATATACAGCGTGCCGTCCTTGACAAAGGCGTAGGATGCGGGATCCCACGCGGTATAGCCTCTTGCCTCGAAGGTAGCGCGCAAGCCGCCCGAGGGGAAGGAGGAGGCATCGGATTCGCCCTTGATCAGCTCTTTGCCGGAGAATTCCATAATGACCTTATCGCCTAAAGGGGAGATAAAGGCATCGTGCTTTTCGGCGGTAACGCCCGAGAGGGGCTGAAACCAATGGGTAAAGTGGGTTGCGCCCTTTTCGATCGCCCAGTCCTTCATAGCGGAAGCAACCGTGCCTGCAATGGCGGGGTCAATGACACCGCCTGTCGCGATGGTATTCGTCAGCGAGCGATAGACGTCTTTGGGGAGCTTTTGACGCATCACGTCGTCGTTAAAGACGCGTGAGCCATAGAGTTCGGGTACGTTCATAGTTTTATCCTTTATTAATTCTTCAGGGGTAGGTGTTCTTGATATGATGTAATAAATTAGGTGAAGTGGCTCGTTCGTTCCCCCCCGAGTGTCATCCTAAGCGAAGCAAAGCCGCGAAGCGCGATACATGGGGACTGTCCTCTGTGTCGTGTCCGTAGGACATGATACAGCGGGGCTGTCCCCTGTGTTGCGCTGATGCATGATCTGCGAACGGTTTATGATACGCCTGCCTGCACAAAGTAGCATTTGAACGTAATCGGTTTGGGATTCCTTTGTAAATGTATCAAAGGCTGAGCAGACATTGAGGAA
>JAZRQR010000160.1:0-1230 GCA_045650025.1 Eubacteriales bacterium
GCGTAGATGCGCAAGCCGCCACCGTACACAAGCGCACTTGCCGCCGCGCGGGTATAGCCGTATTTTTCGCACAGATCGCGCGTGACGTCCTCGATGACCATATCCTCGTACCACGAAGCGACTCTGCCCTTTTGCCTTGCGTGCTGGGAAAAGGTCAGGGGCTGCAGGGCTTGCTCGTACTCCTGCGCGTCAATATACCCCTGCTCCAGCATGCAAGCAAGGATCAAGCCTCTGCGCTGCTCGTTTTGCGCGGGATGGGTCAAGGGGTTGTAGCGCGCGGGATTATTGGTAATGGCGGCAATGCAGGCACACTCACCCACACTCAGCTGCTCGATGCTTTTGGAAAAATAGTGCTTTGCCGCCGCCCCCACACCGCGACAGCCGTCCGCCAGGTTGATCACGTTGAGATACATTTCCAGGATCTCGCCCTTGTCCGCGCGCCGCTCAAGGTCAAGAGCGGCAAACATTTCGGAGATCTTGCGGTCAATGCTGACGCGGTCGTCGCCCGTCAGGTTTTTGACCAGCTGTTGGGTAATGGTGGACGCACCAAACGACTTGCCCCCCTTACCAAACGCCTTTTTTTGCAAATAAGCCAGCGCAGCCTCCCCCGTACGCAGAAAATCCACGCCCTCGTGCTGCCAGAAGCGTTTATCCTCAATAGAAACAAAGGCGTCGATCATGGCGCGCGGTATTTTTTCAATGGCAGCGTACTCGTAATGCGTACTGCCGCCGCACAGAGGACCAATCTCGTAAGCCTCGCCCTCTCTTGCCTCTCTGTCGGAAAACGCGTACGCATACAAGCGCGACGTGCCGCCCGAGCGCGCGACCCCGAGCAGCGTATCGTCCACGCGGCTGTCTGCATACGGGCGCAAATAGGCATACCCTGCCACGGCACACAACGCCCCCGCAACAAGCGCGACCGCTGCCAGCACCGCCATGATCCTGCAAAGTCTTTTCACGTTCATCCCTTCTTTTTGTTACGTATTTGCATAGACCTGTCAAAGCGGGCAAAAATAATCATGCAAGGGGGAGTTCTATTGATTCTGCGCCACGTAAGCGGCGAGAAGATTTAGCAATTCCCGCAAAAAAATAAAGCGAGGTACAAGCATGAAATCTTTGAAAATTGCCTTTAGCATTTTGCTATGCGTTACTATTCTTTCAGTAGGAGCATCGGTGGTATGCGCGGTGATTGCAGGGAGCGTCGCCGATTCCTTCCGCGATTACCGTTCC
>JAZRQR010000161.1:0-32264 GCA_045650025.1 Eubacteriales bacterium
CCCATGTATCGCGCTTCGCGGTTTTGCTCCGCTCAGGATGACACTCGGGGTATAGGGCGCTTGAATTTTTAATTCCCCTTGATCTTCTTCCAGTACTCCGCTGCCGCTTGTTCGGTCTTGTTCTGACCCGGCTCGTAGTACTTTCTGTCCTTTAAATCATTCGGCAAATACTGCTGCTTGACGTAGTTTCCCGGAAAATCGTGCGGGTACTTATATCCTTTGTTCAACGGCGACTGCAAGTGCTCCGGTATTACCGTTCCCTTGCCCGCTCTTACGTCCTCCAGCGCCATATCCAGCGCAATATGCGTGGCATTCGACTTGGGGGAGGTTGCTAAAATAATTGCCGCATTGCCAAGCGGAATGCGCGCCTCGGGCATGCCCAGCTCCTTTGCCGATTCGCAGCAAGCACGCGTAATTGCCGCCGCCATGGGGTACGCCGCGCCAATATCCTCGTTTGCAATGACCTGCAGACGTCTGCAAACCGAGATCAGCTCGCCCGATTCCAGTAATTTTGCCGTATAAAACGCCGCCGCGTCGGGATCTGACCCGCGAATCGACTTTTGCAGGCAGGACAGCAGGTCATAGTGCGCATCGTCACCGTAGTTGCCAATGCCGCTCTTGAATGCGTCCGCGTGCTCGCGCAAAATCTCGTCGTCTGCCGAGAAAAATGCGTTCTCAAACAGTCCGATCGCGCGTCTGACGTCTCCTCCCGCCGCCTTTGCCACGTAGCAAAGCAGCTCCTCGGAGGCGGTTTTGCTTGTCCCGTGCTCCTCGTTGAGATAATCCAGCGCGCGCCGCAGCATTTTTGCGCCGCCCTCGGGCGGTACCGGCTTGAATTCGAACAGCGAAGAGCGCGAAATGATCGCGTTATACACGTAAAAATGGGGATTTTCAGTGGTGGAGGCAATCAGCGTGATCCTGCCGTCCTCCATATATTCCAGCAGCGTTTGCTGCTGCTTGCGGTTGAAATACTGGATCTCGTCCAGGTACAAGAGAATGCCGCCCGAGCCAAACACGTTGTTTGTCTCGGCAATAATGTCCTTGATGTCCTGCGTGGACGCGTGCGTGGCGTTGAGCTTGCGGAATTGCATGCCCGAAGCCGCCGCAATTGCCGATGCCGCCGTGGTCTTACCTGTGCCGGGAGGGCCGAAAAAGATCATATTGGTGATTCTGCCGCCCGCCAGCATGCGTCTGACCACACCGCGCGGGCCGAACAAATGCTCCTGCCCGACGATCTCATCCAGCGTCTTGGGGCGCAAAATGTCCGCCAATTGCATGTTTTTCATGAATTCTTACTCCTTGCAGGCGTTTACGAATGCCAAAAATACCTTTTGCATCTCCTCCGAGGTCTGTCTGTAGATCTCGGGGTGCCACTGTACGGCAAAGAAAAACTTGTGGTCGGGCTTGTGCACCGCCTCAATATAGCCGTCCGCGCTTCTTGCGTCCACACTGAGCGTGGGGGCGAGGTCCTTGATGTTCTGGTGATGGAAGCTGTTGACAAAAATTTCATCCTTGCCGGTCAGCTCGTGCAAAAGACTGCCCGGTTCGACCAACGTTCTCTGCTCGGTCACCGTGCCGGGCGTTGGCGTTTGTCTGTGCCCGTCAATATGCTGATACAGCGTGCCACCCTCGGCTACGTTGAGCAGCTGAATGCCGCGGCAAATGCCTAAAATCGGCTTGCCCGTCTGCTTGACGTGTGCATACAGCCCCAGCTCAAAGGCGTCGCGGTCGGAGTCGATCTCCACGTTGTCAAACATGACACTCTCGCCGTATCTGGCGGGATCCATATCGTCACCGCCTGCAAACAGAAAGCCGTCAAACACCTCCGCATACTCGGCAAGCTTGGCTTCATCCTGCGTATATGCCAAAAATACCGGCACGGCACCCGCTTCCCAAATGGAATTGAGGTAATTTTGGCTCATGGCGATCTTTCCATCGGTAGTTTTGGAGCACGTAATGCCGATCAAGGGCTTTTTCATGTCAATCTCCTTAAAAAATCAGTAAAAGTCAGTGATAATTGGCTTGGGGAGCCATCATTCCCACAAAATTATCCAGCAGCTGCAGCACGTCGGGCAGGATGAAAATGATAAAGAGCGTCAGGACGAGCGCCGCGACGATCGAAATCAGCACCGCACCGATGCCTGAGCCGCGCTTATTGTAGCGCATTTCCGCTGCGTAGGATGCATCCTTGGGAATGTAAAACGTGTCGGTTTCGTAGTTGATGCGATACGGCACGCTCTTGAAAGCGGGGCTATCCTTGGTGGCGTTTTGCTCGTATTCGGCGCGTTTGAGCGCAATTTGCTCGTCATACGCCTGCTTTTGCACGCAAACGACCACTTTTGAGAGCGATCCGCGGCGTAAAGCACCGCGCACGGCGGCGTTTTTGCGGTATCCCAGCTCGTAAAGCGTCTTGGCGCTTTGGGGGGTGTAGCACTCCTCAAAGAGCAGCTTGCGCACGAATTCGCCAAGTCCCCTCTTTTCATACACGCCGAAAATGGCTGCCAGCACCATGCCAAAGCAGAATGCCATGATCGCCCAGGAAAGGTTGATCACGCCACCGCCGCCAAGGTCAACGTTCAGGTTTTCGTACTGCGCAATATCCAGCGTCAGGTATTTATCGCTGAGAAACTCCCACAGCTCCTCTATCAGCGTGGGCTGCCCGGAGGCATTTTTGCTCAGATTCGATAATGCAAGGTGTAATCCGGACATTCATGTCCTCCTTCTTCGAAATAGAACGGATGTTCCATATACAGAACACCCGTTCTGCAATTTTATGGGAAATTCGGGGTAAAATTACTTAATAACGTCCAGACCGATGTACTTCTTCAGGCAATCCGGTACGTTCACCGAGCCGTCAGCGTTCTGGTTCTGCTCCACCAGCGCGGGGAAAATACGGGAAGTAGCCAGACCCGAGCCGTTGTGCGTATGCACGTACTCGATCTTGCCGTCTGCGCGGCGTACACGCATCATACCTCTGCGCGCCTGGTAGTCACGTGCGTTGGATACCGAGGAAACCTCCTTGTAACCGTTCATGGAAGGAATGTTGATCTCAATATCGTAGGTTCTTGCCATGGATGCGGAGCAGTCCTCGGCAGCCAGCTTGACCGTTCTGAAGTGGAAGCCCAGACCCTTGACCAGGTTCTCAGCGTTTGCAACCAGCTCGTCAAATGCCTCGTCGCTCTTCTCAGGCAGCGTGTACTGTACCATTTCAACCTTGTTGAACTGGTGACCGCGTACCATGCCGCGCTCGTCTGCGCGGTAAGAGCCTGCCTCGCGGCGGAAGCAAGGAGTGTAGGAGATGTACTTACGGGGCAGATCAGCCTCGGTCAGGATCTCGTCGCGGTGCAGAGATACCAGCGCGGTCTCTGCGGTGGGCAGCATAAAGCGGCGGCGCTCGTCGTCATCCTGCTGCTCCAGCCAATATACCTCGTCCTTGAACTTGGGGAACTGACCTGCGGTCTGACCGCACTCGTAGCCCAGCATGTGAGGCACCAGCATCAGCTCGTAGCCGTTGCCGAGGTGGAAATCAATGAAATAGTTGAGCAGCGCCCACTCCAGACGTGCGCCAACGCCGGAATAGATCCAGAAGCCTGCGCCGGACAGCTTGGTGCCGCGCTTATAGTCGATCAGACCCAGGTCGGTGCACAGATCTACGTGGTTCTTGGGCTCAAAATCAAAGGTTCTGGGCTCGCCGTAGTAGCGCAGGGGCTGGTTATTCTCCTTGCCGCCCGCCAGCAGATCCTCATCGGGCAGGTTGGGCAGGCAAAGCAGCAGACCCTGATACTGTACCTCTACCGTCTTCTTTCTCTCGTCAATTTCCTTGACTCTTGCGCCCATTTCCTTCATCTTTGCAAAGATGGGAGCAACGTCCACGCCCTGCTTCTTGAGCTGGGGGATTTCCTTATTGATCTTATTCTGTTCTGCCTTGATCGCTTCGCCTTCCACGATCAGTGCGCGTCTTTCGGTGTCAAGTGCCAGGATCTGCTCGATCTCCTGTCTTGCATCCTTGCCCTTCTTTGCCAGTCTTGCAATGACTTCCTCGGGGTTATTTTTGATATAATTGATATCGATCATGATGTTTTCTCCGTATTTTAATTAAATTTCTGCAAAAAAGTCGCTTCCGCAGAGGATTTTGATGATTTCTTCCAGGTCCTGATCGTCCTCGTAAGAGAGCTCTACGATCTTTTTCTTAGCCACGCGGGCGATGCGCACCTTTCTGCCCAAAGTGTGCATCACGCGGCGCTCCAGATCCTTCATATAGACCTTGCGCTGTGCATCCGACTCATCGATTTCCTCATCCATCTCGGCAGCCTCGGCTTTTGCCTTGAAAAGACGTACGATTCTCTCGGTTTCGCGTACCGAAAAGTCCTTTTCTACGATCTTGTTCGCCAGATCTACGATCTGATCCTCGTCGTCAAGACCCAGCAGGGCTCTTGCGTGACCGCCGGAAATGTCGCCCTTCTTCAGCAGCTCAAGTGCTGCCTCGGGAAGCTCGAGCAAACGCAGCATATTGGTGATGGTAGAACGGTTTTTGCCCACCTTTCTTGCCACTTCTTCCTGCGTCAGTCCGAATCTGTCGATCAGAGCCTGGTATGCAAACGCCTCTTCCACGGGGTTGAGGTCCTGTCTTTGTACGTTTTCGATCAGCGCGATCTCGCTGGTCTTCATGTCGTCGCTGTCCATAATGACGACGGGAACCTCGGAAATACCTGCCATTTTGGCAGCTCTCCAACGTCTTTCACCTGCGATGATCTCATAAGTGCCCGCAGAAACGGGGTTTTCGCGCACGATCAGGGGCACAAGTACGCCGTAATCGCGTACGGAATCTGCCAGAGCCTGCAGGGGCTCCAGGTCAAAATCCTTTCTGGGCTGGTCGCGTCTGGGCTCTATATCGGCTACGCGCAGCGTAGTAACTGAGTCCTTTTTGGTTTCCAGCAGGTTATCATCCAGGATTTCGTAGAAATTTCTGCCAAGTCCGCCTTGTTTTCTTGCCATTTTTCGGTTTCCTCCTTAAATTCTGGATGCGAGATCCTTAGCGCATTCCAGATATTCGGTCGCGCCTTTGTTTCTCTTGTCATGATAGTATACGGGCATGCCAAAGCCGGGAGCCTCGGAAACCTTAACGCTTCTCGAAATGGGAGGCGTAAGCAGCTTGTCCGCATAGTGACGGCGCAGCTCGCTCATGACCTGCTGAGAAAGCAGCAGTCTCTGGTTGTACATGGTGATCAGAATACCGGTGACGTTCAGGGTCGCGTTGTAGTGCGATTTGATTCTGCCAACCGTGATCATCAGCTGAGAAAGACCCTCGAGTGCGTAGAATTCGCACTGCATGGGAATGACAACGCCGTCGCTGGCAGCCATTGCGTTGACGGTCAACATACCCAGAGAGGGCGGGCAGTCGATAATGACGTAATCGTAGTTATCCTTGGCCGATTCCAGCGCGTTTTTCATGGTATATTCGCTGTTTTCATGCTGGAACAGCTCAAATTCTGCACCTGCGAGTGCAATATTGGTGGGAACAATGTCCAAATTCTCAAATTCGGTCTCGAGAATGACGTCGCTCATGGGCACGTCTGCGGTCAGTACGTCATTGATAGTCAGCTTCAAGGACTTCTTGGGGATGCCCGCGCCGCTGGTCGCGTTGCCCTGGGGGTCAAGGTCGATCATCAGAACCTTGTAGCCTAAAATGCCGAGAGATGCGGCAATGTTGACGGCAGAAGTGGTCTTGCCAACGCCGCCCTTTTGGTTGCAAAAAGAAATAATTTTTGCCATGGTGTATCTATATACCTCCGAAAATATAATCTGTGACTATTATAACACGGATTTCTTTGAAATGCAATAGTTTTGCCTACATTTTTACTATGTTTTATAAAGAAATTCGCAGGTTATTACTGGTAGACACGGTATGTTTCACGTGAAACAAAGCAATGGGCGCTACAACGTTCCACGTGAAACGTTTGCCGCGTTGCATATGGCATGTTCCACGTGAAACATACAAGGTGCGAGGCTGATATGTTCCACGTGAAACGTTGCTCGAGCTGTAACAACATGTTCCACGTGAAACATCACTCCAGCACTGTTATCGTGATTCTTCGCCATCTTTCGCCCGATTCAACCATGCAAGTTGTCCGATAACCAAGCGTGCACAATCGTTCTGCTGCCGCTTGCGTATGCGTAAAAAAGCTGTCGATGCTTGCCGGCGATGTGGTTTCGGGCGGTATTTCACTTGAAAACCCGTATTTTTCGATCAATTCTTCGGTTTGTTGCACGGTCAAATGCATACTGCCTGCGGTTGCGATCAACTTTTCGCGTTTGGGTGACTTGGCGCGCAACAGCGCACGTGCATGTCGTTCGGTGAGCTGATGTGCGAGAATAGCTTCGCGTTCACTTGCTGAGAACTGCAAAAGCCGCGTTTTGTTGCCAATGCAGGATTGGCTGACCCCGATCCGCTTTGCTAAGCTGTTTTGTGTATATCCGTGCCTGGCACACAGTGCGTACATGGCTTGCGCCTGTGTGAACATGTCGACCTCTGCTGTTTGGAGTGTTTCGAGTAATGCTTGCTCGGTATAGTCTTGCATGGTGACCTCCTTTGCGTTTTGCTTCATAATAGCATACGCGCGTGCAAAAGCGTGTAGATGCGTGGCGGGTCGGGTGCGCGTGCTCTATGTGGCAATCAAGCGCAATCGCACGCATGCAGTCGCTATTTTGTACCTTGTAAAAGAAAAAACCGCTGAATTACAGCGGTTTTTTCAAGATCTGCGCGTATTGGCGCGGAAAATTATTGGGTGTGTGTGCGATCTTCTGGATTTCAATGATGCAGCGCTCCTCCCGGTTACCATCCGCATCATTCAAGGTAAACTTATGCACGGCATTGACTTTGCCGCCAAGCTTTGCAATTGCATTCTGCGCATCGGCAAGCTCCTTTTCGCCCGAAGCCGCCTTCATGGCTAGCAATTTGCCTCCAATTCTGACAAACGGTAAGGTGATCTCGCAAAGCACGCGCAGCTCGGAAACGGCACGTGCGGTGGCGATATCAAAGCTTTCGCGCATTTTGGTCTGTGCCATGTCCTCAGCTCTGCCTGCAATGGCAGTCACGCCGTCAAAACCGAACAGTTGTGCGGTGTTTTGCACGTGCGCGATCTTTTTTGCGGTGCTGTCGATTGCCGTGATCTTAAGATCGGGTCTGGCAAGCGCCAGGGGCAAGGTGGGAAACCCGCCGCCGGTGCCAACGTCGATCACGGTAGCGTTTGCGGGAATATGAGGTGCTACGGTCAAGGAATCGGCAAAGTGCTTGGTGATCACGCCGGGTACGTCTCGGATAGCGGTCAGGTTATGCACCTTGTTGACCTCCAGAATATGGGTGCACAGACGCTCAAACGTAGCGGTATTTTGCTCGCTGATATAGGTCTGTAGCCCGTTTTGGGTCAGAATCTGCTCAAAAAGTGTGGAAAACTGTTCCATAACGCCTCCTTACTTAATGCCCAGCCAGATCAGCAGCACCGAAATGTCGGCGGGATTGACGCCGCTGATGCGCGATGCCTGCCCGATGGTCAAGGGCTTGATGGTGTTAAGCTTTTGTGCAGCCTCCAGGCGCAAGCCGCGGATCTGCGTGTAATCAATATCGGGCGAGAGGTGCTTGTCCTCCAGCTTCTGATGGCGCTGCGCCTCGGCAAAGGCGCGCTTGATGTATCCCTCGTATTTGACGTCGATCTCCACCGTCTCCAGCTCACGGCGCGTCATAGGCACGCGCGCGTCGTCCACGGGGGCAAGATCGGCGTAGGTCAGCTCGGGGCGGCGCAGAAGATCTGCCAGCGAGCAACCGGATTTGATGGGAGGCAGCGCGTGCGTGGCAAGGAAATCGTTGGCTCTTTGCATGGAAAGATGCGTGTTTTCCAGTCGTTCCTTCTCATTTTGCACGTTTTGCAGCTTATTTTGCAGCATTTGGTAGCGTTCCTTTGAAATAAGACCGCATTCGTAGCCAATGGGCGTCAGGCGCTCGTCCGCGTTGTCCTGTCGCAAAAGCAAGCGGTATTCCGAGCGCGAGGTCATCATACGGTAGGGCTCGTGCGTGCCTTTGGTGACCAGGTCGTCGATCAGCGTGCCGATATAGGACTGCGAGCGCGTCAGAATGACGGGATCCTCGCCCTTGACGCGGCGCGCGGCGTTGATGCCGGCAACCAAGCCCTGCGCGGCGGCTTCCTCGTAGCCCGAGGTGCCGTTGAACTGACCCGCGCCGAAAAGTCCGCCAATTTGCTTAAATTCCAGCGTAGGGAGCATTTGCAAGGGGTCTGCGCAGTCGTATTCAATGGCGTAGGCGTAGCGCATGATCTCGGCGTTTTCAAAGCCGTCCAGCGTGCGCAGCATGGCGTATTGCACGTCGGGAGGCAGCGAGGTGGAAAAGCCCTGAATGTACATTTCCTCGTTATCTGCGCCCATGGGCTCAACAAACAGCTGATGGCGCGGTTTGTCGGCAAAACGCACCAATTTGTCCTCGATGGAGGGGCAATAACGCGGTCCTGTGCCGTGAATTTGACCGGAATACAGGGCAGAACGCTTGATATTCGAGAGAATGACCTCGTGGGTTTTGTCGTTTGTATACACGATATGGCAGGGAGTTTGCTGCATATCATAGAACAAATGTTCCATATTGTCGCGGCTGTAGGGCAGCGGCTTGTCCTCGCCGGGCTGCAGCTCCAGCGCATCCAGACGAATGGTAGAGCGTTTGACGCGCGCGGGGGTGCCGGTCTTAAAGCGCATCATTTTGACGCCGTGCGAGAGCAGCGACTCGGTCAGAGCATTGGCTGGGAGCATGCCGTCGGGGCCGGCGGCGTAGTTGACGTCACCGACGAAAATTCTGCCGCCCAGGTGGGTACCGGTGGCAATAATGACAGCCTCGCAATCCCAAATTTCGCCCAGATGCGTGCGCACACCGACGATTTTTGGGGTTTCGGGGGCGTTATCGGTCAAAATATCGGTAATTTCGGCTTGGATCAGGCGCAGATTGGGCGTCAGCTCCAGCGTGTGCTTCATGACGTGCTGGTATTTGCGGCGATCGGCTTGAATGCGTTTGGAATACACGGCAGCGCCCTTGCCGAGGTTGAGCGTGCGGGATTGCAGCGTGACCTTGTCGGCAGCGCGGCCCATTTCGCCGCCGAGCGCGTCGATTTCATAGACGAGATGGCCCTTGGCAGTACCGCCGATCGAGGGGTTGCAGGGCATATTGGCAACGGCATCGAGCGAGAGGGTAAAGAGCACGGTCTCCACACCCATGCGTGCAGCGGCGAGAGCCGCCTCCACACCGGCGTGTCCCGCTCCGATGACGGCAATTTTAGTAGAAAGCTTCATAAACATACTCCGTTTTACAAAGAGTGCATAATTTTTCATCATAATTATAGCACGAAAATGCGCAACAGTCAAGGGGCAACCAACAAGGCGCAAAAATCGTGGGCGATCGGTTTTTGGGGCGATCGCAAGACCGGCGTAGCAGCCGCGCAAAGGGCGGTGGTCGCCCGCAAAACCCTCCATAATAGATACGCGCACGCGAAAAACGTCGAAAAAATTGCTGTTTGTGCCATGAATTTGTCGCTTGGTGCAAAAGGTATTGCAACTTTTTGTTTCTTCAGTATAATGATAGCAGGATAAAATCCGAAATATTTTTTAAGGAGAATTTCTAATCATGAAAAACAACAAGGGCTTTTCGCTCGTAGAACTCATCGTAGTCATTGCAATCATGGCTATCCTCGCAGCTGTTGCAATTCCTACTTTTGCAACCTTCATCAACAAGGCTAATGTTTCCACTGACGTTGACTTTATCAACAATGCAGAGTATGCAGCAGAGCTGGCATACACCGCTGATCCTGCTAAGGACGTTGATTACGTAACCGTTACCCTGAAGGCTGACGGTACCATTGAGAAGATCACCGTATATTTTGTTGCTGCTTCCGGCGCAACTGCAGAGACTCAGGTAGTAACTGCTGCTGACACTTCCAAGACCGACGAGGTTGGTACGATCGCAAACACTCTTGACTGGACTTACAAGTTCAAGTCTGAAAAGGGTTGCACCGTTCAGATCGACCCTGCAAACGCTAAGGCGCTTAAGAACAACTAATTTATCATTATTATTCCACAGAATTTAAATACGGATTTCTATGGAAGTCAGTAAAAACCCGACGGGGAACCCGTTTGGGTTTTTACTGCGTTTATACCCTATTGAAAAATATTGCTTGATTTACCAATAACAGGCTATTTTTATAACAATTTACAATTTTTAAGGAGATTTTTATCATGAAAAACAACAAGGGTTTTTCGCTGGTTGAGCTGATTGTCGTTATCGCAATCATGGCAATTCTGGCAGCTGTTGCAATTCCTACGTTCGCACATTTCATCACCAAGGCTAACCAGGCTTCTGATGACGAACTGCTGCACAACATCAACTACATCTTCAACGCAGCTTGCTTGGAAAACGGCGTTGACGTAAAGGAAGTTACTTACGCTTCTTGGGATATGAACACCATGCTCGTTACCTCCGTTAAGGTGAACGGCGTGGAGAACGAGAAGATCGTAGCTTCTTTCGCTGAACTGTTTGATATCACTGATGCTAAGTTTAAGCTGATCGAGTCTATTGCATTTGATCCGCTGAACCATGAGTTTGTTGCAGGTAATGCAGATGGCTCGGTTACTTTGGAGTATGGCGGTGGCAAAATTACCCTTACCCCCGAAGATATTGAGGCACTGAAGAACAGCACCTTTGGCGAAATTGGTATGGAGAGCCTGCTGAACCAGCTGAATGATGTTACCGGTCTTGCAGCGGGTATGGCTGATAACGCAGCATTAAAGAATGTTCTCAACAGTGAGGGCTTTATGAATAGTGCAGCTTCTGCTATGGGTATTGTTACCGAGGGAAAGTCTGCAGAGCAAATCAAGTCTGAAATTGACAGCAAGAAGAGCGCGCTTGCTTTGGAGGCTCTTCGCAGACAGGGTAAGACTGAGCCTACCGCTGATGAAATTAAGGCTGCAGAAAATCAGGTACAGGCAAACGCCGCAGTACTTTATACTGCACAAGTAACCGCTACTATGACCAAGGAAGAGGTTAACGATTTGATGGATTCTGCAACTAAGCAGACAATCATCAACAACATGAACGGTACTAATAGTGGTATCGGTCTGGCACAGGCATCTTTGATGTGTGGTATGTACACCTCTTATGTTAACTCTTCTGCTTATACCGGAACTGATAAGACTGTAGATGCTGTGAATGTATTGAACGCATTGGGAACTGATGAATTCAATGCTTATCTGGATAGCGCACAGGGTCAGGCAGATCTGGATGGTTACCTGGCATCCTTGAGCATGATTAACAGCAGCACCAACGATCCTAATGCAGTTTCCGAACTGATGATCAATGGCTTTAACGATCCCAACCTGATCAAGCTGATGGGTGACGCAACTAAGTAATAGTTTTACACATGAAATTAACAGAGCAGCTGTCCATTGACGGCTGCTCTGCATCCCGAGAAAGGAGGACATTATGCCTGAAACATTGGAATTATTTGGAACACAAATTTCTTTATACTACTTGTTTTGGTTTTTTGGCGTAGTAGCGGTATTGACCGTAGGCTATTTCACCGGAAAACATTATGGCTTTAGCTTTGCAAAGAGCATTTTATACATCGTACTGGCTGTTGCAATAGGCTATGCTCTCCTTTGGGGAATGTCTCTTGCAGTCGGCGGCGGTAAAATGGTCGGATTGAACTACGTACGCATTGTGACCGCGTTGCCGTTGGCTGTGTGGCTTGTAACACTGATATTCAAAGATAAATTCGGTCAAATCGCGGATTTTATCGCGCCATTGTTGGCGATCTTTCACGGTGTGACGCATATCGGGTGCATCTTCCCGGGATGCTGTCACGGATATCCCTCGACTTGGGGGTTATATAGTAACGATGCGGGAACGGTTTGTTTCCCCTCACAACCAATCGAAGTAATTTCGAGTTTAATGACAGCGGTGATTCTGCTGTTTATGATGAAGAAAAACGTGCAGACAGGAAAACTGTACGCATGGTATTTAATTATGTTTGGTGGCTCGCGATTCCTTTGGGAATTCTTGCGAGACAACCAAAAACTTGGGTTTGGCATTTCCGAGTTGGCGTTGCATGCATTGACCGCGTTCGTCGTGGGAATCATTGTGTTGATTGCGCTAACTGTGATTGATAAAAGGAGAAGGGCATATGAGAAAGATTAAAACAGAAAATCTTATAGCAGTTGTTGCTCTTGTAGGAATTTGTCTGCTTTTTGGTTCGTTTTTGTTCAGTAATGCCACAGGCGCGTTAGCTGTTTTGGCTGCGTTTGTTGCCGGTGCTGGAGTTATAGTGATAGCGTTGTTGCGATATGTAAAATCACGCAAGGTGATTCTTGGTTTGGCGGGGGTGTGCATTGTTTGTGCGACGGTGATCAGTTTGGTGACTGTTCCTGCTAATGCGGCATTTTCATTCGTCGAGACTACCATGTATCGTAATTTGAAAGTCACGGCAACTACAACTGATAATACAAATAGTAATTGCGAAATCGATGTTTCACAGATTGAAGATGGCAAATTAACTGTTATAGCAAAAGGTTATACCGGTCTAAACGATTGTGATGAACCTGAAGATAAATCGGACACGGTTACAATCACCTTTACCAATATCAGCAGTCTGACAATGACATATGATTTGAGCCTTGCTAACACCTCTGGTGAGGCGGCAGGTACGGGAAAAACGTTGGAACCGGGCAAATCGATTACCATCAAAGTTGCTTCCGGAGGAAAAGGACCTTCCAGCTCGACTACAGGTACCATTGAGTTCAGCAATGTGAATTTTGAAGAGCAGGGCCTTTTGATGACCACAACATTCGAAACCCGACCTGGAGGAACGTTTACTGTAGACGGCGAAGAGATTTTCGAAAATGTGGGAAAAGAAAAGAGCAGTAAAGAGCTCTACAAACTGATTGCAACTGCAGATCCGGGATATAGATTTTACGGATGGATGTCCAAATTGACCGGAACGCTGACGTCTTCTACTGAATACGATTTTGATGCTGTCGAGGGTTCGCCGGATACAGTGTGGCCGGTATTTGTTCGAGAGAACGCTCCGGTATTTTACGTCAAGGATGAAAGTCCTCGCATTTACTATGGTGACTTGAATGAGGCTATCAAAGTAGCGCAAAATGGCTCAAATAAAGTCGTTGTTCCTGTAAAGGATGAAACTAATAATGCCCTCCCTGCTGGAGAATATACCATTCCGACCGGAGTTACTTTGTTGATTCCTTTTGATGATGCAAATACTTTGTACACCAATAAGCCGGAGACAGACATTGCATATACTGCCCCTTCAATTCACCTTACTTTAACTATGGCGAGTGGGGCACATATCACAGTTGCTAATGGTGGAGCTATCAGTTTGTCTGCCAAGCAATCCGCTAAAATGCCCTATAATGGTGCACCTACCGGTAAATTGAGTCGTATTGACATGAAGGATGGTTCTTCTATTACCGTGCAGGGCGGAGGAAATCTTTATTGTTGGGGGGTAATTACCGGCTCTGGATCTGTAGTTATGGAATCGGGATCTACGATTTATCAAGATTTCCAAGCGATTGGTTGGCGTGGTGGCTCATTTACGAGTGAAATTAAAAACAACTCTGAAAAAGTGTTCCCCATGAACCAGTATTATTTCCAAAATGTACAAGTGCCGTTGACTATGGAATCCGGAGCAGTAATGAATTGTCAAACGGCAATGGATATCACTAGTGTTGGTGTGCAAACCCCTGCTTTCACGGTTGTAGGCAAAGATTCTGGCTTGTTTAGAATAAATTCAGGCTCGATAAGCTTTGACTATTTAGAAGATTTAGACCGCATGCATATTACTATTGATGGTGATGTAGCCATGTCTAATATTGTACTCGAGATGAAAATATCTATACTGGCCAATGTATCTATCAATTCTGCCAATTTTGTTTTGCCATTAATGCAGAATATGGATTTGACGATTAACGGCACTGCTGATTTGATGTATGATGTTGCTATGCTTCCGGGAACTCGAGTGGAAATTACTGAAAGCGGTAAAGTCAATGTAAAAAATGGCGCTAACTTATTTGTCTACGACAAAGATCAATGGGGAGGATATTGCGGATCTGGAGATAAGACCTTTATGCCCTCTCCGTGGGCATATGGTCGAACAAAAACTTTTTCGGATGCTGATTTGGCAGACAGCGTTTTGAAAGTTAACGGCGTTTTGGATGCTAGTAAAGGATACGTGTATACTACAACTTCCGGTGCTGAAATTATCAGTGATGGCGACGGAAAGATAATTTTGCAAGCCGGAACGCAGTCTGTTACTTATCAGATCTCTCAAGCGTCTAAAAATTTTCCGGAAATTCCCATCACTCCCGCCAAGCTGAAAAACGCTGACGGAAATTATATTCAGAGTGCAACAAACACTTATGAATACATAAATGGCAAATGGCACGTTTCCGGTTGCGACGCGGTTGTCAAAGATCGAGTAACTAAGCAACCGACGTGTGCTGAGCCCGGAATTAAGGCTACAGGATGCGATTGTGGTCTGTATGATACCGGTGCTCAGGAAATCCCTAAAACCGATGAACATAACTACAACGCTGTCGTAACCGCTCCGACTTGTATGGCGGAGGGTTACACAACCCATACTTGCTCTGTGTGTGGTGATTCCTATACGGATAGCACAGTTCCTGCCACCGGAGTTCACACCCCTGGCGAAACGGTGGTAGAAAACAAGAAGGATGCAACATGTACGGTTGATGGTTCTTATGACAATGTCGTTTACTGTACTGTATGTAATGCAGAGCAGAGCCGCGAGACCGTGACTGATGCTGCGAAGGGTCACACCGAGGTCACTGACGCAGCGGTAGAGGCAACTTGTACCGCGACCGGTCTGACCGAGGGCAAGCATTGCTCCGTGTGTAACGAAGTTCTCGTTGGACAGACGATTGTGCCTGCCAAGGAGCACGCAGGCGGTGCGGCTACTTGTACCGAAAAGGCGGTTTGTAACACTTGCGGACAGGAATACGGTGATGTTTTAGCCCATGATTTCGAAAATGGCACATGGGTAAATCCCTATGCTGACGTTCATGCTCGTAAATGTAAGAATTGTGATGCACAGAGCGACGCGGGCCTGTGTTCCGGTGGTACTGCTACCTGTACCAGCCAGGCTGTCTGCGACGCGTGCGGAAAGACTTACGGCACAACGGCGCAACACGACTATAAAACCGAATGGTCCTCTGATGATAATTATCACTGGTATCAGTGCAAGGACTGCGATGCTGTTGATCAAGACAGCAAGGCAGAGCACGTCTTCATCGAGCAGGTAGAGGATGAATATAAGGCGCAAGATGCAACTTGTACCGAACCTGCAGTTTACTACAAGAGCTGTTCTGTCTGTGGCAAGGCAAGCTCTTCGGAGATTTTCCCTGTTGGCGAAAAGGATCCCACTAAGCATGTCAATCCCGAAGACTTCGTTTATGTAAATAAACTGGACGGTACTCATGCCAAGAAGTACGCATGTTGTGACGCTGAAGAAGTAGAAAATCATACTTTCGAGGACGGGGTTTGCGTTTTCTGCCACGCGAGGGCATCCTATACAATCACGTTTGTAAACTATGACGACACGGTATTAGCGACGATCACGGTTACTCGCGGTGATCTTCCTGAATATTCGGGTGACACCCCCGTAAGAGAGTCCGATGCGGACTATCATTATGTGTTTGAGTCTTGGGGCGGAATTTCGATCGCAAGCGAAGACAAAACGTATACCGCGCAGTTTACTGCTGTGGCGCACACCTGGGACGGTGATTGTGACACAGACTGTGACGACTGTGGATATACTCGCACGATAACGCACGCATATGGCGCTCCCGTATTTACTTGGGTTGGCTATGAATGCACCGCGAAGGTGGCATGTAGCTGTGGCGCTGAGCAGAACGTAACTGTTACTGTGACAGCCGAGATTACCGTCGCAGCTACCTGCACGACGCAGGGCACAAGGACCTATACTGCAACCGTTGTATATAACGGCAAAACGTATACCGCAGACGAGCATCCCACTGCGTCTGTTGAGGTGAACCCCGCTGCTCACGTGGAAAATCCCGACAAGCACGGCTATTGTAAGCTTTGCGATGCGTTGATGTGCAAGCACGACGGTTCGGCTACGCATACCGACGCTGTCGCTGCAACTTGTACGACCTCCGGTAACATTGAGTACTGGACTTGTGACGTATGCGGACTGCTCTTTAGCAATTGGGAGAACAAGACCAGGGTTGACAACGTAACGGTTAACGCGCTGGAACACAAAATGGGTGCTTGGGAAACGACAACCCCTGCAACTTGTACTGTGAATGGCGAGGAGCGTAGAGATTGTTCTTATTGCGATCACTACGAGACCAAGGAGATTGTCGCACCCGGACACACCTACGGTGAATTGATTGCTGCTCAGCCTGAAGTTCACACGAAGGATGAGCTGAAGGGCGCGGTGGCAGCACACTATATCTGTGAAGTGTGTGACGCGTACTTTACCGAAGGCAAGGAGCCTACTACCCTTGCAGCTCTGACAAGCGAGGCTCCTGAGCATCATTATCATGATGCAACCTGTACTGCTCCCGCGACTTGTGATTGCGGAGCAACCAATGGTACTGAAAACGGACATAGCTTCATTCAGGCAGTTGGCTCTCAAAAGGAAGCAGCTACCTGCACCGATGCGGCTGTTCACTATGTAAAGTGTGATAACTGTTCTGAGGAAGACGAAAGCAAGACCGTTTCCGTGGGCGTTGAGCTTGGTCACGATTACGAAGGAGTAGTGACGACTCCTCCTACCTGCGCAGCAGAAGGCGTGAAGACCTATACTTGTAAGAATGATGCAAGTCATACTTACACCGAAGCGATTGCAAAGCTGACTACTCACACCGAGGCAACCAAGGAAGAGAACCGCGTAGAAGCGACTTGTGGCGCAGATGGTTCTTACGATCTGGTAACGTACTGCTCTGTTTGTGGAACGGTTATTAAGACGGAAAAGCAGACGATCACGGCTACCGGTGATCACGTTTATGCAACCGAGACCGAGAAAGTCGATGCTACCTGTACCGAAGACGGTTATGTAATCAAGGCTTGCGGCTGTGGCGCGACGGAAAAGATCACGCTGAACGCCCTTGATCACGATTGCGAAGATCATGAAGCAAAGGCTCCCACCTGCACCGAAATCGGTTGGGATGCATACCAGACCTGCTCTCGCTGCGATTACACCACGTATGTGGAAATCTCCAAAAAGGATCACACCGAGGCAACCAAGGAAGAGAACCGCGTAGAAGCGACTTGTGGCGTAGATGGTTCTTACGATCTGGTAACGTACTGTTCTGTTTGCGGTGAGGAGCTTGACCGCGAGCAAAAAACGATTCCTGCTACCGGCAACCACGTTGACTCGGACAGCAACGGCTCGTGCGACAATTGCGGCGCTGCTGTCGAGGTAGAGGAATTTACGATCACGTTCGTGGATTACTTCGGCGAAACGACGTCCGTCACGCTCAAGAAGGGCGAGGATATTCCGTTCCCCAAGGATTTGGAATCCGTGGACAGCCCCAGCTTTGAACTGGAGTTCTGCGGTTGGGCTATGGCTGGCGACACAACTTGCGTGAAGGAAGCAACTGCAACGCAGAACGCAACCTATACGGCGATGTTCAAGGTTACGGCATTTAAGCCCGATTCGCTGCAGCTCAGCGTGGAATACGGTGCAACCGGTGACGTTGTCCTGTATGCAACCTTGTTCGTTTATGTCGATACACATGGTCAGCTCGGTGCACCTGTCGTTCTGCGCGATAAGGATACTGTTGAATCTGAGTTTGAGTTTGTCTTTGATACGCAGACTATCTATATGTATAAGTTGGCGTACACTGCAGACGATATTGCGAACATCAGTAGTTTTATTTACATTCAAATCGGCCCCAAGGACAGATTGTACGAGGAGAAGATCAATCAGGTGCTGTTTAAGTATGCGGCATCCCTGGAACATGCAGGAGCTGTAGAGGGCGAGTTGTCCGAAAACGTCTTGAAGGCACAACAGGCTTTGATTGATGCGATTCTGCGTTACGGTGGCGCCGTTCAGGATTGCTTCGCGGGAGATGACTCTGATATCAGGACGTATGGACGTCTGGCGGCTACTGCAGAGTTATGGAATGGTTTCGATAAAGAGGCTGCATATGACTCTGTAAGGGGTGACAATGCTGACTCTGTATTCGCAACGAATTTCTTGGCTGCAACGTGTGATTTCAACACCGAGATCGCACTGCGTTATTTCTACACCGCGGCTTTGAACGATGCTGAAACTGCTGAAATTATCAGCGTGGGCGTTATTGTAGCAGATTCCGTGCAAGAGCTTGAGAGCTTGACTGGCGAGTTTGTGCAGAGCGAGGGCTCTACCGCTCAATTGTATAAGGGTGAGTTGACGCAGATTACTGTGAACGGTCAGTCTGTTAACTGCTATGTATCGACTACGGCAGCCATGACCATCAATGAGATGGATGACAAATATACGGTAATCTACGTAGAATATGCCGATGATCAGGGAACCCAATACTATTATGGCGACATCATCGGATACGGTATCGAGAGATTTGCGCAAAGACAGATCCGCGATTATAGCTCTAAGGATATTGGTGGTAATGGTAAGGAAGTTTCTTCCGACCAGTACAACACCGAGCAGTACGTAAACTTGCTGCTCAGAATCCTTCGCGTGAACGAGGCTGCAAAGGCACTTGAAGCTGAAAAGGCAAAGGGAACGAATTGATTTTCTCGCCATGTGAAAGAAAATTCCACATAGCGAACACCAAAGGGGCTGCTGTGCTCCCACAACAGCCCCGATAAGGTAAGAGAGGTTTATATGAAGAATAACAAAGGTTTTTCGCTGGTTGAACTGATCGTCGTAATTGCCATCATGGCAATTCTGGCGGCAGTTGCAGTGGTAAGCTATAGCATCTACATTGAGCGCGCACAGGAAGCTTCGGATATGGACTACATTTCCAACGTTCTGTATCGCGTGGAGCTGTTTGCGCTTGAAAAGGGCGTAGATGTGCAGCAGGTCGTCATTTCCCCTAAGGTAGACGGTCCGGAAGATATTCAGCTCATCATCGGCTGGGACGCTGATAACAAGCCCATCTACTATCCTAATGAAGACGTCAGAGATATTTACGATACGGTTGGCGATTACACCATGTACGGCGATTATGAGTCGGATAGTGTGGTGGTCAGACCTACGGTTCCCCCCGTAACGCCTCCCTCGGATAATAATGATCCCATTCACCAGCACCAGCAGAGCGAAAACGTATTGGGCTCCAAGGATTCCACTTGTACCGTGCAGGGCTACGACATCTATGCGTGCGTAGGTTACGACGACTGCCAGCAGACGTATACGGTTTATCGTCCTCTTGCACAGCATGCAGGTGAGGAGAGCGCCCAGGAAAAGGGTGGATATAAGGTATGGCAGTGCACCACTTGCCATAATATCGTTATCAAGAGCAAGGACGGAACCCCTGTCGTTCAGATGCCCGGACAGAAATAAAATTGATGAAAAAATTAGCGTTGACGATCGTACTGGCGATTGGTGTATTGGCATCTTGTCAGGCAAGTCCTGCCGCGCACGAGCACATGCCGGATAAGGCAGATTGCCAACACGCGCAGCTTTGCGCAACGTGTGGCGAGGTGCTTGCAGAGCAGGGCGAGCACGATTATCCCGATGACCCGCAGACAGAAGGGGAAGGATATTCGTTTTATGAGTGCCGCATATGCGGAAAAATCAAAATAGTCAACGAGGACGGCGCACCGGTTGTGCCCGTAGAGTGAGGTATTTATGAAAAAGACAATATGGATCTTACTTTTAGCGGCACTGTGCTGTTGCCTGCTTCTGCCCGTTGGTGCGGATGACGGCAACTGGGGAGAGCTTGACGTGTTCGGAACCACCGCTTCCGAGCAGACCACTGAGCCTGAGCAAACCACTCAGCCCGAGGAAACGACCGAAGTGGAGACCGAAGTGACCACCGAGTCGGCGACCGAGGAGACGACCGAGGAGTCCACCGGAACCGAGCAGGGAACTGAGCAGGGAACCGAGGAGACGACCGAGGAATCGACAGCGGAGCAGGGTGGCGAGCAGACCACCGCGCCCGAGGAGTCGGTAACCGAGGGTGAGACGACCGAGCCTGCAGAGTCGGTGACCGACGCGCAGACCGAGAAGCCCGACGAGCAGAAAACCGAGCAGGAGACGCAGTCCGAGCAGGAGCACGGCTTGCCCTTGCCCCTGATCCTGGCTGTGCTTGGCGTATTCGGCGTTGGATGCGTGGTCGTGGTTGTGATCGTGATGATCAAGTTTACCCGCGCGCAAAAGTAAAATTTGCAAATAACACCTCCGCTTTCGTGTCGGGGGTGTTATTTTTTGCGCCATAGAGTGACAAAACGTGCCCGTTTGAAGCTGCAAAAACTGCCCAAAGTGGCGAAAAGTGTGCAAAAGGTGCATTGAAATGCAGAAAAACGCATAATTGCCACTATAAAATTCGCAATACCTCTTTACTTTTTGCAAAAGTTGTGCTATCATATAAGTTGAGAAATTTTGCGGAGCGTTTTGCAAATTTCTCGTGATTTTGGTAAAATAAAAATTTTAATAAACGCAGGAGGAAAAAACAACATGGCTATCCCGAGAAAAAAGATTTCTATGGACGGCAACCAGGCTGCTGCGCACGTGTCTTACGCGTTCACCGAAGTAGCAGGTATTTACCCCATTACCCCTTCCAGCCCCATGGCAGACTTCACTGACCAGTGGGCAGCACAGGGTCTGAAGAACATTTTCGGCACTACCGTTAAGGTAACCGAAATGGAATCCGAGGCAGGCGCAGCAGGTACTGTGCACGGTTCTCTGGCAGCAGGTGCTCTGACCACCACCTACACCGCTTCCCAGGGTCTGCTTCTGATGATCCCCAACATGTACAAGATCGCAGGTGAGCTTCTGCCCTGCGTATTCCACGTTTCCGCTCGTACCGTAGCAAGCCACGCACTCAACATTTTCGGTGACCACTCCGACGTGTACGCTTGCCGCCAGACCGGTTTTGCTATGCTGGCTGAGACCAACCCTCAGGAGATCATGGACCTGGGTGCAGTTGCTCACCTGGCTACCATCAAGGGTCGCGTACCCTTCATCAGCTTCTTTGACGGCTTCCGTACCTCCCACGAGATCCAGAAGATCGAGGCTTGGGACTACGAGGATCTGGCAGAGCTGACCGACATGGATGCTGTAAAGGCATTCCGCGCTCGCTCCCTGAACCCCGAGCACCCCGTTCTCCGCGGCTCCGCAGAAAACGGCGACATCTTCTTCCAGCACAGAGAGGCTTGCAACAAGTACTATGAGGCACTGCCCGCTATCGTAGAAGAGTACATGGACAAGGTCAACGCAAAGCTCGGCACCAACTACAAGCTGTTCAACTACTACGGCGCAGAGGATGCTGAGAGAGTCATCATCGCTATGGGCTCTATCTGTGACGTTGCAGAAGAAGTCATCGATTACATGAACGCTAACGGCGAAAAGGTTGGTCTTGTTAAGGTCAGACTGTACAGACCCTTCCGCGCTGACAAGCTGATCGAAGCAATCCCCGCAACTGCAAAGAAGATCGCAGTTCTGGACAGAACCAAGGAGCCCGGCTCCCTGGGTGAGCCTCTGTACCTGGACGTTGTAACCGCTCTGGCACAGGCTGGCATCAAGAAGACTGTTGTTGGCGGTAGATACGGCCTTGGCTCCAAGGACACTCCTCCTTCCTCCATCTTCGCTGTATATGAGAACCTCAAGAAGAGAGCTCCCAAGAACAACTTCACCATTGGTATTGTGGATGACGTAACCGGTTCCTCTCTGCCCGAGAAGGTTTGCCCCGACACCGCTCCCGCAGGCACCATCTCCTGCAAGTTCTGGGGTCTGGGTGGCGACGGTACTGTTGGTGCTAACAAGAACTCCATCAAGATCATCGGTGACCACACTGACAAGTTCATTCAGGCATACTTCCAGTATGACTCCAAGAAGACCGGCGGTATCACCATTTCCCACCTGCGTTTCGGTGACACCCCCATCAAGTCTCCTTACTACATCAACAAGGCAAACTTCGTAGCTTGCCACAACCAGGCATACCTCAAGAAGTATGACATGGTTTCCGACGTGAAGCCCGGCGGCACCTTCCTCCTGGACTGCGAGTGGAACACCATCGAGGCGCTCTCCAAGAACCTGCCCGCAAAGGTTAAGGAGTACATCGCAAACAACAACGTAAACTTCTACGTAATCAACGCAACCGACCTCGCTACCAACCGCATTGGTAACGCAAAGGTTAAGAACACCGTTCTTCAGTCCGCATTCTTTGCTCTGGCAAACATTCTGCCCGCAGCAGAGGCTGTTGAGTACATGAAGAAGATGGCATACAAGTCCTACATCAAGAAGGGCCAGGCAATGGTTGACCTCAACTATGCCGCAATCGACGCAGGTGCAGATGCATTTGTAAAGGTTGACGTTCCCGCAGAGTGGGCTAAGTGCCGCAAGGATGCTAAGAAGCCCGCTTACAAGTCTGACAGAGCTGACCTTGACGAGTTCATCAACAACGTTGTAACTCCCGTAGGCGCAATGGCAGGCGACAAGCTGCCCGTTTCCGCGTTCGAGAAGTACGTGGACGGTACCTTCCCTCAGGGCTCTGCAGTTGCAGAGAAGAGAGGCGTTGCAGTTATGGTTCCCGAGTGGAACGCAGACAAGTGCGCTCAGTGTAACAACTGCTCGTTCGTATGTCCTCACGCTGCAATCCGTCCCTTCGCAATGACCGAGGAAGAGGCAGCAGCAGCTCCCAAGTCCACCAAGTTCGCATCCAAGCCCGTTGTAAAGACCAACTACAAGTTCTCCATTGGCGTTTCTCCTCTGGACTGCATGGGCTGTACTCTGTGTGTAAAGGCTTGTCCCATCAACGCAATGGCTGAAAAGAAGGCTGCAGCAGCCGGCACCAAGGTAGCAAAGAAGGATCTGGCTATCTGGATGGCTCCTCAGCACACTCAGTCCGCTCAGCAGGCTGCATTCGATTACGCAGTTAAGAACGTAACCGAGAAGCCCGAGCTGATCAATGCAACCGTTAAGGGCTCTCAGTTCAAGCAGCCCCTGCTTGAGTTCTCCGGCTCTTGCGCAGGTTGTGCAGAGACCTCTTACGCTAAGCTGATCACTCAGCTGTTCGGTGAGAGAATGTATATCTCCAACGCTACCGGTTGTTCCTCCATTTGGGGCGGTAGTGCACCCGCAACCCCCTATACCGTAAACAACGCAACCAAGAAGGGTCCGGCATGGGCTAACTCCCTGTTCGAGGACAACGCTGAGCACGGTCTGGGTATGGCGCTCGGTCAGAAGGCGATCCGTGAGAAGCTGATCGCTAAGGTTGAGGAAATGGCTGCTTCCGAGAAGGCATCCGCTGAGTTCAAGGCTGCTGCCCAGGCATTCCTGGCTACTAAGGATGACGGCGCAAAGAACGCTGACGCGACGGCTGCTCTGGTTGTAGAGCTGGAGAAGGCAGCAGAGGCTGGTTGCCCCGTAGCTCCCGAAATTCTCGCTGAGAAGGATTACCTGAACAAGAAGTCCGTTTGGATCTTCGGTGGTGACGGTTGGGCATACGATATCGGATTTGGCGGTCTGGACCACGTTCTGGCATCCGGCGAAAACGTAAACGTATTCGTATTCGACACCGAGGTTTACTCCAACACCGGCGGTCAGGCATCCAAGGCATCGCAGATCGGTCAGGTAGCTCAGTTCGCAGCTGCAGGTAAGGCAATCGGCAAGAAGAACCTTGCAGAGATCGCTATGTCCTACGGTTACGTATACGTAGCACAGGTTGCTATGGGTTACGACATGAACCAGCTGCTCAAGGCTCTGACTGAGGCAGAGGCTTACAACGGTCCTTCGCTCATCATCGGTTACGCTCCTTGTGAGATGCACGGTGTGAAGGGCGGCATGCAGAACTGCCAGCTTGAGATGAAGAAGGCAGTTGAGTCCGGTTACTGGCAGACCTTCCGTTACAACCCCACTCTGGAGTCTAACAAGCTGACCATTGACTGCAAGGCACCCACTGCAAGCTACGTTGACTTTATCAAGTCTGAGGTTCGTTACGCTCGTCTGGCACAGTCCAACCCCGAGAGAGCAAACGCTCTGTTCGAGAAGGCTGAAAAGGCAGCAGCAGCTAAGTTCGAAAGACTTGAAAAGATGGGCAAGCTGTACGAGTAATTGTAAAATTACGAGTTAAAACCTATAAAATACAAACCCCGCCGAGCGATCGGCGGGGTTTTTTGCGTCGAACGCGCACCCTCACGAAAGTTTTTGATCGACCTTTTTTCAAAAAGGTCGATCAAAAACTTTTCATGAGTAGGCGTCCGTATGGTGTAGGGGCGATTCACGAATCGCCCGCAAATATAAAGCTTGGTCAATTGACACACAAACGATGCGAGTACGCGCCAAAAAGCCGTCCCCTCGGGGGAAGGAAGGGGTCCCCGTAGCGCAGGCGTACGGGGAGGAAGGGGTCGACTATTCAACTCGGGAAACCGTCATTTTGTCAATTTTGTATGCGATTTGTACGAAACAAAACGTTCCAAATTTGATACGCTACCCCTTCCTCCCATAGCGGGTACGCTATGGGAACCCTCCTTCCCCCGAGGGGACGGCTTTTTGGCGCGTACCCGCATTGTTTGGATGCCCGCCCGCACAAACGCCCGTAGGGCGGGGGCTTGCTCCCGCCGCCTGCACAAACGCCCGTAGGGGCGGATTCCATATCCGCCCGCGCATCTCGGGATGTTATGTAAGCAAATCCCCTCCGTTCTTTTTGGCAAATTCGGATACTGTAGGGGCGACCATTGGTCGTCCCACCAAACGGTTTTGAATATTTTCACCCAAAAAGGATTCCAAATGGGCTTATTCGGGACGACCACTGGTCGCCCCTACAGCGTCTTAAAAGCTAAAACGAGCAAATAAGGCATTACGCGGGGCTCTGCCCCAAGACCCCGCAAACTTTTGAAAAAGTTTGATCAAAACTTTTGTGAGTGATTTTCTTTATTTCAACCCCGTTAAAAGATTGACAAATTTCGCTTTTTATTATATAATAAATGTAATTATTTTTTGCGAAAGGAGTGGAACTTTTGAAGCTTGTTATCAAATACTTAAAGCCCTTCGGGTTCGCTCTCCTCATTGGATTTGTCATCAAGGTAGCGGGCACGCTGGTAGAGCTTGCGCTACCGTCTATTTTATCACATATGCTGGACGTGGTGGTGCCCGTCAACGCGCCGAGCGGGAATCTGACGCCCGTGTTTGTCTGGGGCGGCATTATGATCCTGTGCGCGCTGGCGGCGTTGGTGCTCAATATCGTTGCCAACCGTATGGCTGCCCGCGTGGCAAAGGACGCAGCGCAGGCGGTGCGACACGATCTGTTCGCCAAGACCATGCGCCTCTCTCCCCGTCAGACCGACAAGTTCGGTATTCCCGAGCTGGAGACCAGATTGACTTCGGACACCTACAACATTCACCATTTCCTGGGCATGATCCAGCGCATCGGCGTGCGCGCGCCCATTCTCCTGATCGGCGGCATTGCGGTGTCGTATTTTTTGGATTGGCAGCTCGCCACGGTCATGGTGTGCCTGTTGCCCTTTATTGGTCTTAGCGTGTTTTACATCTCGCGCCGCGGCGTGCCGCTGTATTCCGCCAGCCAGAAGGCGGGCGACGATATGGTGCGCGTGGTGCGTGAGGATATCGGCGGCATTCGCGTGATCAAGGCACTTTCCAAGAAGGAATACGAAAGAGAACGCTTTGACACGGTCAACCGTGCGCTTGTCCGCAACGAAAAAAGAGCCTCGCTGACCATGGCGCTGACCAACCCGATCATCACCATCCTGCTCAACGCAGGTCTTGTGGCGGTGGTGCTGGTGGGCGCGTTCTTAGTCAATGAGGATCTGAGCGAGCAGGGCAAGATCATTGCGTTTATCCAGTATTTCACGCTGATCTCCAATGCCATGATCGTCATCAACCGCATTTTCATTATGTCCACCAAGTGCATCGCGTCCGCCAACCGTATTAACGCGGTCATGGACGCGGCGGAGGAGCTGCAGCAGGAAGCCAAGCTGCCGCTCCCCACCACCGATCACATCGTGTTCCGGGACGTATCGTTTTCCTATAACGGCGAGCAGAACGACCTGGAGGACATTTCCTTCTCGCTGCCGCGCGGTGCTACGCTTGGCATCATTGGCGCAACGGGTAGCGGTAAGAGTACGCTGCTGCGCCTTCTGTTGCGCAATTATGACGTAGACAAGGGCAATATTTACGTGGGCGGTCAGGACGTGCGCACCCTGCCGCACGAAAAGCTGAGCGACATGTTCGGCACGGCTATGCAAAACGATTTTGTGTATGCCGATACCGTGCGCGAAAACATCTGCTTTGGCAGAGAGATCTCGGACGAAGATCTGGAGCTTGCCTTGCGCGTGGCGCAGGCAGAGGAATTTGTGTCCGCGTTCCCCGAGGGCGTGGAGCACGAGCTGACCAGCAAGGGCACCAACGTGTCGGGCGGTCAGCGCCAGCGCTTGCTGATTGCAAGAGCTCTGGCAGGCAAGCCCGAGATCCTGATTTTGGACGACGCCTCCTCCGCGCTGGACTATAAGACCGATGCCGCCCTGCGCCGCGATCTGCGCCTGCACTTTGCGGGCACGACCACCGTGGTGGTTGCGCAGCGCGTCAGCTCGGTCATGCATGCCGATCTGATCTTGGTTTTGGACGAAGGCAAGATCATTGGCAAGGGCAACCACGAGCAGTTATTGGAAAATTGCCCCGTGTACCGCGAGATCCGCGATTCGCAGATGGGAGGTGCTTTGCTTGACTAATCAGAATAAGCCGCAAAAGACTCCCATGACCCCCAAGCAGCGCAGGCAAACGCTTGTGCGCATCTGCAAGTACATGTTCCGCTATCCGGGACTTGTGCTGCTGGCATTTTTCCTCATGATCTCGGCAAACGTGCTGGCGCTGGCAGGACCTAAGCTCTCGGGCTTGGCAATCGACGCCATCGTCGGACCGGGCGAGGTGGATTTTGAACGCGTATTTTTGTTCTGCGGACTCATGATCGGCTTTTACGTACTGGCGGGCTTGATGTCCTATATGCTCTCTATCGTCATGGTCAACCTGAGCCAACGTATCACGTACACCATGCGCAAGCAGGTATTTGACCACCTGACCGAACTGCCCGTTGGATTTTTCGATACCCACCAGACCGGCGAGATCGTCAGCCGCCTGTCCTACGACATTGACACGGTCAACGCATCGCTTTCCAACGACGTGTTAGCCATCTGCGCCAACAGCATTACGGTTGTGGGCTCGATGATCATGATGTTGACCATCTCCCCCGTGCTGATTTTGGTGTTTGCCATCACAGTCCCCATTTCGCTCATCTTTACCAAGTATAAGTCCACGCACATCCGTCCGCTGTTCCGCGCGCGCTCTGCCAAACTGGGCGAGCTCAACGGCTTTGCCGAGGAGATGCTGTCGGGACAAAAGACCATTCGCACCTACGGCAAG
Source organism: Eubacteriales bacterium (assembly GCA_045650025.1). Lineage (GTDB taxonomy): Bacteria > Bacillota > Clostridia > Oscillospirales > CAG-272 > SVQP01. The sequence continues at coordinate 27,645 of JAZRQR010000161.1, forward strand.
GAGCAGGTGATCACCGACCGCTTTGACGTGCGCAACGCCGAGGCGTGCGGCGCGTATTACAAGGCGGATTATCACGGCTCGGTCATCGGCCCTACCGTCAACTTTGTCAGCAACCTGTCGATCGCGCTGATCACGTTGCTTGGCAGCATCTTCTATATGTTCTGGTTGGGCGGCAGCATCACCAATCCGCTCTTTATCATCAAGCTTGGCGATATGGCAGCATTCGTACAGTATGCGCGCAAGTTTGCAGGTCCGATAAACGAGTTTGCCAACATTTTCAGCGAGCTGCAAAGCGCCCTTTCGGCGGCAGAGCGCGTGTTCGGCGTGATCGACCAAGCCCCGGAGCCTGCGGATAAGCCGGACGCGGTGACCCTGGACGCACAGGGACAGGTCACGCTGGATCAGGTCGAGTTCGGCTACGTGCCCGAAAAGCAGATCCTGCACGGACTTTCCGTGTGTGTCGAGCCGGGGCAGACGGTGGCGATCGTCGGACCTACCGGCGCAGGCAAGACCACCATCATCAACCTGCTCATGCGCTTTTATGACATTGACGCGGGCGAGATCCGCTTTGACGGCATTCCCATCACGGATGCCACGCGCGATTCCTTGCGTAAGAGCTTTACCATGGTGCTGCAGGACACCTGGCTGTTTGGCGGCAGCGTCCGCGATAACATTGCCTACGGCAGACAGGACGCCACCGATGAGGAGATCGTCGAGGCTGCCAAAAAGGCAAAGATCCATCATTTCATTATGTCGTTGCCCGAGGGGTATGCCACCCACCTTGCAGACGGCGGTGTCAACCTTTCCAAAGGACAGCGCCAGCTGATCACCATTGCGCGTGCGATGCTTTCCCGCGCTCCCATGCTGATTCTGGATGAGGCGACCAGTAACGTGGATAGCCGCACCGAGCAGCAGATCCAGGATGCCATGATGGAGCTTATGCGCGGAAAGACCTGCTTTGTCATTGCGCACCGCCTGTCCACCGTACAGCACGCGGACAATATTCTGGTGCTCAAGGATGGCAACATCATCGAGCAGGGCACGCACGAGCAGCTGCTGGAGGCAAAGGGCTTTTATGCGTCGCTCTATGGCGCACAATTTGTCAATTGATTTTACAAAAAGTTTATTGCATTTGCCGCATAAATATGCTATTATAAAATGGATTCAATACGAATAACGAGGTGAAAGACATGAAAAAAATACTTGTTTTGATCGCGTTTTCCCTGATTTTCACGCTTTGCCTGGCAGCTTGTGACCAAGGCACCGAGCAACCCGAGGATACCTCGGCTGTAATGGAGACCGAAGCTCCCACCACCGAGGAGCTGACCACCGAGGCACCCACTACCGAAGAGCCTACCACCGAAGAGCCCACCACCGAGGCAGTTGTCGAGGTCGTGCACCCCTCAAAAGAAGTGGTCAAGGCTGCAGCGGTTGCATTTTTGGATGCAGCAGCTATGCAGGAGGCTGCCAACAACCCCCAGCAGGACTGGAGTGACTTTGGCGGCATGACCGAAAACGAGGACGGCAGCGTCACGCTTCTGTTCCGCATGGGCACCAACGACGTCTGGGACCCTTATTGCTATCTGCTCAAGCAGCCCACCACGGTTGGTGACGTTATGGTCATCAAGTATCAGGTCAACTATGACTTCCGCGTCAGCATGTATATGGGCTCGGAGGGCAATGCTGCCACCGGTGCGGGCGACCACGTTGTAGCGGACATCTTTGCCACCACGGGTGACCAGTGGAACTATCTGGTCGTCAACATGGCAGAGGAGGCAGGCTGCTACGATGAAAGCGCAGCTGCGCTGGGCTATCTGCGCCTGGGCCTGATGATGGCGGAAAGCGGCGATACCATTACCATTGATTACGTTGCATTCTTTAACAACATGAATGAGGTCAACGATCTGATTCCGTATTGATAAAATAAAGAAAGAGAGAAAGAGAAAGAATGAGAAAATCCCTTCCTATGATCCTGCTTGCAAGCATTCTTGCATGCGTCATGATGGCGTGTGTGCTGGTTGCTTGCACGCCTTCCGTGGATCCCGAAAATCCCGATCAGTCTGGCGAAGAGACCACCCAGGGCGTAACCGAGGGCGAGACCGAGACTGATGCCGAGACCGAGGGTGAGACTGAAGGCGAAACCGAGGCTCCCTCCGAGGAGGAGACCACCGAGCCTGCTATCCCCGAGATCAATGCCGTCGTTGCAGACTTTAACAAGGTGTCCGCAGAGGATCTGGCAAAGTATTTTTCGGGTGCGAACCAGGTAAAGGTCACAGTTGAGACCGATGCGGACGGCGAGCAGTATGCAGCGCTCACCACCACCGCAGCAAGCACCGACCCCTTTGTAGACTTCAGCTTTAAGAAATTCTATAAGGCAGCCGGCATGAATGCCGTAAGCGCGGATGACTACAAGTACGTAGTCCTCAAGGTCAGAAGCGTAAACTGCTCCTCCGGCACGTTTGAGCTGTTCTTCTATTCCGGCAAGGTAGCGGGCGCAACCGGTGGCATGATGACCACCTCGTCCTTCGATTTGACCGAGGATGGCTGGCAGTACGTGATGTTTGACCTGTCCTCCTTTGATTCTTGGAAGGGCAACGTCAACGGCTTCCGCTTTGACTACATGATCAGCGCAGCAGACGCAGGCGAGACGCTGCACATCGCAGAGATCCAGTTCTTAGAGAGCGACGAGGGCTTCTACAAGCTGTTTGACATTGGCTGGAATGAGCTGGGCGTCATTGCAGGCGAGCAGGCAAAGACCGAGGCTGAGCAGCTGCTGGCGTCTGTCACCAAGCCCACCACCAAGTTTGATTCCTACACCCCCGAGACCGCAGAGAAGGAAGACGCAACCCTTTCTTTCTGGTTTGAAAACATGTACAACCGTACCCCTCAGAATGACAACACCTCCTCGGGTAAGCTGACCTATCAGATCCAGCTTGCCAAGAACGAGATCGAAGGCTGCCAGTTCATTCTGGGCACCGAAAAGGACGTTGAGGGTCTGAAGGTGTACATCACCGACTTTACCAACGCAGCAGGCAACACCCTGACCACCGAGCTGTTCTGGGGCTACTACTTCAACGTAGACGGTCAGCGCGTGATCGAAGCGCTGCCCCCCGTTACCTATGAGCCTAATCAGGAATATCTGGATTGGGTCAACGGCGGCAATGGCGGCGGTGAGGCAATGCCGCTCTTGCAAAAGTACAACGGCTTTGACATCAAGGGCGGCGAAAACCAGACCTTTGTCATCAAGGCAACCTCCAAGCTGGACAGCGCACCCGGTGAGTACACCGCAACGCTGACCGTTGTGGACAAGGACGGCAATGAGGTCAAGAAGGTGACCGTATTTGCGTACGTATGGAACTTCGAACTGCCCGAGGAGACCTCCTGCAAGACCCAGATGTCGCTGGGCGCGTTCGACGTTTACCTGTCCTACAAGGACTGGAACGGCGAGCTGCGTAACGCAGAGGGCGAGAACCTGTACACCGCATACTATGATTACCTGCTTGCAAACCGCGTTTGCGCATACGATCTGCCCTTCGACAATGCGGACGGCACCTTCTCCGCAAACGGTATTGACAAGTACCTTGACAACCCCAGAGTGGTGGCATTCCAGCCTCTTGGATTTAGCAAGCAGCTGACCGCAACCAACGTTGCAAATGCATACAACTACCTATCTCAGAAGCAGGAGTGGTTGGAAAAGGCATACTTCTATCCTGTAGACGAGCCGCTGAGCGTTGACCGTCTGAATGACATCAACAATTACGGCAAGCTCCTGACCGAGTATTTCCCCGGCTATAAGCTGATCGTGCCCATGCACGTCAACTACAACCTGCCCGGCGGCGACTACTTCTCTTACGTAGCGGAGTACGTCAACGTTTGGTGCCCCAAGACCTTCTTCTACAACACCTTTGCAGAGTGGTATAACGACCGCACCCTGACCTACGGCTGCTCGATCATTACCGAGCAGAAGCTGGGCTCGTTCAGAGACCGCATGTGGGCAGAGCAGGAGGGCGGCGACGAGCTGTGGTGGTACGTCACCAGAAGACCCTCTCAGCCCGAGATCACCCTGATCATTGACACCGAAGCAGTCAACGTACGTACCATCTTCTGGCAGCAGAAGCTGTACAACATTGACGGTTTCCTGTACTACCTGGTGAACGACTGGACCAATGGCTCCACCAAGTGGTACGTTGCATCTGCAGACGAGTTCCTGTACGGTATGGACGCGCTGCATGAGGTCAGCAAGGAGAACAACGTAGACGTTTACGGTAACGGTATCCTGCTGTACAGCGGCGTATACTTCGCACAGCCCGAGCCCGTTGGCTGCGTACGTCTGGAGTGTGTACGTGACGGTATTGAGGACTTTGAGTACCTGACCATTCTCGAGGAGAAGTACGGCAAGGACGTAGTCGATGCCATCATCAACCAGTGGACCACCAGCGTTGGTGAATATAACACCGACCAGGAGCAGTTCAACGCTCTGCGCGCACAGCTGGGCGCACTGATCGAGTCCGCACAGTAATTCGATTTTTCATCAAAATAAAGAACCCCGTCAACGGTTTTCCCTTGGCCGGGGTCTCTGTTGGGGGGGATTTACCGATCGCCCCTAAAATTTTGTAAAAA
>JAZRQR010000162.1:0-8375 GCA_045650025.1 Eubacteriales bacterium
CAATTGAAAACGGCGCGCGCGTACTCTATCGATGGGAACGCGGGGTGGCGCTGACGGTAACAAAGCCGTGTGATATCCTGCGCTTGTATCGGGAAGATGACCGTGTCGGTGTGGAACTGACACCGACGTGGAGCGGATCGACGGGAAGTGTTACCATTCCAGATCGGATGCTGACAGAATCGGGATATCTTCACGCGGCTCGTGTAGAAAAGGCAGACGGTGAAGAGCGAATCATTGAAACGACTCGATTTCTTGTACGTGATGCGCAAAAGCCGGGCAATCACGCAGCCTCGACCAAAGAAGTACGGGACTGGGAAACGCTCAAGCTGCAGATGGAAGCTCTGGAGCGCGCGGCAAGAGAGGGTGAGTTTGACGGCGCGGACGGTATTACGCCGCACGTAGGGGAGAACGGGAACTGGTGGCTTGGCGACGGTGACACGGGAATTGCTGCGACGGGTGATGACGGCATTACGCCTCATATCGGCGGCAACGGGAACTGGTATATCGGTGACACGGATACGGGCGTAAAAGCCACGGGCAACGACGGTATTACACCGCGTATCGGGGGGAACGGGAACTGGTTTATCGGCGAATTTGATACCGGGATCAATGCAAAGGGCGAACCGGGCGAAACGCCATATATTGGAGCGAATGGCAACTGGTATATTGGAGATAAAGACACAGGCGTGATTGCGAGCGGTCTATCGGAGCTTCCATCAATTGGAGAAAACGGAAACTGGTTTATCGGAGGAAAAGACACGGGCATCTCGGCAACAGGCGGCGGAAGCATCGAGATCACAAAACAGACGGTGACAAATGCACTCGGATACACTCCAGTAACGCCGACCGAACTGCAGCAAACAAACAATGCAGCAGAAGCGGCGTTGACGGAGGCAGGTGAAGCGAAGACTCTGGCGGACGAGGCAAGAACGGCGGCATCTGCCGCGCAGACGGAGGCAGGTGAAGCCCAGAGTGCCGCCATGGAGGCCAAGACGGCATCGGAAGTCGCGATCGCAGCTGTGGAATCAAAAGCACCCGCATACACATACGGTACAACCGATCTGACAGCAGGGACATCTCCGCTGGCGACGGGGACGTTGTATTTTGTATATGAGTGAGGTGGCTGTATATGGCGAAAAAGGCTTATATCGGCATACCCGATTACACGGAGCTTGCGTGGATTGAGGCGACGGGAACGCAGTATATTGATACGGGGTTTAAGCCGAGCAGCAACACGCGCATCGTGATCGACTTTGAAAACATCGGGGATTATTCGTCACTATCTACCGGATCTGCTCCGCTGTTCGGAGCGAGAAACGCATCGACTACAGCCGTATTCGGCATGTGGATCGGCGCGACACCGTTTCCGCATTACGGTAATGCGGCATACAACGCAAACGGCAGTTTTTTCGTAAATATCAATACACGGCTGATCTATGAAATGAACGGCAATGTTGCGAGCATCGGTGATGAAACCATAACCTGTGCCGCCGCGACATTCACAACAAATTACAATCTGATGCTCTTGGCATTTAACACAGCGGGAACGATAGATGCACGTCACACGATTGGGCGACTGTACTCCTGTCAAATCTACGACAGCGGCACGCTCGTCCGCGATCTTGTTCCTTGTCAGAGAGCATCCGGTGAGATCGGTATGCTTGACCGTGTGAACCGTGTGTTCTATGCAAACAAAGGCACGGGTGCGTTTATTGGTGGTACGGTTGTCGGCTCGATTGCTGATGGCGTAGCACATAAAGTCAAGAATATGTATGTTGGCGTGGACGGTGTTGCAAGGAAAATCAAGAAAGCGTACGTCGGTATCGGCGGTGTGGCAAGACCGTGCTTTGGAGGCGGAGAACTGGAATACTACGGGGCGATAACAGGTTTAAGTGAGGGGAGAGGTCAGCTCGCGGCAACAAATATTGGTAAGTACGCTTTGTTTGCCGGAGGAAGCACGAGCAGCTCGTCGAACAATCCTACAGCTGTAGATGCATACGACGCATCGCTGGTGCACTCAACGGCACCGACAGGCTTATCCGTTGGAAGATACTGGATGGCGGCGACATCTGTTGGAGAGTATGCGGTATTCGGTGGCGGTTACTTAAATAAGACGAATGTGGACGCTTATAACAACTCCTTGACGTACACATCATGTACTGCTTTTACTAAAGGCGTGTGCGAACTTGCGGCGACAACTGTCGGCAATTACGCCTTATTCGGCGGCGGCAGATATGTAGCTACGGAAGATACAGCGCAGTCATATGTTTATAGTTACAATGGGTCGTTGACGAGAGGATTGCCGACAGCATTGTCAAAAGCAAGAGGAGAACTTGCCTCGACAACAGTCGGAAACTATGCAATATTTGCAGGTGGTTATGTTGGCTACGGAAGTTCGGCTGGTAAATATTCTACTGTAGATACGTATTCTGCATCATTGACAAAATCAACAGCAAGCTCGCTCAGTACTGCAACCCGCGATCCATGTGCCACAACAGTAGGTAACTATGCCGTATTTGCTGGAGGGGCGTCGGGTTCGACTACCGCGACAACTAAAGTAGTTAATGCCTATAACACGTCACTTACACGAAGCATTCCAACTTCATTGAGCGTTGCGCGGTATCAACTGGCGGCAACTTCTAACGGAGGCTACGCGATATTCGGCGGCGGCTCTAAAACATTTCAGTCGACATCGGGTAAAAGTGCGGATGTCGACATATACGATACCTCCCTCGTTCGCACAATAGGTACTCCGTTAAGCCAGAGTAGGGCTTCGTCTGCCGCGGCTACAATTGGCGATTACGCTTTATTTGGTGGTGGTTGGACGGCTAGTGTAACTAGCGCAAAAGTAGATGCTTACCTCTACGAAAGACCAGAAATAACACTAATTTACAACGTGATAAAAAGCGTCGGCAACACGTTATACACGTCACAAGGTCAAGCGGTTCCAATAAAAGCAAAAGCGGGAATGAAATATTCCGACCTTGCCTTTGCTGACACCAATACCGTGGAAATTCCGGATAGCAATGGCAATACGCTTACAATCACGTTATACAACGGATATCCCGCTTACACAATAACAACAGCTTCCGGAAAATCCTTGACTATTTATATGCAAGTCGGCGACACCTATGTAAGTACAGAGCTAAAAGAAGGTATGACCATAAACTCTGGTACAAGTTTTGCGGATTTGAACTACAGCGACTGGACGTTTGCGTAAGCATCACTACAAAAATTTAAAAAGGAGATAAAAAACATGAAACGTTACGCGATCTGGAACAAAACCGATCCCATCATCACTCCCATCGGCGAAGTGCTGACGGCGGAGCAATGGATTCAGCGTTACCCCGTTGCGGGTGTACCGACCATCACGGTCATCTGCGGCGGCGGTGAAGTCAACGGCTCTTTCTTCGGCACGCTCGGTCAGATGACTGACCTGTACGAAAAGGAAGGCTGTGTCTTTACCGATGATATGACCGCAGAGGAAAAGCTGGCGGCTATCGAAGCCTTTGAGGATGAACGCGAAGCCACCGAAAAAGCGAAAGCACAGGAGAAGGCTGAAGCCGATGCGGCGACTGCGGAAATGAATGCAATGTCACTTGCATCCATTGCGGCACAGATGGAATTCCAGAATATGATGGCTCTGCCGGACGAGGAGGTGTAATCATGAACTTTGAAACCGTAAAACTCAGATACGAACAGGGGCTGTGGAGCAAGCCTATGGTCAAGATGGCGGTCAAGAAAGGCATTATCACCAAGGAGCAGTACAAAGAGATCACAGGTGAGGCGTATGTCTAATTTTCTGATCGGCATTATCGTCGGGTGGCTGCTCGGCGCGGTTGTCACCACCTGTCTGATGCGGGGAGGTGATGACAGATGACGTGGGAGTTATTCCTCGGCATCGCGGAGCTTGTGGCGTTTATCGCGTTGTTCACAAGCTGGTCTGCGAAACGGGCGAAGATCGATGCTGAAAACGCGGCGGCTCTGCGGGAGCTGGCGGGTGCATTGAAAGAATTCAAGTCGCAATCCAATGAAGCACACAAGGAGATGTGGACGGCGATTGATGAAAACACACACGAAATCGCGCGGCATGAGAAATGGATCGTGCGGCACGATGCGAGAAAAGGAATCGTGGAGGATGATTTGAGATGAGCGAACTTTTTACATGGCAGATGCTCGGTACATATGCCGGATGCACGGCAGCGGTCGGGCTGATCACGCAGTTTATCAAAGGGGTAGGGGTGCTTTCACGCGTACCGACGCAGCTGGTATCCTATGTACTGGCTCTGGTTCTGATGATGCTCTCTGCGGCTTTTATGGACGGTATCACCGTTGAGGGCGCGGTGCTGACGGTGTTCAACGCTGTTGTTGTATCGCTTGCGTCCAACGGCGGCTATACTGCGGTCGAGCGCGTTGCCGAAAAAATGAATGAAGGGAGAATGGGCGAATGATGCTGCGCGGTATTGATGTCTCTACCCATCAGGGTACTGTTGACTGGGATGAAGTCGCGGGCGCGGGACTGTCCTTTGCGATTGTCAAGGCGACGCAGGGCAGATCGGAAGCTACGGCGGGTCTGCGGAACTTCACGGACTCGAAGTTCAAGCGCAACATTACAGAGGCGCACCGCATCGGTCTGCGTGTCGGCGTATACCATTATCTGACCGCGCAGACGGTTAGTGAGGCGATGGAGGAGGCGGACTACTTCCTGTCCGTCATCACGCCTTACAAGCACCTCATCGACCTGTGGGCGGTCGTGGATGTGGAATCCAAATACCTGCCGAAGGATAAGACGCTCCTTACGCAGATCGTCAACACGTTCTGCTCACGTCTTGTCACGGCGGAGCTTGCGCCGATGGTCTACACCAATCCCGACTACCTCAAGCACCGTCTCAACGACATTTCTTACTGGCCGCTGTGGCTGGCTCTGTGGCGATCGAAGACCAACGTGCCGAAAATCGCGGACTATCCTTCCATGAAGCTGTGGCAATGGGGCGGCGAGAAGATCAACGGTATCAGCGGAAACGTTGACGCGAACTTTGCTATCGTGGATCTGCCGGAGGTCAAGGAAGTACCTGCACCGGCACCTGTGCAGAAGCCGAAGCCTGTGACAAAGGATGAAACACCGTCTGCGTGGGCGGCGGATGCGGTCAAGTGGGCGAAGGACAAAGGTATTCTGCTCGGCGACGGCGACGGCAAATACCGTCCGCACGATGCGCTGACACGTGAGGAAGCATGTCTGATTGCAGAGCGTGTCTATCAGAGGGCAGTAGATGATGCCTCCGAATACATTGTGCAGCGGCTGATGCTGGCATTGGGAGGTAAATGATGGCACATGTAGATCTGATCAGAAACAACGACGGCATGCCCACGCTTCCGGATCTGTCATCGATGACAGCCGAGCAAAAGGTGGAAGCGCTGTACCGATACATCAAAACGGAGCAGGACTACATCGTGCGGCTCAAGGAGCAGATCGGATACGAATTAAACTTACGAAAGGAGCAATGACATGGCATATACAGGCAATCAAGGCTTTGGCGGTCTTGATGCCCGCCGTGCCGCACCGGACGGAGCGATACGGGACATGGAAAACATGTCCCTGCGCTTTTCCCCGGCGCTTGCATCGCGCAAGCTGCGTCGGTATCTGACGGGGGGCTGGACGGATTTCGGCGGGGCATACTACGGGGAGCGAGACTTTGTGGTACGCGGCGGGAAACTATACGACGGCAACACGGCGGTGTGCAGCGTATCTGCCGGAGAGAAATCAATGGCGGTGCTGGAGAGCAAGCTTTACATCCTGCCGGACAAGATCGAATACGACACCGCAAACAGGACATATAAAAATTACGGATACTCTCTGACCAACAAGGACAACAGCAAGCGGGCGTGGGTCGGATGGGGATATACAGACCAGCAAGTCGGCGACTTCATTGAGACGACATTCAATAGCGAATTCCTTGTACTGCACGGGACGGACTTCCCGAGCTTTCCGTTTGGAAAGGGCGAGCTGATCTATATCGACATGGAAACGGCAGACGGGAAAAAGACCATGATATACCGAGTAAAGCCGGAGAACATCCTGCTTGCGTATACAGAGGTCGGCGGCATCAATGCGAATGTATGGAACATCAGATTCCCTGTGGGTACCTTTGCGGACGTTGCGGGCAATCCGAGCCGGAGCATTGTCTCTGTCAAGGTGACAGTCCGATACGATATCCCGGACATGGACGGAATATTTGCATCAGACAACCGACTCTGGGGATACAAAGGGCGTGAGATCTACGCATCGGCGCTCGGCAACGGCATTGAGTGGTCTGACTACGACACGCTGACAACATCATCGTGGGCAGCAACGACAAAGACCGGGGACGACATCACGGCAGGCGTGGACTTCGGCGGAATGCCCGTGTTCTTTGCAGAGAATGCGGTATACAAGATCTACGGCGAAAATCCGAAGGAATTCCAGTACGTGCGGCAGGATATCATCGGCGTGACAAGGGGCGACCACAAGTCTGTCGCGGTTGGTGCGGGGTACATCTTTTATCTGTCGCGGCGCGGTATCTATGCGTGGACAGGCGGTGTGCCGCAGCTGATCTCTGCTCCGCTCGGTGAAGGACGCATCACGGAAGGCGTGGGCGGATCTGACGGCACGGTCTATTATCTGTCCTGTATGCAGGACGGGCGGCGTAATCTATACGCATTTGATCCGGACACATTTGCATGGGTGCGGGAGGACGGCATGCATGCGATGGACATCCGACGGCGCGGACGTGATCTGTGCGCTGTTACGGCGGCGGGCGATGCCATGCTCATCGGAGATGTCTTCGGGGACGAAGGAGAAATCGAGGGCGGTATTGTCTATGCGCTTGAAACAGGCGACTACAACGACGGCGCGGTCACGGTAAAATCGGCAAAGAACATCCTCATCCAATATGAGCTTTCCGACGGCGAAGCGGATGTATCTGTCTCCTACGACGGTGAGCCGTATGAGCATGTATACACGCTATACGACACGGACGGCAAGCGGATCACCTCTGTCATTCCGCTTCGGGAAAAGCGGTACCGCATCATGCGTATCCGCGTGGACGGCGACGGGGAGATCATCATTTACTACATGGTGCGCGATATCAGCGCATTCACAGAACGAACAGGAGGAGAAAAAAATGTATACGTATGACGACTACCTCAAAAAGAGGGACGAATACGGATTCACGGCGGATCAGATCTCGGATGCCGATGATCGGCTTGCGCAGATGAATCCGGATGCGGGTATGGCGCTGCTGGGATTCAAGAATGACTGGCTGACGGCGACAAATGAATCCGCAAAAGCGATGGCGCATGCGGGTGCGGAGGACATCCGATCCCGCTACGGAAACTACACAGGCGGCGGAAACGGCGGTTCCTTTGTGCCGACGGGGACTGCACAGTATGAAGATCCGTGGGAGACGGCGGTCAGAACACAGATCAGAAACCTCGAAAACAGGAAATTTGAGTGGTCGCCGGAAACCGATCCGACGGTCAAATACTATGAGGATGCGTATCGCCGAGAGGGTGAACGTGCCATGAAGGACACGCTCGGTGCGGTTGCGGCAACAACGGGCGGCATTCCGTCCTCCTACGCAACTGCTGCGGCGGCACAGCAGCGCAATTACTACGCGCAGCAGCTGACAGACAAGTATCCGGAGCTTTACCAGCAGGCGTTTGACCGATTTATGCAGGAATACGACCGAGACTATCAGATGTTGGATGTCTACAATGCGCAGTCCGAACAGGGTTACGGAAGATGGTTTGACCAGCAGGAGCGCGACAGACAGGCGAGACAGGATCTGGCAGCCGCAGGACAGCAGGCGTTTGAGAATCAGTATATGCTGGATGAGCTTGCGCTGCGCGAAGATCAGAACCGCATTGCATGGGCAGAGCTTGACATGAACGACGCTCAATTCACGCGCGAAATGGACTACAAGTATGCATCGCTCGATCAGCAGGATCAGCAATTCGTGCAGGAGCTGCTTTACAAGTACGATGTTCTGAACGCGGACAACGAATACAAGTGGGCAGCGCTGGCGCAGGACGGAGAGATCGCGGACAAGGAGCTGCAGTACAAGTACGATCAGCTCTCGGAGCAGGCAAAGCAGTTTATGCAGGAACTTGTTTTCGGATATGCGGAAATGAAGCAGAACCGCGAACTGACGGAGGCAGAGCTTGCACAGGATCAAGCGCAGCATGAGGACAATGTACGACTGACGCAGGAAGAGATGCAGATCAAGCGCGAGAGCGCCGCGCTTGCCTATGCGGAGCTTTCCGAAAGCAAACGGCAGCACATACAGGAGATGGCGTACAACTACGCAAAACTGGCAGAGGAAGCACGGCAATGGGAT
>JAZRQR010000163.1:0-1053 GCA_045650025.1 Eubacteriales bacterium
CGCATATCACGCACGCAATACCGCAATAGCCGAACATATTGAGTGTGCGGCGCATCCCGTCACGCATCTTGAGCAACGGCGGTGCCAAAAATCCGCCCAGTGCCAGCAGCGCACCGTATCCCACGTCGGCAAACATCAAGCCAAATATCAGGAAGTAGAATATACTCATGACCATCGTAGGATCGTACGTACCGTACTTGGGATAGGAATACATCCCGATCACCCACTCAAAGTTGGCTGCAAAGCGATTGTTGCGCAAAAGGATAGGCGGTTCATCGCCCTCCCCGGGCTCTTCAAATTCAAACGCGCACTCCCAGTCCTGCAGGACCTCGGCGATCTTATCCACGCGCGCAAGCGGCGCCCAGCCCTCAAGGACTATGCAGCTATCGGTCTGCGCCAGCTTTTGCTTGGTCACAGCGGCGGTCAGCGCGCTGTTTTCCACGTCCCAGAGTGCCTCGATGTCGTCCTGCTTGGCGGCAAGCTCAAACATGGTCTGTTTGATCAGCGCAAGCTCGGTCTGCAGCTCGGTAATGCGCTTGCGGCACGCCTCGTATTCCTCTCTCGGTGTTTTTTCAAACTCCTTGAGCGATGCCTTGATAAAGCCGCGCTCTGCCAGCACACGCTGTACGGCAGATGCATCGTCCTTGTGGCACACCAGCGAAACGTATTCGCCGTCGTCGTCCGAGAACATGCTCTCGATCTCGACGCAGTACTCAGAAAGCGCGTCGATGATATCACCGATCTTTGTTTTGGCAGGCAGCGCGCCAAGTATGATCTCGCAGCTGCGGGTCGCGACCAGCTCCAGCGGCAGACTGTAGGTCAGCCACGGTGCCAGCGTATTCATGCGCCCTGTCAACGCCGTGATCTCGGCATTGCATTCGTTCTCGCGCTGCTTGGTCGCAAGCGTTTGATGCACCGCCTCTGTGGCGTCATCGTAACGCTCTGCCATAAATTTTTCAATATCCAGCTGATTTCTTGTTTGCACAAAGCCTTTTCGCAAGGAGTATTTGGCAAGCATCTCCAAGGCATCGGTCACAGCGGACAATCGCCGCT
>JAZRQR010000164.1:0-25147 GCA_045650025.1 Eubacteriales bacterium
TGCAGTACTTCTTGAGTTCGAGTCTGTCAGGGTCGTTCTTCTTGTTTTTCTTGGTGTTGTAGTTTCTCTGCTTGCACTCGGTGCATGCCAGAGTAACCTTGACTCTTACGTCATTAGCCATTTGTTCGGCACCTCCCATTATAAATTATTTGGTTTTTCCGTTTTTCGGAAAACCCGTGTACCTCCCTCTGAAAACGGAAGCTCCCGTTGCCCTTACGGGCGGCGCAAAACGGGCGCAATAAAAAAGCCCTTTCGCAGAGGTAACGCCATTATACCACCAACTGCAAGGCCTTGTCAAGGGGTTTTTGAAATTTTCTACAAATATTTTGCTTTATTTTTATCAAATATGACAATTCCCCGCGCCACCGAGGCGCGGGGAATTTCACACTAGGCATTAGCCGATGACTTCTGCACTTTCAATCACGATGGGGGAAACCGGTACGTCGTCATACCATCCCACGCTGCGGGTCTTGGTTGCTGCGATGGCATCCACGACCTCGATGCCCTCGGTAACGGCACCGAACGCTGCGTACTCACCGTCCAGGTATCCTGCCTCTGCGTGCATGATAAAGAACTGCGAGGATGCCGAGTTCTTGACCTGGGTGCGTGCCATGGAGATCACGCCCTTTGCGTGGTGGATATCGTTCTTTGCAAAGCCGTTGGAGCGGAACTCGCCCTTGATGGACTGTGCGGGCTTCTGATTAAAGCCATCGTCCATACCGCCGCCCTGGATCATAAAGCCGCGAATGACGCGGTGGAAGATCAGGCCGCTGTAAAAGCCCTCGCCGACCAGCTTGACGAAATTTGCGACCGTTTCGGGCGCCTTATCGGGATACAGCTCCAGCTTGATGTCGCCGTACTCCTTGATATGCAATACTACCTGGGGATTGCTCATGATAAAATTCTTCCTTTCATTATATATGCATGTTTTCAAAATACGATTCGTAATGCGCGGGTGATTCACCAGTCGCCCGCATCAACCGTCCTGTAGGGGCGATTTGTGAATCGCCCGCCCACCGGTTAAAATTCAAACGCCGCATCCAGCAGCTCGCAAAGGCGCTCGCCCGCACCCTGCAGATGCAGATACCCCGCCAGCACCTCCATACCGGTGGCGTTGCGGTATTCGGCAACCGTTGCCCCCTTGGGCACGTTGCCATGTCCCATATTGCGACCGCGGCGGAACACACTCGCCTCCTCCTCGGTCAGCATGGGCAGAATTTTTTGCATGGCCTTTGCCTGCGCGCCTGCGCGGACGTAGTCCAGCGATTTTTGATTTAAGGCAGCAGAGGTGGAATACCCTGCCGCAACCAGCGCACGGCGCACGTGCAGCTCGATGACTGCGTCACCCAGATACGCAAGTGCCGGCGTTGTCAACTCGTTGATGGGCTTCATGTCTCCTCCCCGGCGGCAGCTGCCTCCTGTGCGGCGCGCTGCGCTGCAGCTTCTGCCTCTGCCTTTTTCTTGGCTTCCTTGCGTGCGCGCTTCTCCTCCTTCTCGCGTGCCTTCCTTTCCTCTTCACTCTCGGGCAGCGGATAATCCTCCAGCATTGCCTTGGTGATATTGCGGAAATAGGCGGAGAGCGAGGAGACTACCAACAGCGTAGCGAAGTAATCCTCACCGTTCTCGCTGTGCAGATTTTCCTCCTCCATAATACGGTGCACGATCTCGGGACAACGGTGCTTTTGCGCCTGCTTGATGCCCATCGCCTTATCGTACGCGCCGATCAGACCCGGACCCGTGTACTCCTCGGAGGCATAGATGCATTGCATGACGCGCCCGATCTCCTCGATCGACAGCGTATTTTTGAGCGAGTACACCACCAGCATCTGCACGATCTGCTCCTTGGTATACTTTTTCCCCTTGACCGGCGTGATCAGCCCGTCCTTGGAATAGTTATTGATCATATTCTTGGTCAGCGCGCGATCCGCCGCGGCACTGCCCTCGTAGCCCTTATCGGCGACCAGCTGCAGTATCTGCTCCAGATATAAATCAATGGAAGGGATCTCAGCACTGACCAGGTCGGCGTCATCCACCGCCCGATCCATCAGCTCGCGAAGCTTTTGCGCATCCATTTACGTTCTCCTTGTGTGGGAATGTGGTATTGAATACCATTATACACGGTTTTTATGCGTTTTTCAAGTCTCTTGCGAGATTTTTTTGACGTTTCTGACGCGGATCAGGAAAATTACGGTGGAGATCATGCTGAACACCTCGCAGATAATGCCGCCCAGCGACAGCGTAACAAGGGTATTATTGAGCAACCAGCACGGCGAAATGACGCACAGCTGCACCCAGCGGATCGCCTTATCCGATCCGTACCACATGCTGAACGTGCCCGCGATCTGCGGAATCAGTGCCACGATGCAGGCAGGTCCGTCACCGCCTGCCGTGCCCGCGAAGATCGCTGCACCCACAAACAGGACGTTGAACAGCACCAGCGCCCAGACGGGTCGCTTTTTTCCAAGGCAGAGCATGCCGATGGCACGCAGGACGCCGATGGCATTCATAAGTCCGCCCGCGACGTTGCCAAGCAACAAAAAGCTGATGGCAAAAAACACGTTGCCGCTGAGCTGCAGAGCATAAAACCCCGCAATTTTTTTAGGCTGGAAGGACAGGATGATCAGCGTCATAGCGACAATACTGGTCGCCTGCCCCCAAAATTCAAGCGTTAACATGTCACATCCTCCTGTACGGTCAGCTTGACCGGCACGCAGGGCTTTGCCTTTTGTACCTTATGTGCCTGCATGGGCACCGCCTTGACCGCCTCTTTTTTCTGTGCGGGTGGCAGCTCACAGGGTCTTATATCCGTGGGCTTGACACGCACGGTGGGGAATGCCTCCCACGAAAGCGCGTGCGTTTTGCCGTTTGTGGAACGCCGGGGGCGCTGCGTGCGTCTGACGTGCACCGCCAGCGACTTATACTCGCCCTCACCCGTTTCACTATCGTAAGACAACTGCAGCGGGAACAGGCAAAGTGCCACCGCGCCGCCGACCAGCAGTCCGATCTTGGCGTTTTTGGAGAGACCTCCCACTTTACCCTTTACGGAACGCGCATCGTTAACCAAGTTCACCACTTTGTCAACAGTATTGACGCATTTATTAGCCGCGTCCACCACTTTATCGATTCCACTCGTGTCCTTATACAACTTCATAAGACACTCCTCGTTTCAAAATATCAGTTGCGCAGGCTATGAATAGGCGCAGGAATACGTCCGCCGCGTCCGATAAACTTCGCAGGCGAATATTCACGCAGCGGCATGATGGGTGCAGTACCCAAAAGTCCGCCAAAATCCACGCTATCCCCCACCTGCTTGCCATATGCAGGGATAATACGCACCGCGGTGGTCTTGTTGTTCACCACTCCGATCGAAATTTCATCCGCGATCACGCCGCAGATCACCGCCTCGTCGGTGTCACCCGGCACAGCGATCATATCCAGACCCACCGAGCAAACCGCAGTCATCGCCTCCAGCTTCTCGATCGAAAGCGCGCCGCGCTCGACCGCCGCGATCATGCCCGCGTCCTCGGAAACGGGAATAAACGCGCCCGAAAGACCGCCGACGTGCGAGGTCGCCATAACGCCGCCCTTCTTGACCGCATCGTTAAGCATCGCCAGGCACGCGGTGGTACCGTGTGCGCCCGTGCTCTCAAGGCCCATGCCCTCCAGGATATGCGCCACCGAGTCACCGATCGCAGGCGTGGGAGCGAGAGAGAGGTCCACGATGCCAAACGGCACGTTCAGGGCAGCCGACGCCTCGGAGGCAACCAGCTGACCGACGCGCGTGATCTTGAACGCGGTCTTTTTGATCACGTCCGCAAGCTCGGACAGATCGCAATCTCCTGCTCTTGCAATGGCGCTGGACACCACGCCGGGGCCCGAAACGCCTACGTTAATGACCGCATCCGGCTCACCAACGCCGTGGAAAGCGCCTGCCATAAAGGGGTTATCCTCGGGGACGTTTGCAAACACGACCAGCTTTGCGCAACCGATCGACTGATTATCCTTGGTTAAGTACGCCGCACGCTTGATGGTCTTGCCCATCAGCGCAATGGCATCCATATTGATGCCCGACTTGGTGGTTGCCACGTTGACCGAGGAGCACACCATCTGCGTCTGTGCCAGCGCCTCGGGAATGGCCTCGATCATTTCGCGCTCGCCCGCGGTCATGCCCTTGTGCACCAGCGCAGAAAAGCCGCCGATAAAGTTAATGCCGGTCTGCTCTGCCGCTCTTTGCAGCGTGTGCGCGATCTTGATATAGCCGTCACGGTCGGTTCTGCCGCCTACAAGCGATACGGGCGTGACCGACACACGCTTGTTGACGATCGGAATGCCGTACTTCTTCTCAATCTTGTTGCCGGTCTCGACCAACTTCTCGGCGCGCTTGGTGATCTTGTCGTAAATGCGGTCGCAGAGCACGTTCGTGTCGTCGCTGACGCAATCCAAGAACGAGATGCCCATGGTGACCGTACGGATATCCAGGTTTTCCTGGCGTATCATATTTATGGTTTCTAAGATATCTCTGGTTTCAATCATGTCTTCTCTCCGTGATCAGATGTGATGCATGGTATTAAAAATATCCTCGTGCATGGCGTGAATGGTCAGTCCCTTCTCGGTACCAAACGCCTCCAGCGTATCTACAAACTGCGCAAAATCCACCGTCAGGCGGTCAATATCCGCCAGCATGATCATTGCAAAATACTCCTGCAGAACGCTTTGCGAAATATCCACGATGTTTGCGCCCAGTTCGGCACAAACGCCCGCAACACCCGCAATAATGCCCATACTATCCTTACCGGTTACCGTAATTACAGCCTTCATTTTTTACCTCCATCGCAACATGCTGAATTATGATATTCTATTATACTATATTTGCGCGCGCGTTGCAAGAGAAATCCTCAAAAATTCGCATAAATCGGTTGAAAAAGCGCGTACTTCATGCTATAATGGAGCTAATCACATTCCGGAGGGTAATTCCATGAATCAATACGAGTATATTGTTAAGCAAAAAAGCGAAGGAGTATGGAAATTGCGCCGCACCTTGCTCATCCTCGGTTACGTCGTGTTCAACCTTGCCTATCTTGGCGCCTTTTTGCTCACCTTCCCCTGGGCGGTCACCTTTTTGCCGCTGCTGGACTGGGCGCTGATCTTTTTTACCTGGCGCTTTGTCAGCCCCGAATACGAATATTCCACGCTCTCGGGCGAGATCACCTTTACCACTATTTTCGGCGGCAAGACCCGCAAAACGCTCTTTACCGCCAACATTAAGGATTTCGTCAAGATCGCACCCTACGACACAGAGGCAGAGGCTTACGTGACCGCGCAGAAATGCACGCGCGATTTCCGTTGCATGTCCTCCCTGCAGGCGCCCGACCTCTACTACGGCATTTTCATGCTGGGCGAGGACAAATGCGTGGTCTACTTTGAGGTCACCGAAAAGGCACTCAAGATTCTCAAATACTACAATCACAGCACGGTGGTCACCCCCACCCAGAAATAAGGAGGCACCATGGCTCAGAAAAACCAGCACGAATTTACCCTGCACATGTCCGAGGAGATGCTGCGTAAGTTTCTCCTGATTTCCGAAAAGGAGGGCAGAACGCCCAACAACCAGTTCCTTTTCATGCTGCGCAACAATATTGCTTACTACGAGCGCACCAAGGGCAGAATTTCCCCTGCCGAGCTCGCCAAAATCGATCTGACATCCGCCAAGGAAGAGAAAGGAGCCGACCATGACACCTGATATCAAGCACCTGCCGCTCAAGATCACGCACGAGCTTGTATCCGACCCCGCTATGACCGACGACGCGCTGCGCGCGCACGTGCGCGGACGCCTGAAGAACCTCGCCGACAGAGGCTTTGGCGGCGTGGTGACCAACGTTTCCTGGCGCAACTATGCCACCGACCCCGAGGAATGGCGCAAGATGGCGATTGCCATTGACACCGCTTGCGAGATGGGCATGCGCGTTTGGCTGTACGACGAAAAGGGCTACCCCAGCGGCGGCGCAGGCGGCCTTACCGTGGACGCCAACCCCGATTACGAGGCGGTCGGCATCGTCATGATCGCGCACGAGCTTGCCCCCGGACAAAGCCTTACGCAAGAGCTGCCGCCCGGTCACGAATGCTTCCTGCACGCGGCAACCTACCCCTGCGAAAACGGCAAGATCACCGATTTTTCCCCCGAGCACATGGTCATAGGCAAGAGCACCGAGCCCATAACCCTGCAAAATGAGACCGATTCCCCCGTATTGGCTTGCTTCTTTGCCAAAAAGCGTCTTTACGAGGGCACGCACGCGCAGCATAACGTATGCGAGGGTCGCCGCTACGTGGACGTGACCAACCCCGATGCCATTCGCGAGTTTATTCGCAACACGTATGAGCCCAACTACGCTTATACCAAGCACCACTTAGCCGAGGGCGACGGCAAGATCGAGGCAATGTTTACCGACGAGCCCTCGCTCATGGGCTGCTACATCAACCTTGGACTCTATCCGCCCCGCGTTCACGACGAATACGATGAGGAAATCCCGCTCTATCCCGTGGTCAGCTTTGGTCACGACGTAGAAAACCAGTTTATGGCGCGCTATGCGTACCACCTGGAGTACAATCTGATCTACCTGTTTATGGGCGAGACCGAGTACGCCAAGAAGGTGCGCTACGATTACTACCGCTTGATCTCCGACCTGTATGAGCAGGCATACTTTGCACAGCTCTCCAACTGGTGCGCCGTGCACGGCATGCCCTTCTCGGGTCACATTCTCTTAGAGGACGACATTCGCCACCATGTAATTTTCGAGGGCAATTTCTTCTCGCTGCTCCGCCACATGCACATTCCCGGCATCGATATGCTGCACTCCATCCCCATGAAGGTGCACAACGACGCCTTTACCCCCAAGCTGGTCTCCTCGATCGCGCGCGCCTACGGACGTCCGCACGTCATGAGCGAGGTTTCCGCACATGCACAGGGCGGCAAGGTCACGCCCATGCAGATGTACGCCTCCATGAGCCTGCAGAACGTGCTGGGCGTGGACGTGTTCACCTCCTACTACAGCGAGCAGCAGGCAGAGCCCGCCCTCTACAAGCAGATCAACGAGGCGCTGGGCAGAGCCGACCAGCTCATGCGCGGCTTGCAGATCGCGCGCGTCATGCTCTACTATCCCATTGAGACCTTCCAGATGCACCACAAGGGCTCGGACGCATCCTACGGCACCTATTGCGCCGAGGAAAATGCTTGCGCCGAGGGCTTGCGCGACATGATGTACGGCCTCATGGACAGACAGATCGACTTTGATTTTACCGACTGTGACTATCTCGAAAAATGCACCGTAAAGGACGGCTGGCTGCAGACACCGCAGAGCCGCCACTACTGCGCACTCGTGCTGCCCCCCATGGAGCTGACCGATCGCCTGGCTGCCATTTTGCAAAAGTTTGCAGATAACGGCTTGACCGTCATTGCTCCACAGCACGCGCTTTTCCCCACGCTTTCCGCATCCCGTTTCGCCACTTCGGCGCAAAATGCGGATCAATTGATCCCCATGCTCCCCACCGAGCACCTGCCCTGCTATGCCACCGTGCCCACCAAGGGCGTGGTTTGCAAGTACACGTTGTACCATGGACCGCGCATGATGCTGGTTAACGCAACCGAAGAGGAGCAGACCGTGGAGCTGACCCTGACCGAGCATTTCGATTTCGCACAGCACGTGGCATACGACACGTTCACCGAGACGACCGTACCGGCTACGCTGACCGAAACCGCACCGGGCGTTTGGAACGCCAAGATCACGCTGCAGCCGCTGCAGACGCTGGTCGTAATCAAGGCGTCGGAGCTTTGATACAAGAAAGAAGGGCCGCCCGCCCTCGACCTGCGCAAGCTTTTGAAAAAGTTTGATCAAAACCTTCAAAAAAGAGTGGCAAAGCTAAAAAAAAGAACCGCACCGATGGGGTTGATAAGTTAACGAAAAAATAGCATGAATTTGTTCGGATATGAACAGATTCATGCTATTTTGTTATGAAGACGTGAAAGAGCGTCCGTATGGGAACCCCCACCACCGCCCGCGTGCAAGCACGCTCCGCGGTCCCCCTCCCCAGCGGGGAGGCTTTGCATCGGGCAACCTTACTGTAAAAATGAGCAAGACAGATGAAAATACGATTGTCACAGCGGATAAATAAGCAAAAACGGACGCGCACAAGAGCCTCCCCGCTGGGGAGGGGGACCGCGGAGTGAGCCTGCGAACGGGCGGTGGTGGGGGTTCCCATTTCACTGCGCTTTCACCAAAACGGATCACAGATGCCACGCATTAGAAAAAGCCACCACGCAAAAACGTGGTGGCTAAAATGATTTCTCCGCTTATTCCGCTGCCCTATGTGCGGTTTTTTTCTCGGGGAGCTTACTCCGCGGCGTTCAGGGTGACGGTCAGCTCAAATGCGCCGTCAAAATAGTACTCGTTTGCATCTGCTGCATAGCCTGCAGGAACAGACGCAATGGTCACGTGGAAGTTGCTCTCTGCGTCGGTCAGGGTCACAACACCCTGCTCGTTAGTAGCAACGGGCATGCGGCAGCCGTTATCGTCACAGAACTGTACTGCAACGCCCGCAACGGGTGCGCCGTTTGCGTCCACAACGGTTACGGTGTAGGTCACCTTGCCGTCATCGGTAGTCTCCTCCTCGGTCGTTACCTCGGTGGTGGGTGCCTCGGTCTGTGCTGCGGTGGTCTCTTCCACAACGGCAGCGGTGGTCTGCTCCTCGGTGTTTCCGTTATCGCACGCGACAAAGCACAGCGCGCACAGGATGCTTGCCAGGGCAAGCAGGCAAATTCTCTTGAAATTCATACTCTTTCTCCTTGTTTTATGTGATTAAATCAATTCCTTACTGCACGTACGCGCACGCAAACAGCCATGCATTCTCCGGAACGACCAGCGGCTGCTCGGCAAACAGATACATGGGCGAGGACGCATCATACCAGCCGATATACGCGCCAATTACCTGCATGGCGTTCGCCAGCGTGGCATCCAGCGGATAATAGCCGCCATCCGCAACTGCCGCATATGCGCGAAGCAGCTCGTTATAGCTGTCCTTGGACACGAAATTGCCCTGCTCGTCATACACGTACACGCCAAGGCGCATGTTGTCGCACACGGTGATCAGCGCATCCAGATAAGGCGAGTTGTTGCTCAGATTGAGCATCAACACCGCGCCATCCGCCGCATTCAGATGATAATACCCATCCTCGGGGTTGTACACCGCCTGCACCTTAGTGCTGGTCACGTCAAAGGGTCTGACGGTACCCGCAGGCTTTTGGAACGCGCTCAGCGTACCCTGGGGCATGACGTCCGTCCAAGGCATATCCTCGGGCGTCATCTCACGCTCACCCACGTACTCTACGCGCAGCACGCATGTGGCAACGTCTGCCTCCTCCGCGCGCACGCCGATGACGAACGCATAATTATTGACCATATCCTCGTACACCTCAAGGCTGATGGCATTGTTCTCCTCGGTGGCAGCCGAATTGGTCAGCACGAACGAGGTAGAGCCATAATAGCCGATCGACACGGGCAGCGACTCGTCCGCACTGATGCGGAACACGCCGTCACGGGTGGCGACAAAAAGGAAATAGGTCATATCTCCCTCGGTCAGGGTGGTCATGTACACACCCTCGCCAAGTCTGCTTGCCTGATACGGCACGTAATCGTCCGCTGCTGCCTGGTACGCATAGATCTCCTCACCCGAGGAAGGCAGCGCATACAGCTGCACCGACAGCGCAGGCGTTTCGGGAGAAAGGGTAACGTTGGCGGTATCGTAGGTCTCACCCAGAATGTTATCGATCACAACGGTATAGGTCTCTACGGGCAGCTCGGCGGTCGCCGTGCCATCAGCACCCGTGGATACCATGCTCACCTGCTCCTCGCCCAGATAGAAGCGCACGACAGCGCCCTGTCTTGCAGCTGCGTTCGAGCCGGTCACGCTAACGGTATAGGTCATGGTCTGAATCTCGGTCTCGGTTTCGGGCTCGGTTTCGGGCTCGGTCACGGATCCCTCCTGCTCGGTCTCGGGAGCAGTATCGGACTCGGGCGCGCCCTGCGTTTGCTGTGCGGTGGTCTGCTCGGTGCTTTGCGTTTCGGGCGCGGGCTCTTCCCCACCCGTATTACAAGCCGTCAGCAGCACGCCAAGGCACAAAAGCATTGCAAGCAACGCACAAAACGCCCTGTTTTGCGTATAATTTCTCATATTTTCCTCTGTTTTTTACTACGGCAGGCTCCACGCCCAACCGATTATTGATCGCCGCCCGCTCAAGGCAAAGACGGCATTTGCCGAACCCTTCTCGCAAAGGGTTCGGCAAAACGTAACGTTCTTTTTATGCGCCCAGATGCTGGTAGTAGAAGCACAGCTTGGTCCAAGAGTGCTCAACACCCTCAAAGGTGTACTTATCCATCAGCTTCTGCAGCAGGTCAGCCAGCTCTGCATTGACTGCCACGCAGCCTGCAAGCTCGGGATGCGCCGGGTCTGCCGCGATCACCTGATCCGCATACTTCTGCGCAATGGCGGTCATATCCGTGCCGGTGCCGTGGTACTTGCCTGCAAGCACCTCGTCCAAGAGATACTCTGCTGCATATTCCTCATAGGAATCGCCCCAGATCTCCATGAGCTTTTCCTTGGTGTTCTCAGGGTAACGCTCCATGTAGGTCAGCACGATCAGGTCGCTTTCGCTGAAGCGGAAATCGTACGCGCCCATGTCGATCATCTCGGTCAGAGAGTGGCTGTTGAAGATCGCGGAAAGGCTGGTAAAGTCAGCATAAATGATGCTGCCAAGGCTGCCGTCTGCGCGCTTTTCGTGATAGTAGCCATCCTCACCAAGCGCTACGTCAATGCCCAGACCAATGATCTCGTTGGTCACGTTATTGTCCTCGGTTTCGAAGTAGGTGAAGTAGCCGGGAGCACAGGTACGGAAGTAATCGTAGCTCTCGCCCAAGAACTCAATGGTGAAAGGCACAACGCCGACTGCGTAAACGTCCCAATATGCAATGTCGATGTAGTAAGAGGTGCCCGCCTCCATGTAGAACACGATGGAAACGTTGCCCAGATCAAAGAACATTCTCTCACAGTGCTCGTAGGTCAAGATCTCATTGCGATTTTCATCAAACAGCCAAGCCTCGACCTGCTGATCTGCAAAGGAGGTGATGCGGTATACGCCGGAAACGGTGGGCGTAAACTCTGCAAGCAAGCCTCTGGGCATGATCACGCGATTGTATTCAAAGTAGTTGCCGTCGCCAAGCTCTGCCTTGTATGCGCAGAAGGGTGCCAGACCCTTGATGGGATCCTCCAGCTGCACGCCGCCCGTACCGTACGCATCGTAGTAGGTGCAGAACTGCAGCCATTCATTCTCATGTCCCTCAGCGCCCATGGTGTCGGCTACGTACTTCAAAATTTCCGCAACCTCCTCGCTGACCGTAACAATGCCCGCCAGCTGGGAGTTGGAAGCCAGATTGAAGAAGTCCACGATGTCCTCGTAGTAGGTCTCGCCCAGCTTGCCGTTATACGCCATGTTGTAGATGGATTCCTGGCTGAACTGGGTATAGCCCATCAGATCTGCCAGCAGAAGGGGTCCGTTTGCGCTGCCAACGTGGTAGTAGCCGTCCTGCTCGTTGAACACAACGTCCACGTAGTTGTTATAGCCAAAGCCGTCCTCTGCGCGGTCGGTTGCGGCATAACGGGGAATGTATGTAGGAGTCGCGATCGTGGTCATATCCACCACGCGCAGATTGGTAATGTAAACCGAGTCCTCACCCTCGTCGGTATCACTGTCCTTGACGTAGGTAAAGGCGATCTCATACGTGCCGTCCGCAGTTGCCACGTAAGGATAGCAGGTGGACCAGCCGAACGTACCCGAAATGCTGTTGACGTCCACGCCGTTGACGATGGTGTACAGCACGTCACTATACGCCTCGCTGGAGGCAAAGAAATCAAAGCAAACCGCCTCGCCCGCCTTGAGCTCCACGTCCACGTACAGAATCGAGAAGGAATTTGCAACGCCCGAGTTCGCGGGCTTGACGCAGGAGTAGCCGTCCTTTTCGCCCAGCACGAAGGGCCAGGTAATGTCCTTATACTCCTCGGATTCCTCAGCGCGGTAGGTGCCGTTAAAGCCCTCGCCGCTGATGGCAGCTGCTACCTCCTCGGGAGCAGGCATGGACACGTTGACCGAAACCTCGGGAATCAGGCTGTCCACGGAGGTGTACAAACCCTGCACGTAATCGTCACCCGTAAAGTGGTCAAATGCCACGGTAAAGGGCTGATCGCCCAGCAGCGCGCCCTCCTCGATCAGGCAGATCACGCCGTAACGGTCGACAAATACCGAGGTGGGGAATGCAGAAACGCCGAATGCGGCGTACAGCGCGTTATAGTCCTTGATCATGGGGAAATCCAGACCCATGGAAGCCTTATACGTCGAAATGTCGCTCTCGGTATCGGTGCCGTAGGGGTCCAGCGCCAGGATCTCAACCTTATCGCCGTAGGTATTGTATGCATTGTTCATGTAGGGGAATTCCTCGCCGCACCAAGAGCAGGTCACGTACCAGAAGTTGAGCACGACCAGCTCCTTCTCCTTCAGGATCTCAGAGAGAGTGTGGCTGTTACCGTCGGTATCGGTGACCGTGAAATCACGGATGACGTCACCTACCTTGTAGGAAACACCCTGAATATTGGTATCTGCGATCACGCGGGAGACTGCGTAAATGCTGACGCCATTGCCCACGATCTCGTAATACTCCTCGGTCTCATAGCCTGCGGGAAGTCCCGAAACCACGGCTACGTAGCCCTCCTTAGCGGGCATATCGATGTATGCCTTGCCGCTCTCGTCGGTCGTGCCAAAGTTGACCAGATCCTCCAGCGTGCTATCGGTATACACCATAACGGTAACGCCCGGAAGCGCCATACCGCCGACAGACTTGACCTCAACGGTGTAGGTCTGCTTATCACCCTTGCCCTGCTCGGTGCCCTGTTCGGTGCTGCCCTGGGTGCCCTGCTCGGTGCTGCCGCCCTGGGTGGTCTGCTCGCCCTCGCCCTGCTCGGTGGAAGTGGTACAGCCGGTCAGAACGATTGCGGTGACCATGAGCAGCGCCAGCAAGAGTGCCAATGCTTTTTTCATGTTTCTCATGTGTTTTCTCCTGTTTGGATTGTGTAATTACTGTCAAAATCGCCGGGCTCGCGCGCGTTTTTCGGCTTCCCGGGCAAAAAAACGTAATTTTCCGTATAATTATATCACAAAGCGCAAAAAAAATCAAGGGGCAGATGCTTTTTGCGCGCACGTTTATATAATTTTGTAGGAATAATGTTCAGCCTTTACTTCGCGACTATGTATTTTTATGCGACTTGCCCAAACACGAATGCGCCTCTTCTCTTGCGCACGCGCGCGAAATATGATATAATATATATGTATGTCGACTTTTCTGCCCTGTGGCAAGAAGACGGAAAAGTTAGTCAAAATCTCACGAAAGGCAAACACCAAATGAACAGCAAAACAATTGCAAGAGTGATCACGTGCGGCATTTCCGTATTGATGGTGCTCTCCACGCTGCTGACCATGTCCTCCATGACGGTTGCAAGCGCGCAAAAGACCGACTACATCGGTCTGTTTGACGGCGACGTGCAGACCAACGTTGAGGATCTGTTTGACAGCCAGGTGGTGCACAAGCTCCCCGATACGGTCAAGGACACCGACTTTATTTCACTCATCATCCGAACCGATCTCCCCGGAATCATGGAGGCTTACGAGAAGGCAGACTCTGACCTCTCGCTTGCCGAGTATGCCAAGACCGAGGACGGCATTGCGGTCAAGAGACGCATTGCGAAGCGCAACACCGAGCTGCTTGCAACGCTGGATGCCGCAGGCCTTGACTATGAGCTTGGGTATACCTACAACACCGTGCTCTCCGGCTTTGAGATCGTCATCAAGGCAGGCGACCTGGACGTGGCGGACGAGCTGCTTGGCAAGCAGGCAACCGTCATTGTCGGTGAGGTCTATCTGCCCGCAGAGACCCAGCTGGTGGAAAACAAGGTGGACGTTTACGACACCGGTATTTTCGACAGCTCCGACTTTGCTTACGACGGCACGGGTATGGTCGT
Source organism: Eubacteriales bacterium (assembly GCA_045650025.1). GTDB lineage: Bacteria > Bacillota > Clostridia > Oscillospirales > CAG-272 > SVQP01. The sequence goes on from JAZRQR010000164.1 coordinate 14,113, forward strand.
GGCGGTGCTGGACACCGGTCTTGACTACTACCACACCGCGTTCTCAACCGACAACTTCACCGCGGACAGAAGCAAGCTCGGCATGACCTTTTCCGACGTGGAAGCCCTGGTTGGCAAGACCGAGGCTGCCGGCATTCAGAGCGGTCTGACTGCCTCCGACGTCTACATCAACGAAAAGGTTCCCTACAGCTTTGACTACGCGGACAGAGACTCGGACGTTTACCCCATCCAGTCCGACCACGGCACGCACGTATCGGGCATCATCGTCGGTAAGGACGACGTGATCACCGGCGTAGCGCCCAACGCACAGCTGGTGGCAATGAAGATCTTCTCGGACACCGAGACCAGCGCACGCACCTCCTGGATCCTGGGCGCGCTGGAGGACTGCGTGGTACTGGGCGTTGACGTCATCAACCTCTCTATCGGTACTGCCTGCGGCTTCTCGACCGAAAACGAGAAGGAGCAAATTGCAGGCGTGTACGACCACATCCGCGAGGCGGGCATCAGCCTGGTGGTGGCAGCATCCAATAGCTACAACTCCACCTACGGCTCGGAAAAGAACGGTAACCTGGGTCTTACCTCCAACCCCGACTCGGCAACCGTCGGTTCTCCTTCCACTTACGCGGGTGCGCTTTGCGTTGCCTCGATCGAGGGCGCAAAGACCCCTTACATGACCTACAACGGCAAGATCATCTATTTCTCCGACTCCACCAACCGCGCAGGTGAAGAAAAGCACCTGGTGGATGACGTGCTCGGCACGGACCGCGATGCGCTGGAGCTGGAATACATCGTCATTCCCGGTGCAGGCCGCTCGGCGGACTACACGGGTCTGGACGTGACCGGCAAGGTCGTGCTGGTTGCCAGAGGCTCGACCACCTTTGAAGAAAAGGTCAACGTTGCGCAGCAAAAGGGCGCAGCTGCCGTGATCATTTACAACAACGTATCCGGTGAGATCCGCATGAACGTGGGCGACGCCACCATTCCCTCCTGCTCGATCAGTCAGGACGACGGTGAAATGCTGGCAGCCGCAGGCAAGGGCACTATCGTATTCTCCCGCCTGCAGACCTCCGGTCCCTTCATGTCCGGCTTCTCCTCCTGGGGTCCCACACCCGACCTGGAGATCAAGCCCGAGATCACCGCACACGGCGGCTCGATCCTCTCGGCAGTTCCCGGTCAGGATTACGACCGCATTTCGGGTACCTCCATGGCAACCCCCAACATGTCCGGCGTGGTTGCGCTCCTGCGTCAGTACGTCAAGGAAAGCTTCCCCTCCATTGCCGACAATGACGTAGAGGTTGCAGCGCTGGTCAACCGCCTGCTTATGTCCACCGCAGACGTGGTCATTGGCAAAAACGGTCTCCCCTATTCGGTCAGAAAGCAGGGTGCAGGTCTTGCCAACCTCAACGAATGTGCACTGACCACCGCTTACATTCAGACCTACGACAGAACCGACGGTTCTATCATGGATAAATCCAAGATCGAGCTGGGCGACGACCCCGATAAGGTGGGCGTTTACGTGCTTAAGTTCTCGATCGTCAACTTTGGTGCTACTGCCTTAACTTACGATATTTCCGCAATCGTCATGACCGAGGGCGTCAGCGAGACCAAGACGGTGGACGGCAAGACCGTTGTCACCGAGGAGGGCTATTTGCTCGAGGGCGTCAGCGTCAACGTCACAAGCGTTCAAAACGGCACACAGAACGGCCAGAGCGTAACCGTTGCGGCAGGCTCGACCGTGGACGTGGAGCTGACCGTGACGCTCAGCGATGCTGACAAGAAGTACCTGAACGATTCCTTTGCAAACGGCATGTACGTAGAAGGCTTTGTGCAGCTGGATGCACAGGGCGAGACTGCCGTTGATCTGGGTTGCCCCTTCCTTGCCTTCTACGGCGACTGGACGCAGGCTCCCATGTTCGATATTGAATACTTTGAGACCAACAAGGATGAGCTGGACAACGCCGTTGACTTTGAGGACAAGACCATGCCCGATGCTTACGCATCCCGCCCCATCGGTTCTCTGTACGGCGACTACGTCTCTTACCTCGGCTCCTTCTACTTCATTCAGGACCCTGCGTCCAAGATGATCAGCGCAAACCGCGATTACATTGCCCTTTCCAACCAGGAGGGCGCGGTCAACTCGCTGGAATACGTCTGGATGGGTATGCTGCGTGGTGCAAAGGAGATCAAGATCACCATCACCGAGGATTCCACGGGCGAGGTGGTATTTGAGCGCACCGAGGAATGGATCCGCAAGGCTTACTCGGACGGCGGCGCGACCATCTACCCCGCAAACCTGGACGTTGGCTTCTCCGCCATTGAGCAGAACCTGAAGAACAACACCAAGTACACCGTCACCATCAAGGGTCTGCTTGACTACGGCGACGGCGGCGCGGACACCAACCTGCGCAACACCATGACCTTCCCCCTGTACACCGACTTCGAAGCCCCTGCGGTGACCGATGTTGAGTACTACACCGAATACGACAAATCCGCCAAGACCAACCGCCTGTACGCCAAGATCTCGATCTACGACAACCACTACTCCATGGCAATGCAGGCAGGCTACGTGGGCTTGGATGAAACCGGCTACGTATTCAAGACCTTCAGCAAGTACGTAACCGCCATTTACTCGGAATACAACTCCACCACCGAGGTGATCGTGGAGCTGACCGATTACATTCAGGACATCAAGAACGGCGCGGCGCACAAGAACACCTTTGCGCTGACCTGCTACGACTACGCCATGAACGAGGCGACCTACGAGATCGGCTTGCCCGACGAGTACGTGGCATTCTACCTGCCCGAGTTCTCGGATTTCGTTCCCACGGCGGAGCAGACCATGCCCACCCTGGAGCTCTCTCCCTACCAGCTCTATGAGCTCAACCCCGTTCTCTATCCCGATGCTTCCTGGGCAGACCTGCTCGACTACGTCACCTTTAACCCCGACAACGTACAGATCGTGGGCAACACGCTAGTGCCCATTACCCCCGGAACCATCACGCGTATCCGTATTACCGACCCCTATAACAACAAGAGCTTTTACGAATTCCGCGTCAAGGTGCTCTCCGAGGGGGACGCCGGCTACGTCAAATACGATAAGCCGGTCACCGACCTGTTTGAGCTGACCGGATACTACGTCAACAAGGCGTTTTACTTTGCCAACTCCTCCGACCGCGACATTGGCGTGACGGGCGATGAAGCAAAGTTCGGCTCCTCCTACTATTCCCTGGAGATGTACCCCAGCGAATCGGTCACGGTTCGCTACAAGCTGGACGCCTACTTCCCCAAGGACACCAAGGTGGTCTTTGAATCGGGTAACCCCGACATTGTGACCGTGGACGAAAAGACCGGCACCATCATCGCGCAGAAGGAGGGCTTTGCCTCCATCACCGCAAGCGTGATCATGGACGGCAAATCCACCTACTACTCCAAGACCATCAGCATTGAGGTCAAGGATCCTTACGTCACGCAGGGTCCCATCCTGCAAAACTACTTCGGTCTTGGCGGCACGGTCGTCATTCCCGAAAGCCTGTCGCTGACCCAGATCGGTCAGTTCGCGTTCTCCAACTACGAGTACGTGGACAAGGACCCCTCGCTCGTAACCGAGGAAGACCCCTCTCTCTCGCAGGCTTGGTTCATTGGTGACAACACCATTACCGAGGTCATTATCCCCGAGGGCGTGGAGACCATTTCGGCTTACGCCTTTGCAAACCTGACCGCGCTGGAGCGCGTGGTGCTTCCCTCCACGCTGACCCGCATTGACTGGGGCGCATTCTACGGCTGTACTGCTCTGAAGACTGTGGTCGGCTTGGAAAACGTCAAGTTTATCAACGAAAGTGCCTTTGAGGGCTGCGCCCTGACCGGCACCATCAAGCTGAACAGCGCGGTGGCAATTGCGGACTACGCCTTTGCAGGCAACCGCTCGCTGAACGCCGTGACGCTTTCCGAGAACATTCAGTCGATCGGTATGTACGCCTTTGCACAAAACTCCTCGCTGCGCACGCTGACCATCAAGGCGCCCATCTACAAGCTGGGCAAATACGCCTTCTCGGGCTGTGAAGCGCTGACCGAGGTTTCCCTGAACGCCGCCGTCATTCCCACGGGTGCGTTTGAGGGCGCTAAGAAGCTTGCCAAGGTCACGCTGGGCAAGGACGTTGCGGTCATTGGCGAGAACGCCTTTGGCGGCACGGCGCTTGCATCTATTACCGTGGACGCGGCAAACACCCGCTTTGTGACGGGTGAAAACCTCTCTTACCTGATCAACAAGGAGCAAAACCGCCTGATCCTGGTCGCTCCCGCAACCAAGGGCGAGTTTGTGCTCGACCTGCCCGTTACCACGGTTGGCGCGGGCGCATTCTCCGGCAACGCCAACATCACCTCCGTGGTGCTGCCCTACGTGACCACGCTGGAGGCATACGCCTTTGCAGGCTGCTCCAAGCTGCAGAGCGTGACGCTGGGTAAGCTGACGCAGATTGGCGATTACGCCTTTGCCAGAACCGCACTCAAGCAGACTCCCGCACTGGATAAGCTGACCGAAATTGGCGCTTACGCCTTTATGGGCTCCGGATTGCAGAGCGTGACCCTGCCCGACGGCATTCAGGTCGGCACGGGTGCATTCTCCGAGTGCCAGCGCCTGAAGAGCGTGACGGTTGGCAACAACGTCACTCTTGGCGACAGAGCCTTCTACCTCAACTCCTACTCCAACATGGAGATCAAGAGCGAGACGCTGCCCAACGACGTCTTCACCTCGATCTACTACGTCACCTTCAACTCCCCCCTGACCTCGCTGACCATTGGCGACAACGTGCAGATCGGCAACAGCGCCTTCTACGGTGCTGCCAAGCTGCAGAGCGTGAGCCTGGGCGAGAACGCCAAGATTGGCGATTACGCATTCTTCAATGCCGTCTCGCTCTCGCAGATCGATCTGTCCAAGGCGCTCTCGATCGGTGCGCACGCATTCTCGGGTGAAGTTTACAACGACTGCTACGACAGCTCCTTTACCGCCATCGTAGTGGACGAGAACGGCCAGCCCGTATACCGCTACTTTGCCCCCGCGCTGACCGAGGTCAACCTCACAGCGGCTACCGAGCTTGGCGAGCAGGCATTTGCCTACTGCCAGCAGCTGACCAAGGTAACCCTTGGCGAGCAGCTCCAGGTAGTGCCCGACATGACCTTTATGTACTGCCGCAAGCTCTCCGCAGTCAACCTGGACGGCATTTCGGAGATTGGCAGCAACGCATTCTACACCACCGCGCTGACCAAGGCAAGCCTTGCAAGCGCACAAAAGATCGGCACCTATGCCTTTGCGTACTGTGAAGAGCTGACCGAGGTCACCTTCGGTGCGCAGAACGTGACCGTGGAGGAGGGCGCATTTGCGTACGACCACAAGCTCGCCACTGCCACCGGCACGCACAACCTTACCTACGTAGGCGATTACGCGTTTGCATATTCGATCCTGCCCGGCGCAGACCTGACGGGCGCAACCTACATCGGTACGCACGCATTCTACAAGGAAGCTCCCGCAGACTTTGCCCTGACGCTGGGCAGCGCTTTGCGCGAGCTTGGCGATAACCCCTTCGCATTCTGCCGCCTGGAGCGCTTCTCCACCGTGGAGATCATGGAGTTCAACGGCAAGGAATACGAAACCATTCTCTACACCTACGACATCAGCGATACGGTTCACGTCATTGACGGTAACCTCTATCGCACCGTTCCCAAGGGTCTGGAGCTGATCACCTACACGGGCAGCCAGGAGAACGTTACCGTAGCCGACGGCACGGTTCGTATCTCGGCAATGGCATTTGCCGGCTCGTCCGTCAAGCAGGTCTTCCTGCCCTACACGCTTGCCGCAATCGGTCACAAGGCATTCTACGAGTGCCGCAACCTGCGACTGGTCACCTTCAGCTCGTACAACGCGCCCATTCTTGAGGAAGAATTTGATGCGGCGTACCACGAGACCTACGATAACATCCCCGGCACCGGCGACTATACCTTCCAGTACAGCGACGGCTCGGTCATTATCAAGGTCGGTCTTGGCATTACCGATTACTTTATGTGGAATGCCGAGCAAAATTACTACAACACCTACTACGGCGCAAGCTTTGTGGACTACGTTGGCCACGTGGACTCCCCCATTACCATGGTCAGACCCGTCAACGGCAAATGCTACGATTCCTTCATCTTTGCGCAGTATTTCGACACCTTTATTGACGGTAGCGCAGCTGCCGATCAGATCACGCTGGCTGCCATTGCCGCAATCAACGCCATTCCCGACTCGGTAACGCTGGAGCACAAGGCAATTGTACAGGCAGCAAGAGCCGCTTACGACAAGATCTCCACCAAGGAGCAGCAGGCGCTGGTCACCAATCTGGACAAGCTGACTCAGGCAGAGCGCAGAATTGCCGACCTGGAGGCACTTTCCGGCAACAAGAACGAGGAAGAGACCAAGCAAGAAACGCCTCGCAGCATTCCCGTGACGCTGGTGCTCTCGATTGCACTGCTTGCGCTCAGCGTGGTATCCCTTGCCCTTGCCGTTGTCAGCTTCGCGCTGGCACGTAAGGTGTTCACCCCCGAATACCTTGCCCAGCGCAAGGCAGCTAAGGCGGCAAAGCTGCAGGAAAAGGCAAACAAGCCCATCCTGCCCAACAAGCCGCACAAGCCCCGCAGCTTCAGCAGAAAGCGCAGAACGGGCGGACGCCTGGCATACGTACCCTTTGACAAGATCTTTACCGGCATTGCAGTCGCTGCCGTCCTGGTAGCGGTGGTGCTGATGATGATCACGCTCTTCTCCTCCGCAGGCTCGCAGTGGAAGGACCCCTACAAGCAGTTCGACAAGGACGGCTACTCGGTCTCCATCCGCTTTGACGCAGGCGACGGTCGCTTTGCAAACCGCGACATCACGGTCGTGGACGTTTTCGCCCTCTCGGATTACGAGGTTGACGAGAACGGCAAGGTGCACATCCCGCTGCTGGATCCCCAGGATAAGAAGCGCGGCGCACAGGCTTACGTGGTGGATAACCCCGGCTACACGCTGGCAGGCTGGTACACCGATCGCCAGCCCCGCGTGGACGAGCAAGGCAGACCTCTGGACGAATACGGCGTGCTGACCGAGATTTCGGGCAGAGAGCAGGGCTGGGTTTACTCCGGCCGCTGGGATTTTGAAAACGGCACGGTTGCCGTGGATCCCTCCACCGTAACGTCGGGCGCAGACGCCGTGCTGACGCTTTACGCAGCATGGGTGCCCGGCATGCAGTTCAACCTGTACAACCTCAACGTCACCGATGCGGACGGCAACCCCACGCTGCTGCAGACCTACGTTGGCTCCAAGCTCTCGGTTCCCACCTGGAGCAACGGCGCAGTCTCCCTTGGCGGTGCGTTCCCCAAGCTGGACGGCACGCCCAACGCCATCTATGCAGACGCGGCACAGACCGTTGCCATTACCGAGCCCATCAAGATTGACATCAATTACGAAAACGGCACCATCAACCAAGCGTCCTGCGACGTGTACGTAGACCTCTGGGAGGGCAACTGGTACAAGATCAGCTCTGTCAAGCAGTTCTACAAGCACGCAAGAGCGGACGGCAACTACATCATCGAAGCAGACCTTGACTTCTCGGTCAAGGGTGCGATCTGGCCCGCTAACTTCTATAAGGGTCAGACACAGTTTACCGGTACCATCATCGGTAACGGTCATACCCTTTCCAACATTACGGTCGTGCAGCCCTCGGGCGCACAGCAGGGCGGCTTGTTCGGCTACATTGGCGCGGGCGCATCCATTACCGACCTGCACTTCGAGAACGTGACCTACACCGCCGTTGGCTCGCGTATCCAGGGCTCGACCTTCGGTCTGCTCTGCGGCACGCTCTCCGACCAAGCAAACATTCAAAACGTCACCATCAAGGGCAAGCTGCTCATCGATCCCGCCCTGTTCCTTGAGGGCATGGACGGTGCGACCTACGGCCTGATCGCAGGCTCGGGCAACACCGCAGGCATTGACCTCTCGGGTCTGAGCGCGCAGGCAACCGGTGACGAAAAGAACCGCGTGATCCTTTCGGTCAACCAAGAGACCGGCGAGATTACGCTGACCAACCGTGAAAAGAACTAACGCAGAGGAGGAAACGACAAATGAATAAAAAGATCCTTTCCATGCTTCTCTGTGCTGCCATGCTGCTGAGCGCGCTGAGCGTGCTCAGCGCCTGCGGCGCAGGAAACGCAAAGCCCGATGCGCTGGTTGTCATGACCGACGCCTTAGACGGCGTATTTAACCCCTTCTACTCCACCACCGCTCCCGACGCCACCATCGTGGCAATGACCCAGATCGCTATGCTGACCACCGGCTATGAAAACGGTCAGGTCACCGTGGCGTGCGGTCCCGACGAGGCGGTCGTTGCGCTGGACTACGCGGTCGAGTACGACGATTTCTCGGATACCACCACCTACACCTTTGTCATCAAGGACGGCATCCTGTTCTCGGACGGCGAGCCCCTGACCATTGAGGACGTTATGTTTAACCTGTACGTTTACCTCGATCCCGTCTACACCGGCTCCTCGACCATGTACTCCACCGACATTGTGGGCTTGCAGGACTACCGCACCCAGACCCGCGGCTCCGGCTCGGACGACACCAGCGAAATTATTGCCGAGCTGGCAAACGCACGCGCAAGAAACCGCATCAACGAGCTGATCAACCTGTACAAGCAGGTGGGCAGAACCGACACCGCAGGCTCTTACAGCGCGGATTACGACAAGATGGTGGCGGCAATTCAGAGCACCGGCGTTTCCAAGGGCTACAAGGAGGCGGTATCCAACGATCACGCCTCGGTCACCTCCGAGCAGCTGCTCCGTGACTACGAAAAGACCCTGGAGGAATTCCGCAAGGAGCTGGAGAACGACTACACCTCCGCCTCCTCCGCCTACACCGAATCCCCCTACAAGGAGACCGGCGAGTTTGATGAGATCACCTCGTTCATGTTCGCCGAGGGCTTTGTAAACGTGGAATACGAGAAAGACCCCGTTACCAACAAAGACATCAAGACCAAGATCAAAAAGATCACCCGCGCGTACTCCACCGACGTGGTAAACTCCAGAGAGGCTGCCATTGAGTACGTGTACAACCAGAAGATCGACCAGGAGCTGCACATCATTCTGCAGTACTGGGCACCCGCCACCACGCTGCTGACCGATTACGCCGCACAGGCAACCACGGTCATTCTGCGTGAGAACATGTCCGAGGACGGCACGCTGCTCGTTCCCAACATCTCGGGCATCGTATCTCTGGGTCACACCACCGATATTTACGAGGTGGAGGCAAATAACGGCACCTACACCGTAGCGCACGAGCACAACGCAGACGGTACGCCCGCAAACCGCGGCGAATACGACGTGCTGCAGATCACCATCAACGGCGTAGACCCCAAGGCGATCTGGAACTTTGCGTTCTCCGTTGCTCCCCAGCACTACTACGGCAAGGGCTACACCGTGGACATTCCGGGCAACAAGTTCGGCGTGGACTACGGCTCGTTCGACTTTATGGCAAATACCATCCGCGCAAGCGAGGTGACCAAGGTCCCCATGGGCGCAGGCCCCTACAAGGCAACCAACCGCGCAAACGAGGACAACCCCAAGGGCGCAGACTTCTACTTAAACAACATCGTGTACTTCAAGGCTAACGAGAACTTCATGATGGGCACGCCCAAGATCCAGAAGCTGCGTTACCAGGTGGTCAGCGCCGCAAACGCGCTGGACGCGCTGGAAAAGGGCGAGGTGCACTTCGTTACCCCCCAGTACACGCAGGAAAACATTGAGCGCATCAACAACCTTGCCGCAAAAGGCATTCAGAGCACCTATACCGATCAGCTGGGCTACGGCTACATCGGCATCAACGCAGGCAAGGTGCCGGACATCAACCTGCGTAAGGCAATTATGTGCGCTATGGACACCGGACTTGCGCTGGAATACTACAGCACGGGTACGGCAAGCACCATTTACTGGCCCATGTCCACGGTCAGCTGGGCTTACCCCACCGAAAACGGCAACCCCAGCCTTGATAACGGACACGAATACCCCGCGATGAACTTTAACCGCGAGATCGCCAAGCAGACCATCCTGGACTACATGGCAGCCGCAGGTGTTTCGCAGGGTGACAGCCAGCTTTCCATTACCTTTACCATTGCAGGCGCAGACCTGACCGACCACCCCGCCTACAAGGTATTTGAGAGTGCGCAGGCGTTGCTCAACGAATGCGGCTGGGATATTGAGATCGTGCCCGACACGCAGGCGCTGACCAAGCTTTCCACCGGCTCGCTTTCGGTATGGGCTGCGGCTTGGGGCACCACGGTTGACCCCGATATGTATCAGGTATACCACAAGAACTCCACCGCAACCAGCACGCTGGCTTGGGGCTACCGCGAGATCTTGGGCTCTCCTGCCGCATATCCCGAGGAGATCGCCATTCTCGACATGCTCAGTGAGGTCATTGACCAGGCGCGTGAGATCACCGATCAGGAGGAGCGCGCCGCGCTTTACAAGGAAGCCATGGGTTACGTGCTGGATCTGGCGATCGAATTGCCCGTTTACCAGAGAAAGACCCTGTACGCTTACAACGCGCGCGTGATCGACTCCTCGACGCTGCCCGCAGTGATCAACCCCTACACCTCTCCCTTGGAAAAGATCTGGGAGATCGAATTTGCACAGTAAGAAAGGCGGTATCGAAATATGTTAAAATATATCATCAAACGCCTTGCGCTTTCGGTGCTCATCCTGTTTTGCGTTTCGCTGATCATCTTTACGCTCATCCAGCTCATGCCCATGGACTACGTCACCCAGCAGATCGCCGCCATTGAAACCAAGGGCGAGGCGGTCAGCGAGGAGACGGTGCAGGCGCTGATGAGCGAATACGGCTACGGCACGGACGGCACGCTGGGCGGTATCGTGCGCGGTTACTTTACCTGGCTGCGCGCCACGCTGCGACTGGACTTTGGTAACAGCTTTAAGTTCCAGCAGCCCGTTGCCGACGTCATTGCCAAGAACATGTGGG
>JAZRQR010000165.1:0-15400 GCA_045650025.1 Eubacteriales bacterium
GGCACGCAGCACGGGCGCGGAGCAGTGCTCGGGCGCAACCTTGAGCTGCCCCGATACGTGATCCTTGACCAACTTCTTGAAAAACGCGTCGTCCTTGTCGAGCAGCAAATAGTCAAAGCGGATGCCCGAGCGGATAAAGACCTTTTTGACGCGGGGCAGGGCTTCGATTGCTTGGAGTAGCTCGATGTACTCGGTGTGATCCACCTGCAAATTGGGGCAGGGCTTGGGGGCGAGGCACTTTCTGCCGGGGCACACGCCATCGGTCAGCTGTTTTTGGCAGGCAGGACCGCGGAAGTTGGCGGTTGGGCCGCCCACGTCGTGAATGAAGCCCTTAAAGTCGGGCATTTCGGTAATCTTTTTGGCTTCTGCCACGCAGCTCTGGATGCTGCGCGCGCGCACGGTGCGACCCTGATGGAACGCCAGCGCGCAGAAATTGCAGCTGCCAAAGCAGCCACGGTTGTGCGTTACCGAGAAGCGCACCTCTTCAATGCCGGGCACGCCGCCGTCCTTTTGGTAGGACGGGTGGTAGGTGCGGGTGTAGGGCAGGGCGTACACGTGGTCAAGCTCGTCTTGCTCCAAGGGGGGCATAGGCGGGTTTTGCACCAGCATCTTGCCGTCGTAAAGCTCGCAGATCGCCTTACCCGTAATGCTGTCCTGGTTCTTGTATTGCACGCCAAAGGCGTTTGCGTAAGCCTTTTTGTCGGTCTTGAGCTCGTTGTAGTCAAAGGTTGCGGCAATGGGGAAGTGCACGGTATCCTCGGGCTTGCCTACCCAAACCGTGCCGCGCACGTCGCGGATCTTTTTGATCGGCACGCCCTTATCCAGCAGCTGCGCCAGGCGCACCAGAATCTTTTCGCCCATGCCGTAGGTCAGAATATCGGCGCGGGAGTCAATGAGCAGCGAGCGGCGCACGCGATCCTCCCAGTAGTCGTAGTGGGCAAAGCGGCGCAGGGAAGCCTCCAAGCCGCCCAGAATAATCGGAATATCGCCGTACGCCTCGCGGATGCGGTTGGAGTACACGATGGTTGCGCGGTCGGGGCGCGCGCCCATCTTGCCGCCTGCGGAGTAGTAGTCATAGGTGCGCTTTTTCTTGGAGACGGTATAGTGCGCTACCATGGAGTCAATGTTGCCCGCGGTCACCAAAAAGCCAAGGCGGGGTCTGCCAAAGGTGCGGAAGGCATCGGCGCTTTTGTAATCGGGCTGCGAGAGGATGGCAACGCGAAAGCCTGCGTCCTCCAGCACGCGCGAGATGATGGAAACGCCAAACGAGGGGTGGTCAACGTAGGCATCACCCGTCACGTATACGAAATCGGGCGCATCCCAGCCAAGCTCCTGCATTTCTGCGGCGTTTATGGGTAAAAATCCGTTATTTTTGCGTAATTCCTGTGTCATATGTAGTCCTACCGATTCTTGTTTTTGGTAAACAGGCGAATGATCGTGGAAACGATCCTGGGCGCTTTGAGCGTCATGATCTTCATCGCGGGCACTCCTTTCATTTTTGCTAAAAGTATATGCCCTGTGCGCGCTGTGAGTTACGCGTCGCGCGATTCAATGACGTACATGCCGCCCTTTTTGACCGTGACCATGGCGCAGTTGCCCGTGATCTCGTTGGAGACGGCGAATTGCAGTCTGCGGTGCACGGGCTGATTCTTCATCTCGTACTTGCAGCCCTTGATGCTGACGCCCTTGCAGGTCTCGTCCACCGCGATCAGCGAAAGGTACTTGAAATCGCTGCGCAGAACGATGATGCCCGTATTGCGGATAAAGCGCGCGCGGTTGTGTCCGTCGGTGATGTAGCCCATCACGCGGCGCGCGTGCAGATCCTGCAGAATGGAAAGGTTGGCTAAGGTGTGGTCAAGGCGACCCGAAAGACCGCCTATGAGAATGATCTCGTCCGCGCCTTTAGCAATCGCGGTCTCAATGCAGACCTGCGAGTCGGTCAAGTCCTTTTCGCGGGGCAACTCGATTTGCTCGATGCCGTCCGCAATGCGGGCACGGGGGAAGGAATCAAAATCGCCTACCGCCACGTGCACGGGGTGACCGAGGGAGAGTGCATTCTGGTAGCCGCCGTCAGCCGCAATGCAAAGATCGCCGTCTGCGGGGCGTTCGGTAATACGTTCGGGGCAGATGGCACCGCCCACGTAAATAAATGCTCGCATAAACGCTCCTTACATGTCCCAATCGTGCTTGTTTTTGAGCACGTCGTAAATGGCAATAAAGCTGTCGTGGCGCGACCTTGCAATCTCGCCGCGCTTGACCGCCTCCAGAATGGCGCAGCCCTGCTCCTTGGTGTGGGAGCACTTGGTAAAGCGGCACTGCCCCAGCAGCGGCACGAACTCGCGCATGGTCAAGGGCAGGTCTTCCTTGGTAAAGAAGTGGAAGCGGGCAAAATCCAGCATGGAAAAGCCGGGGGTATCGGCAATCAAGCCGTGCTCGGTGCCCGGCATGGGAAACAGCTCCACGGTACGGGTGGTGTGCTTGCCGCGCTCGATCTTGCGGCTGACCTCACCGGTCTGCAGCGCAAGCGAGGGGAAAAGGGCGTTGAGCAGCGTGGATTTTCCCACGCCCGAAGCGCCCGCAAAGGCAGAGATCCTGCCCTCGCAATGCTCTGCTATGTAAGCGCGCAGGGCATCCATACCGCTGCCGTCTGCCGAGCTTGTGCAGAAGGCGTCAAAGCCTGCGTTTTGGTAAAGCGTGCAAAGCTGCTCGGCGTAGTCCGCCTTGGTGTCGGATTTGGTCACCACGATCACAGGGGTGATGTGGTGGTGCTCCAAAATGCAGATCAGCTTGTCCACCGTCTCCAGCACGGGGGCAGGCTTAGCGGCGGCAAAGGTGACGAACATGACGTCCAGATTGGCAAGCGGCGGACGGATGAGCGCGTTTTTGCGCTCGGCAATGTCCGAGATCATAGCGCCCGCATCGCGCTCGCTCTCGCCGGTCTGTTCAAACTCCAAAGAGACGATATCGCCAACCAAGGGGGTCAGATTTTCATGTCGAAAAGCCCCCTTGGCGCGGCAGGCGATGGGGGTATTCGGGTCAAGCCCTGCAGATCGGGCGGCGTCGGGGGTCAGCTTTACCTGGTAAAGTCCGCCCACGCCTTTCATAATTCTTCCGCAATGGATGAGTTCCATGTAGTGTCCGTCCTCTTGTTAAGCGTCTTTTTCTTTTTGATCGGCACGGCGCAGCTGACCGCACGAGGCGTTGATGTCCGCACCAAGCTTTCTGCGCACGGTGGCGCGCACGCCCTTCTTTTCCAAGGTAGCGGCAAATGCCTTGATGGCTTTGTCGTCCGAGCGTTCAAAGCCGGTCTCCTCAACGGGGTTGACCGGAATGAGATTGACGTGAATGGGCATGGTGTCGTTGCGGGAGCGCAGGCGCGAGTTGAGCACGTTTGCTAACTGCTCTGCGGCGGCAACCGAGTCGTTTTTACCTCGAATGAGGGTGTATTCAAAGGAAATGCGTCTGCCGGTAGCGGCAAAGTAGTCCTTGCAAGCCTTCAGCAGCGCGTCCACGCCCCACTTGTTGTTGATGGGCATGATGGAGGAGCGCGTGGTATCGTCGCAGGCGTGCAGCGAGATCGAGAGCGTGATGGGCAGATCCTGCTTTGCCAGCTCGTAGATCTTGTCGACCACGCCGCAGGTGGAGAGCGAGATGTGGCGGTAGCCAATGCAAATGCCGCCCTGGGCGTTGACCAGCTTCAAGAATTTGATGACGTTGTCAAAGTTGTCTAAGGGCTCGCCAATGCCCATCATGACAATGCCGCCAATGCGGGCACCGGGGTCGGTGGCGCTCATGTCCTTTTGCGCGGCAATGACCTGCCCGATCAGCTCGGCGGCATTTAAGTCGCGCACGCGTCCGCCAATGGTGGAGGCACAGAACTTGCAGCCCATGCGGCAGCCAACCTGAGAGGAGATGCAGATGGTCGAGCCATGCTTATAGTGCATGACGACCGCCTCGACGCAGTTGCCGTCCGAGAGCTCAAAGAGATATTTGATGGTGCCGTCAATGGCGGAGACCAATCGGCGGCGAGCGATGGGCAGGTGATAGGTGGTGACTTCGGAAATCTTTGCCACCGTTTTTTTGCCCACGTTGGTAATCTCCTCGGGTGCAAGACCTTTATGCAAGCCCTCAAACAACTGACGGGCGCGATATTTGGGCTCGCCGAGCTGTGCCATCAAGGCTTCCAGCTCCTCGGGGAGCAGGGAGAGTATGTTTTCCATATGATTTTCCTTACGTTTTTTGGTGCATAGCACAAATGAATAAATAGTGTGGGGGTGCCCCTCGTGTCATCCTGAGCGGAGAAAACATCCCGGTGCGGATGTTTTCGTAGTCGAACTTTCAAAAATCTGCAATAGATTGCTGATTTTTGAAAGTCAAAACGCTTGAAGCGTTTTGAGGATCTACGAGGGTAGGCTGTTCGCCCGTAGATCCCGCGCTGACGCGCGCCCCTGCGGGGTTCGACTCCGTCATTTCGCAACTTGTTGCGAAATTCCTCCGCTCAGGATGACACGGGCGGATGCATCCGGATGCATCGGTGATTCTGATCAATACAGGTTATAAAAGATATTCGGACCAATCGTCCATGTTCGGGTTTTTTGTGGCTACAAGCGCATCCTTTTTCTCACGCTTCCATCCCTTTAGTTGCTTTTCCCGTGCAATGGCATATTTGACTTCGTGGAATTCTTCGTAATATACAAGTTTGTGTATGTGATACCTTTTGGTAAATCCGCTTATTTCCTCACTTTTGTGTTCACGTAATCTTCGTCGAAGATCATTTGTTACGCCGATATACATATATTTATTTACTTTATCTGTCAGCATGTAAACGTAATACATCAACGGTCTCCTTTTTGCCCCTCGTGTCATCCTGAGCGGAGAAAACATCCCGGTGTGGATGTTTTCGTAGTCGAACTTTCAAAAAACTGCAATAGATTGCTGATTTTTGAAAGTCAAAACGCTTGAAGCGTTTTGAGGATCTACGAGGGGTAGGCTGTTCGCCCGTAGATCCCTTGCTGCGCGCGCCCCTGCGGGGTTCGACTCCGTCAATTCACCGCAAGGCGGTGAATTATCTTCGCACCAGGATGACACGGGCGATTTATTTCTCTGGGCGTTATTTAGTATCTTCAATCGACTTTCCGCAGCTTGGCAATAAAGAACCCGTCGGTGCCGTGCATATCGGGGGTCAGGGTCAGCATGCCATCGTCGGCGTCAATGCCGCCAATCGAGAATGCCTCAAGGGCAAATTCGGGGTGGGAGCAAAGGAATTTCTGCACGTTCTGTTCGTTTTCCTCGGGGAAAATGGTGCAGGTGGAGTATACGAGTACACCGCCGTCCTTGACGTAGCGGCAGCAGTTTTCCAAAATTGCGTACTGAATGGCGGGCAGAGCCGCGGCGTCCGATAGATCCTTGTAGCGGATCTCGGGCTTTTTGCCAAGCACGCCAAAGCCGGAGCAGGGTACGTCGCAAAGCACGCGGTCGGCTTGTCCCACAAGCGCGGGATCGTGCGCACGCGCGTCGCGCTCACGCACCTCAATGATCGAAATGCCCAGGCGCTGTGCGCCGGTCTGGATCAGCGAGAGCTTGCTTTGGTGCAGGTCGCAGGCAAGAATTCTGCCCGTGTTTTGCATTTGAATTGCCGTACCAAATGTCTTGGAGCCGGGGCAAGCGCAAGCATCGATGACAAAATCACCGGGCTGCGCGTCCAGCACCTGCACGCAGATCTGCGAGGCGAGGTCCTGCACAAAGACCTGACCGTAAGAGATCTGCGGTGAGCCCGAGGGAATGAAATCGGGCACGGTCAGGGCACTCTCCAGCACGGCGGAGGGCTGCACGCGGTAGCCCAGCGCGCAAAGCTCGCCTTCCAGCTGCTCGGGGGAGTTTTTCAGGGTATTGACGCGCAGGGTAATGGGCGGCGCGTGCCCAAAGGCTTCCATCACTGCCTCGGCGCGCTCTGCGCCGAAAATCTCGGTCAATTTCTTGCAAAGCGGAACGGGCAGGGAGTATGTAACCGACAAGTAGCGATACAGATCGGTCTGTTTGTCGGGGAAGGGCAGATCGTGTGCGCGGCGCGTGTATTCACGCAGCACCGCATTGACAAAGCCGCGTGCGCGGCGGGGCGCAAGTGCCACCGTTTCGTTGATGGCGGCGTGCGCGGGAATGCGATCCAGGTAGCGCAGCTGGTAAAGACCCATGCGCACCAGATTGCGCACCGTGCCGTCCAAGGTCTCCATGGGGCGGGAAGCAAGCGCGTCCGCCATGTAGTCCAGCGTCAGTCTGCGCTCGGTCACGCCGTACACGAGAATGGTCACAAGTGCCTTGTCGGGGGCGGAAAGCTCGCTTCTTTTGAGCGCGGCATCCAGGGCAAGGTTGGTGTATTGCCCTGCCGAATCGGTTTTGTTGAGAATCTGCAGCGCAAGGGCGCGTGCAGGATTGAGCGTCTGTTCCATCAGCGTCGTCTCCTAAAAATCAGGATCAGGCGCAAAAGCGAGAGCAGCGAGGTGGCAAGCGCTGCCACGTAGGTCATGGCTGCGGCGCTGAGCACCTGTCCTGCAACTCTGTGCTCCTCCTTGGTCAGCGTGCCCCAGCCGTCTATGATCTTGAGTGCGCGGTGGGAGGCGTTAAACTCCACGTGCAGCGTGGCGAGCTGGAACAGGGTGCTGAAGGAATAGAGCGCAATGCCGCTGACCATGAGAAGGTCAGAGAGCGGATTGGCTGCCTGGATATAGAAATACGAAATGAATAAGCCGATCAGAAACAGCGGCATGGCAAGACCTGCGCCAATACGGGTCATGGGAATGATGGCGGCGCGCACGCGAACGGGGAAATAATCCTGCGCGTACTGCACGGCGTGACCTGCCTCGTGCGCGGCAACGCCAACGGCTGCAGCACTGGTGCTGCCGTAAACGGCATCGGAGAGGTAGATCGTATTTTCCTTGGGGTCGTAGTGGTCGCTCAGCTCGCCTGCTACGCGCTCAATGGAGATGTGGTAAAGTCCGTATTCGTCCAGGATCTTGCGTGCAGTCTGCGCGCCCGTAATGCCGCATGCGGTTTTGGTGCGGCTGCCCCAATCAAACGCGCGCTTGACGCGATATTGCGCGATCAGCGCAAAGATGAATGCGGGGAGCAGCAAAAAGAGTGTCCAGTCGAAAAAGGAATAATAAAACATATATAACCTCCGTAGTGGCAGAAAACCTGCTCGCTTGGGATTTTTGCACAAAAAATGAAATGCCTTTTGTATTGAGTGCGATTGATAACTGTTGTGAGTAAAACGTAGAATTTTACGCGCAGAAACCGTTTGGATTCGCGCTCTCCCCCCTGCGCTTGGAACAAGCCTGCGCCAGCTGTCCCCCCTCCCGGAGGGGGGCTATGAAGGGAGCTATGCCTTTGGATAAAACTTAACCGTTGTGGGATGCTGCCGCTATACCAAGCTTTCTAACATAATATCCGTGGTTGGGCAAGTGAAAAGTTTCATAAATGCGCAGAACCACTCTCAAAGCCCCCCTCCAGGGAGTTGCCTGCAAGCAGGCTCACGCAGCCTGCGGCGGCGTGTGGGGGGATATTCAGCGCTGCTCTGTGCCAAGCGCAGGGGGGAGAGCGCGAATAGAAAGGGTTTATGACGCAAATGCGGGAATAATGCTTGCGTTACAAAATTTCGCTCTGCGTCAGGACAGCAAATCTCCGAGATTGATTTTTCTGCCTCGGATGTAATCGGCGGCGGGCATGCGCTTTTTGCCCTCCGGGATGACCTGAGTCAGCGCAATCGTGCCCTTGCCGCAGGCAACCAAGACGTCGCCCTCCAAGCCCACAACCGTGCCGGGAGCGGCGGTGTGCACCTTATCAGCGTCATACACGCGCGAAGCGTATACCTTGAGCAGCGAGCCGCTCGGCAGATGGGTAAAGGAAAGCGGAATGGGCGAGGTGCCGCGGATATAGTTGTGCACCGTGACCGCGTCACGGGAAAAGTCGATCAAAAGGTCGCTCTTCTGAATCTTTTCGGCATAGTTGGCAAGGCTGTCGTCCTGCTTTTGGGGCGTCAGCGTGCCTGCGCGCAGAGCGGCAAGCGTGTCCAGCATGGTCTGTGCGCCCAGCGCACCCAGATTGTCATGAATATTTTCAAAATTGTCCTCGGGCAAAATGGGCAGCTCGGCTTTGAGCAGCATATCGCCCGTGTCCAAGCCCTCTGCCATATACATGGTGGTAATGCCGGTGGTGGAGCAGCCGTCCATAATGGCGCGCTGCATGGGAGCCGCGCCGCGATAGGCGGGCAGCAGCGAGCCGTGCACGTTGATGCAGCCGTGCTTGGGGTAATCCAGCACGTTTGGGGGCAGAATCTTGCCGTAGGCAACCACAATGATCAGCTCGGGATCGATCTCGGAGAGCTGTGCGGCAAATTCCTCTGAGCGCAAGGTCTTGGGCTGGTACACGGGAATGCCGTGCTCCTGGGCGTACACCTTAACGGGCGTGGGTTGCATTTCGTGACCGCGTCCGCGCGGCTTGTCGGTCTGGGTCACCACGCCGATCACGTTTTCGCCGCTCTCGACCAGCGCCTTGAGCGTAAAGACCGCAAAATCGGGCGTACCCATAAACAAAATCTTCATGGTCAAATACCTCCGTGCGGGGGATCAACCCTCAACGACTTCCAGCGCGTTGTCAATGAACAGCACGCCGTCCAGGTGATCCAGCTCGTGGCAGAATGCGCGAGCCAGAAGGCCGCTGCCCGAAGCCTCCACCGTCTCGCCGTGGCGGTTGGTGTAGCGCACCGTGACGTGCATGGGTCTGCGCGTCGTGCCCCACTTACCGGGCAGGGAAAGGCAGCCCTCGCTCTCCTCCTGCGTGCCGGCGCGTGCAATGATCTTGGGATTGATCATCTCGTAGATCTCGCCGGGCTCGACCTCAACGACCGCAATGCGGCGCAGAATGCCCACCTGGGGTGCAGCCAGGCCGCAGCCGTCAGCGGCGTGCATGGTCTCCACCATGTCGTCCAGCAGAGTCAGAACGCGGGGGGTAATGGTATCCACGGGGCGGCAGGTCTTGCGCAGCGTGTCGTCTCCGTATTTTACAATTTTCAGTTTTGCCATAAAGGTGCTCCTCTTTTCTAAACGTTATTATAGGTTGGATGGGTTGAAATCTATACTCAGAACGGGCGATTTTGCGCCGTCCTTTCCAAATCGGATGAGAATCTTGGAAAAAAGCTCGCGTGCGCGCTTGTTGAGTCGGCATTTGATGACCAGGCGCATGCGGTATTTTTCCTCCACGCGGTAAACCGGGGCTTCAAAGGGACCAAAGATCATCATGGGCACGTCGCAAAATTCACCCGAGCCCAGTCGGTCCAGCTCCTCGCGCAGGCGCACGGCGTATTTCATCAGGTCCTTTTCGTCCGTGCAGGTCAGCGTCAGGAGTGCAATGTCGCAATAGGGCGGGAAGGTTAAGAGACGACGCAGCTTGATCTCGCGCTCAAAAAAGGTGTGATAATCCTGCGCGCAAGCCAAGGTGATGACGTCGTTGTCGGGATTGTTGGTCTGAATGATGGCGCGTCCGGGCAGGTCGCCGCGTCCTGCGCGACCAATCACCTGCGTCAGCATGGCAAAGGTGCGCTCCGAGGCGCGGAAATCGTCCACGTACAGGGAAGCGTCCGCCAGCAGCACGCCCACAAGCGTCACGTCGGGAAAGTTGTGCCCCTTGGTGACCATCTGCGTGCCGATCATGACGTCGGCTTTGCCGTCACGGAACTCGCCCAGCAGCTTATCCATGGAGAATTTTGCCTGCGTGGTGTCGGCATCCAGACGCATGACGCGCGCATCGGGCAAAAGCATTTCCAGCTCCTGCTGCACGCGCTGCGTGCCAAAGCCGGTGTGGCGCAGGTGAGGGGAAGCGCATTCGGGGCACTTTTGGGGTACCTCCAGGCGCGTGCCGCACCAATGGCAAACCAGCTCGCCGTCGGTGTAGGTGCCGTTTTTGACGTGATAGGTCATGGCAACCGAGCAATGCGGGCAGGTCACCGCCGTGCCGCACGAGGCACAGGAAATAAAGCGGTGGTAGCCGCGTCGGTTCAAAAACAGTACGGCTTGCTGACCGTCCGCAAGCGTCTTGCCAAGCGCATCGGTCATCAGCGTGCCAAGCGGCGAGGCAACGCCCGCTGCCGCACCCTGGCGCATGTCCGCCACGGTGACCTCGGGAAGTCCGGACTTGTTGTAGCGCTGGGTCAGCGTCACAAGCGTGTAAGTGCCCGCCTGCGCCTTGGCGTAGCTTTCCAGCGAGGGGGTCGCGGAGGCTAAAAGCAAAAGCGCCTTGTTGTGGGCGCAGCGCCAGCGCGCCACGTCGCGCGCGTGATATTTGGGGTCTTGGTCGGATTTATAGGTGTGCTCCTGCTCCTCGTCCATAATGATAAGACCCAGATTGGGCACGGGAGCAAACACGGCAGAGCGCGTGCCAATGACCAAGCGCGCCTTGCCTTGGCTGATGCGCGCGTAAGCGTCCTGGCGCTCGCCTGCGGAAAGCGCGGAGTGGATCACGGCAACCGTGTCGCCGTAGCGGGCGCAGAACAGCGCCACCGATTGCGGCGTCAGCGAAATTTCGGGCAGCATCAGGATCGCGCCCTTGCCGTCGGCAAGAATCTTGTCGAGCAGCTTTGCCATGACGTATGTTTTGCCGCTACCCGTTACACCAAACAGCAGCGCTGCGCGCGCTTCGCCCGCATCCGCCAGAGCGCAAAGCGTCTGCACGGCGGCAGATTGCTCGGTGTTGAGTACGGGATCGGGCGCGGGGGTGTGCTTTGCCGGAACGGCATAGGGATTACGGAAGATCTGCTTTTTCTCGGTGGCAAAAATGCCCTTGTCCACCAAAGCCTTAAGCTGTGCCGCACCTGCATCGGTGCCCGCGCAAAGCGCGTCCTTGTCGGCGGGAGCGCCCAGTCGAAGGGCGTTTTCCAGCAGCGCCTTTTGCTTTTGCGAGGTCAGGCGCACAGGGGCGTCCTTGCCGCCTTCCAGAATGCGCTGTGCCTGCTCCTTTGCCACGGCAAGCGCGTAGAGCGTAGTAAACGCACCGGCAGAGCCTTGCTTTTCCTCCGCCTGCTTTTGTAAAAGCCCCTTATCCACCAGCTCGGCAACCATCTCACCAACACCCGCGCCAAAGCGCGCACGCAAGGCGTTGATGCTCACGCTGCCGCGTGCCTGCACGTAGTTAAAGGTCATCAGATGCGCCGCCTCCAGCTTTTTGCTTGCGTCCTGCGCCTTGGCGCCGGTGGCAGGGCTGTAGTAGTCAACCAGGTGTGACATGGATGCCGAGGGCAGCACGCACTTGACCGCCTCGCCAACCGTGCAAAGCGTGTGCTCGTGCAGCCAAAGGCACAGGGCAAGCATTTCCCCGGATAAGCAAATCCGCTCGGAGCACAGACCCGCCAAATCCTTGGTGCGCTTGGCGGTCGTGGTGTGATGCACGGTGACGACCAAGCCGATCTGCTTGCGGTTTCCATGTCCGAACGGCACAGTGACAAACACGCCGGGGGATACCGCGGCGCGCATGTCTTGGGGGATATAGTAGTCGTATGAGGCGTCGATGCAATAGGGGTTGTCTAAGATATAGACGCCCGCGTATTCCGCCGCGCCTTGATTACCCTTCACGAAAGCTACTCCTGATACGTAGAGAGGGGATTAGTCCTGTACTTCTTCCACAGGATCGGAACCGTCTCTGACGATCTGGTACTCGCCCTTGTAAATGCGACCGATTGCAATCTTAACTGCCTTCTCGTCGCGTACTTCCTTGTCGATCAGGTTCTGCAGGGGCTTGTCGGTCTCCTTGTTGCCGGTCATGGAAGCCTCAGCCTGCTCGCGCTGCTTTACGTACTCGCCGGTGATGATGCGCGCGCACTTAGCGGTTGCAATCGCCAGCTCGTAGCGGTTAAATTCGTTCTTGGTCAGTTGATTGATAGTAGGATACAGCATAGTTAATTCCTTTCCAAAATTCGATGTATGTTGATATTGTTAAAACGAAATGGGTGTTATTCTTCCTCTTCGGGCTCGTCTTCAAAGTCCTGATCGGTGGTCAGGCGATTTGCAATGGTCTCTGCCTGCAGAGCCGAGAGAATGACGTGCTCGGAGTCGGTAATGATCACGGCGCGGGTCTTTCTGCCACAGGTAACGTCAATGACGCGGCCTGCGTCCTTTGCGTCCTGGATCAGACGCTTGATGGGTGCGGAGTCGGGGCTTGCCAGCGTGACGATGCGTTCCACCGCCACCATGTTTCCATAGCCTACGTTGATAAAGTTCATGTCCTGTACTCCTTTTTACTCAATATTCTGGATCTGCTCACGGATCTTTTCCAGCTCGGTCTTGACCTCCACCACCAGCTTGGCAATGGCTGCGTTGGTGCACTTGGAGCCTGTGGTGTTGATCTCGCGGTTGATCTCCTGCAAAAGGAAGTCAATGCTTCTGCCCACGGGCTGATCCGAGCAAAGGTACTGCTCAAACGCCACGGAGTGCGAGCGCAATCTCACCAGCTCCTCGTCAATGGCAACCTTGTCGGCGTAAATGGCACACTCGGTCAAAAGTCTGTTTTCGTCCACCGTGATCACGGCGTCGTTGAGCACCGCGCGGATCTTTTCCTCCAGTCGCGTGCGGTAGGAGGTAATATCCTCTGCGGAAAGCTGCTCAATGGTGTCTACGCGAGTCATAATGCTTTGCATCTTGGCGCGCAGATCGGCTTCAATGCGTGCGCCCTCTGCGCGGCGAGCGTCCAGGAATCGGTCAGTCGCAACCGCCAGCACGGTCAACAGATCCTGCCAATCCTTCTCAACGTCCTCTTCGGGCTTCTTGACCTTGAAGATGTCCTGGTTGCGAGCCACGGTCATGACGCTGATGTCGTCTGCAAGGCCAAACGTGTCGCGCAGCGCGTACAGCGCGTCCAGGTAGCCCTTGGCATAGCCGAGGTCGGGCACGATGGAAACGCCCTGGGTGTCCAGCACGTCGATCGAAATGCTGACGTCCACCTTGCCGCGCGAAATGCCGCGGGATTGCAGGTAGGGCTTGATCTTTTCTTCCAGGTACGAGAATGCGCGGGGCATGCGTACCGAGCAATCGAAAAATCGGTTGTTGACAGAGCGCAGCTCCACGGTAATATCCTTACCCGAAACGGTCTGCTTGTCGCGTCCGAAAGCGGTCATACTAAAGATCACGGCATATCCTCCAAATTCCGCCGAGGCTCTCGCCCGACAAATGGGCAAAAAACGGCATATATAATTATTGTACCCGATTTTGTCAAGATTGTCAACAGCGAGCGCAAAAAAAGTGCACAAAGCACAAGAAAAAGTTGCGCGATTTCCTTCCTTACTTTTGTGCAAAATGGTGCGTGTGTCGTAGTACTTTTGCGTCGTATCGTTTATTCCGAAGCAAAAAATGCAAAAAACCTTATCTTTATCGCAAAAAATGTGCAAAACCCTCTTGAAAAACGCGCGGAATTGGTGTATAATAAAATGAACTTTAATAAAATCTAAGACCAAAATACTAAACGGTTAATTTGGAGGACAAACAAAATGGTAGTAGCTGGCGATTTTAAGAACGGCATCACTTTTGATATGGACGGTAACGTATTCCAGGTTATCGAATTCCAGCATGTAAAGCCCGGTAAGGGTGCAGCATTCGTGCGCACCAAGATCAAGAACGTCATTACCGGCACCGTGCTCGAGCGTACTTTCTCTCCCACGGATAAGTTCGAGAATGCATACATCGACAGAAAGGATATGCAGTATTCCTACGACGATGGTGACCTGTACCACTTCATGGACACCGAGACCTGGGAAGAGACCCTGGTTGCTCACGACAAGGTAGGCGATTCCTTTAAGTTCGTAAAGGAAGAGATGTTCTGCAAGATCATGTCCTACAAGGGCAACATCTTCGCAGTAGAGCCCCCCACATTCGTAGAGCTCGAAGTAACTGATACTGACCCCGGCTTTGCAGGCAACACCGCAACCAACACCCTCAAGCCCGCAACTCTGGAGACCGGCGCAGAGATCAAGGTTCCGCTGTTCATCAACGTGGGCGACGTGCTCAAGATCGACACCAGAACCGGCGAGTATCTGTCCAGAGCATAATTGGCTCTTGGCGCATAGCCGCATTACAACAGAAAGGAAATGAGTATCATGACCATTACCGAAAAGGCTGCTTACCTGAAGGGTTTGGCAGACGGCTTGAATTACGATAAGGAAAGCGCAGAGGGCAAGCTGATCACTGCGCTGATCGAACTGACTTCCGATTTGGCTGACCTGGTTGACGAGCTTGACGAGGATCTGGCTGATCTGGAGGAATACGTAGACGAGATCGATACCGACCTTGGCGACGTTGAGGACTACCTCTTGGACGAAGGCGACTATGACTTCGACGATGAGGATGAGGACGAGGATTGGGATGACGAGGAGTGCGACGGCAACTGTGAGTGCTGCGGACTGGAATGCGACATTCCCTATGATGACGACCTGGAGGATCTCGAGGACGAGTTCGAGGATATCTTTGAGGTAGAGTGCCCCTCTTGTGGCGAGATCATCTGCTTTGAGGGTGATATCGACGAGGAGAACCTGCGTTGCCCCGCATGCGGCGAGAAGTTCGCTTGCATCATCGAAGAGGACGACGTAGAGGAGCTTGAAGAGCTCGACGGCGACGAGGAGTAATTCTCCGCATAGCCATTCCGATATGTATTTAGGGTGCTGCATTGCAGCACCCTAAAATACCTGTTGTGACCACAGATTTGACCACTTACAAAAAAACACGTAAAATTCAATATTTTTCACACATCGAGGTGTGTGCGCAAGTATTTCGCCGATGGCGAAATGAGTAGCGCGCTTGGGTCAATATAATAAAACGGGGTGTGGCGCAGTTGGTAGCGCGCGACGTTTGGGACGTCGATGCCGCAGGTTCGAATCCTGTCACTCCGACCAAAAAGAGAAAGGGAGAGCGAGAGCTTTTCCTTTCTCTTTTTGTCGAAAGTGGCGGTGACGAGAAACTGCTTCGAGCTTGCAAAGAGGTTTAGATTTGGAAAATCAAACGTCAAGCTCGACACGATAGGGAGCGGCGCGAGAACGCAAAGCGGAGCGCGGCGCGAGTCTTCGATAGGTTCAGAATCCTGTCACTCCGACCAAAATTTGTGCTTTATGCACCAAAAAATCAGTCCTTTTCGTAAGATTAGGACTGATTTTTTGTTCATTATCCCCAACTTGCTCTCTTGCCAAAAGACCACAGTTTTCAGCAAAACGCTTTCTCTCGGCACAAGACACCGGTTTTGTCCGTTTTTACAAGCACTTTGAGTGTTTTTGGGAAATCCCTTTTCTTTGCTTACTGCGACGCAAATTTTGAGGGCTGACAGATTGATTTCTGTCAGCCCTCGCTCTTATCATCATCCCGACAAATTGGAATTT
>JAZRQR010000166.1:0-1244 GCA_045650025.1 Eubacteriales bacterium
GATTTACGATCGCATCACAGAGCAAAAGCAAATGACCGTGACCGCGCAAATGGCGGCGCGCATCATTTCAATCATCGAGCAGGTGCATGCGGAAAATCCGCTGCCGCTGCGGTTTTAAGGAGGCGTATGATGAAAAGGATCGCCATTCTCGGATGTGAAAACTCTCATGCCGATGCGTTTTTGTACTTTATTCGGGACAGGGAGGAGTTTTCTGATATAGAGGTCGTGGGCGTATATAGCGATTGGGTCGAGGCAGCTCAGCGGCTGCACGATCAGTTTGGTGTTCCCGTGATGCAGGGGTATGCGGATGCCGTGGGACGTATTGACGGCTTGATCATTACCGCGCGTCACGGCGACAGCCATTACAAATTTGCAAAGCCCTATATTGAGAGCGGAATTCCCATGTTTATCGATAAGCCGATCACCATTGACTGTGACCAGGCTGCTGCATTTATGCGACAGCTCAAGGAAAACGGTGTGCGCATTTCGGGCGGCTCGTCGCTCAAGCAGGATGTCTACGTGCAAAAGCTCAAGCAGGACGCCCAGTGCGAGGCTGACGGCAAAACGCTGGGTGGTTACGTGCGTGCGCCCTATCAAAAAGAGAATGCGTACGGTGGCTTTTACTTTTACGCACAGCACCTTGTGGAGATGGTGTGCGAGATCTTTGGCAGATATCCGCGTTCGGTCATGGCAAGGCAGAGCGGTGATACCATACACGTGCTGTTTGGCTATGAGGGCTATGATTGCGTAGGACTTTACTGCAACAACAGCTATCATTACTATGCCGCGCGCATGGCGGAGAACGCGTCCGTGAGCTTTGAGATCCCTTCGACAAACGATTGGTTTTATAAGGAATTTTGCGAATTTTACGACATTCTTTCGGGCGCGGAGCAAACCCTGGGCTACGGTGCGTTCATCTCTCCCGTGCTGATCATGAACGCCATTGTGCGTGCTTTGGAAAGCGGAGAGGAGCAGCGTATCTCTTACCCCGAGATTTAAGGAGCTTTTATGAGTCAAATGAAGCTTTCCGCGTTTGCGGATGAATATGCCGCGTCCTTTGAGCGGCAGCTGTACGGACTTGCAAAGTTTGGCATCGACTATATCGAGCTGCGGCACGTCAACGGCAAAAACGTTTCGGTGCTGTCCGAGCGGGAGTTTTTGGAGGTGCGTGCACAGCTGGATGCATGCGGTGTTCGGGTCTCTGCCATCGGCTCGCCCATTGGGAAAATCCGATTGGATGAGGA